>DASVYO010000113.1:0-100962 GCA_036392135.1 Solirubrobacteraceae bacterium
CGCTCTCCCAGGGCATCGTTCTTGCCCGGAACATGACTTGCCAGCGCCAGCCCGAGTGTCACCCAACGCCTGGTGTTCGCCTCGCGCCCTGCTCGTGGCGACGAGCGGGGCTCGCGGTGCCCTTGAGGTTGCGTCTCTTAACCGCTGTAAATTCGTCGCGGTTTGAGGTTCCCGAGATCGAGTCTAAGCGGCGGTGACCTCCTCGTCGAGAGCGTCTCGATCTAGCTGTTGGTATTTGATTCGGTAGAGATGCTGGCGGTCCAGCTCGGTGAATGTGGCGCCGTTTGAGGCGTGTGTCATGAACAGGTCGAGGACTGCGAAGACGAGTGAGAGGCAGCTGCTCTCGCCGGGGAAGCGGCCCATCACTTTGGTGCGCCGGCGAACCTCCCCGAGCGAGCGCTCCAGCAGGTTCGTTGACCGCCACCGTTCACGATGCCGCAAGGGGTAGCGGAGGTGAACGACCAGGGCGTCGAGGTCCTCGGCCAGGCATCGGGCTGCCGATTCGTAGCCGCGATGTTCGAGCTCTGAGATCAGGACTTGGAGGCGGAGCTTGCCGTCCTTGACGCTGGTGGCGTCGGTGAGGGCTGCCCAGTAGTTGAAGCGCACCCGGTCCTGCTCTGCCCTGGGGAGCTTCGCCAGCAGGTTGCGTAGGCGGTGAACGCAGCAGTGCTGACGGTCAGCGCGTGGCCAGATCTCCCCGATCGCTGAGATCAACCCAGGGGCGCCGTCGGAGACCACGAGTCTGGGTGCTGGCAGTCCGCGGGTGATCAGATCACGGCCGAGCTCAAGCCAGTCCTCCTTGGATTCCCGGGCGCCGAGCCTGACCGAAACCAGTTGCCGGCGGCCGTTCTCATCGATTCCCCAGGCACAAATCACGCCCTCCTTCGGGCCGCTGGGACGGACCGCGAGAAAGATCGCGTCCAAGAACAGGACGACGAGGTTGGTGTCATAGAGCGAGCGTTGTTTGAACGCTTCGAAGCGCTCGTGCAGCTCCGCGCAGATCCTCGAGACCGTTGAGCGCGAGATGGTCCCGAGCCCGACCTCCTCACACAGCGACTCGATGTCACGCATCGACAGGCCCCGAACGAACCCGCCGATCACAAGCGTCTTCAACGGGTCGGTGCGGAACAGGCGTTTGCAATGCCACTTCGGGAACAGCTTGGACACGAACGGCACTGTCGTGTGGCGGGCCTGAGGGACCTGGATCTCAAGCTCACCCTCCCCGGTCTGCAAATGCCGAGGCCGGAACCCGTTGCGCAGAGCCGCGTCGTAGTTCTTCAGGCCGCGCTCACGCTCGGGGCGGCGCTCATAACGAGCCCGGCCCAACCAGTCATCGAACTCCTCCTCAACCGCCCTCTGGATGATCAAACGGGCGCCGAGCCGGGCGAGCTCGCCCAACATGTTCTGCGGATCATCGACCAGCTTCTTCGACAGCAGCTTGTCGATCTCGGCTTGTATCTCCGCCGACGGCGGTACGGTGCGTCTCACGGCGTAGGCCTCCTTCTGTCTTGCAGGACGTGAGGGAACCTACGCCGTCTCTCTGACAGCACCCGCGCAGCTATTTACAGCAGTCCTGAGACGCAACCCGTCTACCGTGCCGAGACCTGCGTTCGTGTTGGCACGTGTACGCGTGGCCCGCGTCGTCGTCGTGGCTCCCTCTGTCCGCAAGCGGTCGCGCTGGCCAACGCGGCAACGCCGAAATCATGGCTTCTCGTGGCTAGCGACCGTCGCCGATCTCCTCGCTGCGATCCGATCGAGCGGTAACGAGAGTAGGCCAGCCCGAGGTGCGCGAGTCCGCGCGGTTGGCGCTGAGCGGGGAGATGCTCTCGGCGAGAACAAGGGGGTTCTCGGCTGATTGCGTGCGCGTGACGGCCCTGAGGGTGGCCAACGGCACGCGAAGCCCGCAACAGTAGGGTGGTTCATCGATGCGAAGGTGGTGGAGGTTCAGCGAGCCTTGGGGCATGCGCATTGTGCTCAGCATCGACATGGAGGGGATCGCCGGGATCAGAGGCGTCCGGGAGTTGCTCGCTTGCTGCCCGGATTACTGGGATACCGGTCGAGCGCGGCTGACCGACGACGTTCTTGCCGCCGCTCTTGGACTGTTCGACGGGGGCGCCAGCGAGGTGATCATCCTCGACAACCACGCGTCTGGACACCCCACCAACTTGATCGCCGATCATCTTCCGTTCCGGTCGCGGATCGCCACCGACAACGTCTTTGACCTTCGCCAAGCCGACATCGACGGAATGCTGCAGCTCGGCTACCACCCCCGGCGCAGCGTGGCGGGCTTCGCCCCGCACACCTACGTCCCGGGGCTGCGACTGTGGATGGACGACGAGGAGATTACCGAGAGCCATGGCCGCGTCTGGGCCGCACAGGCCGCGTTGCTCGGAATCACCGGCCACGCCAACCACGGCAAGAACCTCGGAAGCCTTGACGGGGTGCCGTTCCTGGCTGTCCAGCAGGGGGTCGATCCTCACCATCCACAGCCGGTCTTCACCGAAGCGCGAGAGAGCGCCGAGGCGATCCGGTCGTTCGCGCGTGAGGCGATGCGCCACATCGCTGACGCGCCGCGCCCAACCGCTCCGAGTGATTGCACCTTCGCAGCGACGCTCGAGCATCCCGACGATGCGCAGGTTGAAACGATGCTCGCTGGCGGGTGGATACGCCAGAGCGATGACGGGTTTGCCGTGACGCTGCCCGACTGGGCTCAGGCACGCACGCTGCTTGCCGTCGCCATGCAGGCGGCGATGGCGCCCTTCGCGGGTCCGCTTGCCGCGCTTGACATGAGCTCGCGTGACGCTGTGACCCGTCAGGACCCCAAGCTGCGCGACCGCATCACAGCGATGTTCCTCGAGTCCCTCAGGCCCGGCACCGGCCGCCGCTCGTTCTCCTAAAGCAAGAGATTGCCTCGTCTGACGCGGACGTGTCCGGGCGGCACCGCCGGGCTCAGACTGCGCTGGCCATCGCGGGCCTGAGGGCCGATGAAAGCTCGTTTCGGCCTTGGATGTCGAGCTTGGCGTAGGCGCGATGAAGGTGAGCCTCCACCGTCTTCCGGCTGACAAAGAGCTCCTGCGCGATCTCAGGGTTCGAGCGTCCTTCCGCGGCGAGCTCGGCCACGCGCAACTCGCTTGCGGTGAGGGACTCGAGCCCAGAGAGCAGCTCGCGCCTTGGGCGCGCTCCGGTCGCGGCGATCTCAGCCCGCGCCCGTGCGGCGAGCGCCCCCGCTCCGCCACGCACCGCCAGGTCGAGTGCGATCCGAAGGTGCTCACGGCCCTCTCGTCGGCGGTTGGCTCGGCGCAGGCTCGCCCCAAGCTCCAGACGGGCATGGCTGTGCTCTACCTGACACGCGCCGTCCTGCAGAACGGCAACCGCCTCCTCCAGCAGCGCAAGCCGGCGCTCGCCTTCCTCGGCCGTCCCCGCGGCCCGAAGTGCCATGCCGAACGCCCACGGTGCCCCAAACCGCCGCGCGCGCTCCACGGCAGGCGCGATCAGCTCGCGCGCCTCGGCCGAGCGGCCGGCGGCCACGAGCGCCGGGACTACCTTCGCGCGCCACGGGACCAGTGCTGGATTCCGCCAGCCGTGCGCCTCAAGCTGCTCTCCGGCGTGACACAGCCGTGCCATGCCCTCCTCCCGACGGCCGGCTGCAAGCGCGAGCTCACCGAGCACAACTGGCAGCAGCGGGGTGAACGGGAACATTCCGATCTCCGGGGAGTGGACGGTCCAGGCCTCCGTCTCCGCCGCGATTTGATCTGCTTCGGCGGACTCGCCGCGAGCCACGAGGACCGCGATCAGGGCCGCCAGCGACCACCAGTAGAAGATGCCGTTGCGCTCCCGTTCGGGAGCAAGGAGTCGCCATGCCGTCCGCGCGTCTATCTCAGCCCGGAGGAGGTCGCCGCGCCGGAGGCGGATGTCGGCGATCTGCACCATGGCGCTCGCGCCGTTGAGCGCCATGCCGCGCTCCCGGGTTGCCGCGAGCGCGCGTTCGTGGCGCTCCAACGCTGCCGGCTCCTCGATCACGATGCTGGACTCCCCGAAGCTCACCGCCGTCTCGACCCCGTCATCCTCGGCCAGCCACGTCGCCTGCGCATCGCGCGCGCGATGCCCGAGCTCGAGCGCCCGCGCGGCGGATGCCTTGCCAGTGGCCGCCACGATCAAGGACGCCAGCGCAACGAGGCGACGTGCGCCCGGCGAGCGCACCGAGGCACCATCGGCATCAGCGAGCACGCGATCCGTGCGCGCCTCCCCATCAGGATCGCCGAGCCACGCGAGGGCATAGAAGTCGCGCGTCGCCCGCATGAGCATCGCCTCATCGCGATCGCGGGCGCACGCGTGCGCGGCGTCGAGCGCGGCGACGGCCTCTCGCGCCCGGCCCACGAAGCCGAGGGTCGCGCCCTGCCAGCGCAGTGCCGAGATCCTCAGCTCCGTGTCATCGGATTCCGCCGCCAGGGCCAGGGCCTCGCTGGCGGCGCGGGCGTCGCCGGCAGCGAGGGCGCGACCGAGCGCGAAACAGACACGGGGGCGCGCAGCCGGCCGAGGCGGCTCGTCAAGCGCCCGCCGCAGATATCGCGCCGCAGCATCGTGGGCGCCGGCGTCCTGCGCCTCGCGAGCCGCGTTCCAGAGCGCGGCGACGAGCGCCTCGTCGCCAGACGGCTCGATCGGGAACGCGTGCAGCGCGACCTTGGTGGCCGGCGCTCCCTCCTCGTGGAGCAATGCGGCCGCGCGCCGGTGGAGCTCATCGCGCCGACGCCCGCCAAGGCGGTCATAGACTGCGGCACGGACCAGTGGGTGCACGAATTCGAGCGGGCGGCCGGTTCGGAGGATCGAGAGTTCGGCGAGGTGCTCGGCGACGTCCTGGGCGGCTCCCACTGAAAGCTCCGCGAGTTCCGCGACTCGACGCAGCTCGGCGTCGCCGCTGAGCACAGCCGTCACGCCCGCGACGGCCTCGGCCTCGGGGCCAGCCCGGTTCAGACGCGCTGCAATCGCCTCGCTCACACGAGGGGTTGTCATGCGCCCGAGGACCGCAGCGCCTTCGGTCGTCAGCGGCAGGCCGCGCTCGCGCACCGTCCACAAGAGCTCACTGAGGAAGAACGGGTTGCCGCCCGTGATCCGGTGGCTGGTCTGCACCCAGTCGGTCGCCGCGGTGGCGCCGAGCTCCCGCACCACAAGCTCAGCCGTTGCCGCGACGCTGAGCGGCTGGAGGGTGGTGAGGGCGACCTCCTCGTCAGCGGCGACCGCGCGCAGCGGTCCGGGAGCTACCCCTGGCTCGACTGGCCGGGCCGCGCAAAGGACGAGCAGCGACAGCGTCCGCACCCGCGGCGCGAGATAGGCGAGGAGCCGGATCGTCTCAGGGTCGGACCAGTGAACGTCGTCCAGGCATAGGAGAAGAGGCCGCTGCTCGCAGGCCGTGCCGAGAAACCAGTACAGACCGTGCAGGAGCCCGGCGATGTCGCCGGCGGTCGGCGTCCCGGGGCCATCGAGGAGCGATAATCCGACGCCTGCCGCCCCACGACGCAGAGCAGGACGCTCCTCTGGGCTCAGCGCCCCGTGGAGGCGCTCAAGCAGCTGCCGCGTCAGCCCGAACGGGATCTCGCGCTCGAGTTCCGCTCCGCGCGCGCTGAACACCGAGAACCCGCGTTCCCTGGCGAACATCTCGGCCTCGCGGAGTAGCGTGGTCTTGCCAAGTCCCGCCTCTGCCAGGATCAGCGCGACGCGGCCGTGACCATAACGAGCGGACCCGAGCCGGCTGGCGAGCCACTCGAGCTCGGACTTGCGCTCTAGCGGACGGACGGGGTGCCTCCCCGGGATGATCACCCCAGGGAGGCTAACCGAGGTCCGCGCTAATAATCCACGTGCAGCACCGCGTCGAAGTCCCTCTGGCTCGACCCGATCTCGCGCAGGGCGAGGTAACCGCGGGCGTCTGCGTAGCGACCGGTCCCTCCACCGACCGGAGCGACGATCGTCCGGCGGATCAGGCTCTGGTGAAACGAGATCTGCAGGGTGCCTCCCGGCAGACCGATCGTCGAGCTGCACTGCAGATCAGGCAGCTTGATGACAATGCATGCGGTCTGGTCGAGACCGATCACGTGCGTGCCCTGCCGGTTCTCAATTCGGCTGACGACCGTCGAGCCGGGGTTGCCGAAACCTGGAGATGACGCGTCGGAGAGCGTGACCGTACGGAACGCGATCGTCGAACTCGCCGCGGCGTGCGGCGCCGCAGCACTCTGTGACGCGATCGTGACGAACACAGCCAAGATGGCCGCCAACAGCCCTAACAGCTTGCCCCAGGACAGGGTTCGGTGGATCGACATCGTGACCTCCTAGTGAGTCGGTGAGCTGCCAGCAGCCTGCCCCACCAGCCTCGGCTTCGCATCGGTGAGGCTCCCTACAATCGGCCACAGCGTCTTGACGCACCATCGCCGAAGGGGCACGCGGCCGTAACCATGCCGGAGCTGGTTGGTATCGCCGCACTGCCTCAGCCCGGCCCATGCCTCTCCCACAGCGCGTGCTAACACGCCAGAGCAGCTCCGGCGACGCTTCGCAGCGCGGCGTCTGCTCGCCGTAAGCGTGATCGGCGAGATGGTCGACCGTGCCGCGCCGAGCCAAGATGCGCATCGCGCGGAAACGGAGGGCGGCGCGCCGCACGGAAGCGGTCCGCGCCGCCCCGGCGATGCCTATGCACCGGCGGCAGGATCACCGAGACACACCGCATGGGGCACGCGATCGCCATCGCGTGATACCGCTCGCGGGCTGCGAGTCGCCGGACGCCTGCCTGGTCGCCGTTGGGATCGTCCGCTCGGTGGCCGGCCAGATGCCGAAGGCGCTCGCGTCGGCTTGCGCGGTTTCCGCGCCGATAGCCAAGTGCTTTACGGCGCCCGAGTGGCCGTCGCTGCGGCTGCGGCGTTGAGAGCGCGCCGTTCTGCGGTACGCCGAAGGCTGAAGCCCGCGGTGGCAAGCGCGAGTCCCCAGACCAGAAACCATGGGTCCCAAACCAGCGTGTGCCAGCGAAGGGCGTACGCGTCGGTCGGCGAGCTCGAAACAACGCCAGTCAGGACCAGCGCCCCGCCGACGGTGAACACGGCGCCGTACAGCGCGAGCAGAGCTCCGCCAGCGAACGCCAGAGTGGCTAGGCGTCGCGACGGGCGACGGGCGAGGGCAACGGCGAACGCTCCGGCGGTGCCCTTTGCCAAGACAACGAGGACCGCGAGAGCGAGCGCGCCGGCTGAGCGACTGGTAGCGAGCCGTTCGAGTGCGCCACCGACCGTGCTGAGCAGCGCGGTGCCTCCGACAAGCCAGTAGGCGGTGACCGCAGCTGATGTAAACGCCAGGATGGCCGCGAGGTAGCTCGCGACACGCGCCTGGGTTGAAGCGTCCACAGTCATGACATCGATGGTAGGAACGCTGACCAGGTCGGATTCACCGACTTCGCATTTGATATGCGTGACGCCGGGCGCGTCGAGATCGAGGTTGAGCGTCTCGCGCCCGAGCTCCTCGAACAGGCGAGCGCGGGCGCCCAGGATCAACGGCGCGATCGAGACGCCGACCTGGCCGGAGATCGCGCGACGAGCGAACTCCGCACGGTCGTCGCCTCCGGAACCTTAGGTTCTCGTCACGAGGAGGGTCCCTGCGAGTACAAGCGTCACACCCAACACTCGTCCCGCGTCGATCCCCACGTGATGCAGCCCGAACCAGCCGAATCTGTCGGCCACGACCGAGATGATCACTTGGCCCGCGACGAGCAACGCGATGACTGCGCCTGCCCCCAGCGGTCTCACGGCCACTAAGCCGACCGCCACTACTACTGCGCCACCGAGAGCGCCCACAAGATGCTCGGGCCTGATCGCGTTCACACCGCTGAGGTGGCGGGGGTGCCCGGCGACGAGCAGCAGCACGCCAACGATCGCAGTGGCGACCAGCAGACTCACGAACGCCGCGCCGAGGTCACCGACGTGCCTTGACAGCGCGGCATTAGAGGCCGGCTGAAGGCCGACCAACAGCCCCGCGGCGAGTGTGCAGACCAATGCGACGGACCGCGACATCCGTCACTCGGGTTCCGCGCGAACGAGCAAGATCCTTCTCGACCGCCGGGTGGCTGCGATACGCGTAGACCGCCTGGATCACAGGCGCCAGCGAGACTGCTCGTTCGCCTACATCCAGCAGCGAGGAGCCTGGCGTTGGACGATTGCTTGCCGGCAAGGCGATCGTATGCTGCGAGCGATCTAGATCGTGAAGGGGATCGTCGGCGACACCGGGCGCGATCAGGCCGTGAGCCGTGGTTTGGATCCTGACCGTCGACCCTGCCATGTCGTACCCGCGGCGGCGATCGCACGAGCGCACGCGCAAAAGGCTCTCCGTCCGGGGTTTGCCAGCTGACGGTCAGGAGAGCTCAGCGAGCCCCTGAACAACCCAGGCCTTCAGCGGCTCGGCGTGGGTAAAGGGAGCGTCATCTGCCTCCGCGCGCGCGAGCACCTCGTCGGCCGAGGCCCCTGAACGCAGCCCCGCATGGAGATAGACGAGGGCTGAGGACCGTGGCCCGGTACGGCATGTGACAAGCGTCGGCCGGTGCAACTCGTCAAGAGCAGCGACTCCCCGCCGCGCGACGTCCATGTCGAATGGCCGAGGGGGGTCCGCGATCAGGTTCACTGACTCTGGGACGGCAGACTGGACGTCGGCGAAGGACATCCCACCGTCTGTTCCTGCGAACTCTTCGCCACAGAGAAAGAGCCACGATTCGGCGCCAGCGTCCATCGCAAATCCCGCGGGATCCGCGATGAGCCCTCGGTTGTGTATGAGATCTGTCGGACTCTGAAACTCGGCCATTGCCAACCTCCTTCTACACAGCCATCAGCCTAGCGACAGCCACCGGACTGGGACACGGATCTGCGCGTCCTCGGCATCGCAGCGGCAAGTCTCGAGCACCCGCCCCACCCTGCGCGATCGCTTAGGTCGTTGATGCCGTCCTCATCCCGAACGAGCGCAATGGCGACTAGGCAATGACATGCGAAGACGACCGCGCGCGAGCGGTTGCCGCGTAGGGGATCGCACCAAGGTCCCGAGGAAGGCCAGCGACCGCTGAACGTTGCCCGGGACCGTTGCCAGGGCCGGCGATGAGGTGGCGATCTCAGCACGGAGCGCCCAAATCGCCAGCATCCAAAAGGCAGAATGAAGCGGGAGCGACGGGACTCGAACCCGCGACCTCCGGCGTGACAGGCCGGCGCTCTAACCAACTGAGCTACGCCCCCGAGATGGGGCTCCCAGTATAAGAAGGCTTGAGGGGTGGCGCGGGGCGATTCGCTGAGGACGCCCGCGACGCCGCCCTGCGGCGGCTCAGGCCGGCCCGAGGATGCGCTCGCGCAGCCACGGGTTGACGAACGCGCCGCGGGGGTCGAGCCGCTCGCGGAGCGCGCGGAAGTCATTCATACGGTCATACAGGTGCTCCAGCTCGGCGGCGCGGGCGGTGAACACCTTGCCCCAGTGCGGACGGGCGCGGAACGGTCTGAGCACATCCTCGACCAGGCCCATCAGGCGCTCGACCTCGGCCTGCCGGCGGCGCCAGGTGAAGTGCAGGCCGACGGTGTCCTGGCCGTATTGGGGGCTCAGCCAGAGCCGGTCGGCGGCCATCGTGCGGATCTCGGCTACGAGCACCATCGGCCGGAGCTGGTCCCCCAGGGCCCGCAGCGCCGTGAGCGCCGCGACGGCCTCGGAGCGGGGGACGAACAGCTCGGCCTGGATCTCCTCCCCGGCACTCGGCGTGAAGCCGCTGCGGAAGTGAGGCAGGCGCTCGGACCATGGCCCGGGCACCCCCATCTGCTCGGTGCAATTGGCCGGGTCGCCGCCGAGCACCGGATTGCGCGGGCCGTCGGCGGACGCGGCGTCGAACAGATCAACGGCCGTTTCGATCACCGGGTCCTCCCGGAGGCGGCGCTTGACCCACACCTGCTCGGTTCGCGAGCCGAAGCGGTGGAACACGCTCACGCTCTCCCCGCGCCCGGTCACCGCGTCGAACGACGCGAACAGCGCCTCCCAGGAGAGCCCCTCGTACACCCGCTGGCGGACCTCGTAGAACGGCTCGGTCTCCAGCACCACCCGGGTGAGCACCCCCAGAGCGCCCAGGCCGACGACGCAGCCGTCGAAGTCGTCCTCACCGCGGGCGATGAACCGCAGCTCCCCGTCTGAGGTGACGAGCTCGATTCCCGCCACGGCCGTGGCCAGGTTGCCGGAGGTATCGCCCGAACCATGCGTGGCCGTGGCCACCGCGCCCGCCACCGAGATGTGCGGCAGGGAGGCGAGATTGTGCAGCGCCCGTCCGTGTCGATTGAGGATCTCGGCCAGCTGGGCATAGCTGATGTCCCCGGGGACGGCGATCGTTCCCGCCTCCCGGTCCACGCTGACCTCCCGATCAAGCGCGCTCAACGAGACCAGCTCGTCCGAGTCGCCGATCGATGTGAACGAATGGCGGCTGCCCAGGACCCGCAGCCGGGGGGCCCGCGCCACCAGCGCGCACAGCTCATCCATCGTTCGCGGCTGGTGCAGGGCGCGCGCCTGATAGCGGTAGTTACCGGACCAGTTGGTGCCGATTGTCTGGGCGCCCACGCCCCTATCTAAGCCGATGCGGGCCGTCGCAACTTTGACCGCCGCTCTGGGTTTGACCCCACGAAGGCTGCACAGGGCGCGTCCAACCCGGCCGTGGACGGGGCCCGGTGAGTCTCACGGTGGGGACCCTGGAAGCGGGTCCCCACCGGTTGTTTAACGTGCCGGTCATTCCCGGCCGGCCGCCCGCGGCGCTCCCGGAGGGGCGGGACTCAGTGCGACCAGATCAGCCGCATCACGGCCAGGACGAAGCGCTCGTAGCGCTCAGGGGAGAACGTCTCCGGGTCGGTCAGGACCTGCCGGCCGGCCTCCTCACTCAGACTGCGGATCGCCCGGGCGCACAGCTCGACATCCAGGTCCTCGGGGATCCCCGTGCGCTCGATCGCCCAGCGCACCACCGACTCGACCCGGGTCTGAACGGCCCGGCGGTTGGTCTCTACGTGCTCGCGGACGAGGGCCGGGGTCCCTTCCGGCGGGAGCAGGATCACGCGCCAGGAGTCGGGCCGGGCGGCGACCGAATCCAGGAAGCGGCGCACGCCGGACGCGAACAGCGCGGCGGGCTCGCCCTCACCGGTCGGGGTTCCGGGGACGACGTTTGCCAGTTGATCCAGCGCGTGACGCTCCTCGCGGTCGATCAGCGACCGAAGCAGTGCCCCCAGATTGGGGAAGTGGTCGTAGATGACTGGTCGTGTCACCCCGGCTGTCCTCGCGATGGCCTCGATCGAGACGCCCTGGTAGCCCTGTTCGACGATCACCCGCAGGGCGGCGTCCAGGAGCTGTTCCCGGCGGCGGTCGGGCGACATCCGCGGCGCGTAGCGCCGACGCGGCTTGGCGGCGTCCGAAGGGATTCGGGGGGTCATCAAGCGGCGCAATCATATAGAGCGACCTACGGCGCCGTAGCTTCGCCTGAGGGCGGCAGCCGCTAGGTTCGGCCGGGTGCTACCAGTCTTCGATGGACACAACGACGCCCTGACCCGCGACGATCATGCCGGGATCGCCAGCGGCCGTCCCGGAGGTCACCTCGATCTGCCCCGGATGCGCCAGGGCGGGGTGCGGGGGGCGATGTTCGCGGTGTTCGCCCGGTCCGGAAACGAGAACTGGGAGCCGCTGCCGCGCACCGACGGGGTGATCGAGATGGAGCTCGCCGCGCCGGTCAGCTTTGAGGCCGCTGCGCCGGTGGCGATCAAGGCCGCCGGCCGCCTGGCCGCGCTCGAACGGACCGGGGCGGTGCGCATCGCCCGCTCGATCGGGGATCTCGACCGGGTGCTCGGCGACGACGGGCCTCCGGCCGCGGTTCTTCACCTCGAGGGTGCCGAGGCGATCGATGCCGAGCTCGAGGCGCTCGATCACTGGTATGCGGCCGGCCTGCGCTCGCTCGGCCCTGTCTGGAGCCGCCCCAACCACTTCGCCCACGGGGTCCCGTTCATCTTTCCGAGCTCCCCCGATACCGGCCCGGGATTGACCGAGGCCGGTCAGGCGCTCATCAGGCGGTGTGCCGAGCTGGGCATCCTGGTCGACCTCGCCCACCTCAACGAGGCCGGCTTCTGGGACGTGGCCCGGGCCGGCGTGGGGCCGCTGGTGTCCTCGCATTCGGCCGCGCACACGATCTGCCCGTGCTCGCGCAACCTCACCGATCGGCAGCTGGACGCGATTGCCGACAGCGACGGGCTGGTCGGCATCGTGTTCGCCTCTCTATTCCTGCGCCCCGACTTCAAGGACACGGGCGACACCCCGATGTCGGTGATCGTCGAGCATGCCTGCTATGTGGCCGAGCGGATCGGCGTTCGCCACGTGGGCCTCGGCTCGGACTTCGACGGCGCGATCATCCCCGACGAGCTCGGCGACGTGGCCGGGATTCCCAAGCTGCTCGACGCGCTGAGCGCCGCCGGGTTCGATCGCCCGGAGCTCGAGGCACTGGCCTGGGGAAACTGGCGGCGGGTGCTCGACGCCTGGTGGACATAGGCCTGAGACACCGGCCGCGCCGGCGGCTGCTACGGCCTAGCGGCGCCGGCGTCCCCGTCCGCCCTCACCGGCGATCACCTGGGCAATCACGTCCTCGTCCCAGCGGTTGGTGCGCAGCAGGCGGTAACGCTCGCCGCTGATTCGCATATAGGTCTCGGTCTCGGTCTGACCGTCGATCAGTTCCGCTTCGCGCAGCATCGCGATCACAGGCCGGTACTCGGTCTCCAGCCACAGATACGCGGTTTCGCGCCGGCTGAGCTGCTCGCCGCGGTCCTGGCTGAGGCGGAATCCCCACGCCTCAACATTCTCGGCCAACTGGGCATAGTTCCACGGGTCGGTGATCCGGATCTCGGCCCGGGCCTCGGCGGGAAGCGGCACGCGCTCAAAGAATTCACGTTCGAGGCTCTTGGTGGGCAGGTCGGCGTAGGTGATCGTGTGCAGTGCGCCGACGCGCGTGTGGACTTCGGTCACGGTCGCATCGATGTCGGTGCGCCCGAGCGCCCGAGCCACCGAGACGCGATGGTGCCCGTCGCGGACAAAGTAGATCTCACCGATCCGCAACAGGTCAACGGGCGGCATCGCCTCGCCCCGGCGCATGGCGGCGGCGATGTGCTCCCAGCGCGAGCGCATCCGCCCTGTGGTGGGCCGGAAGCGGCGGTCGAACTCCCCCTGGCGATCGACCGTGCCGACGATGTCGTCGAGCTTGACGACCGCGGGGCCCACACGCTGCTCGCCGACGAAGCCGAGGGCCTCGATCACCTCCTCGTAGGGGAGGATCTGACGCACATCATCCGGCTCACCGCGCAGCCGGGCGGCGACCTGGGCCATGGTGGCGCGACGTCGAGCGCGCAGGAAGTCGTGCTGCGCGTCGACGGCGGGCATTCCTGTGGAGCGCCGCTCGGCCATCGACAGTCGTCATTATGGCGCTCGTGGCCGCGACTATTGGGGCGGCGGTGAAGCGGGTGCCTCTCCCGAGCCGGCGCCCGCCGCCGGAGCTGCCGCGTCCGGGCCGCCGGCGTTGTGACTGGCCAGCAGGCTGTGACCGTTTTCGGGGTCGAACAGGTGGATGTGCTCCGTGTTGAACCAGAGTGTGGCCGGCTGGCCCTGCTGGACCCGGCTGTCGGCATGAAGACGGGCGACGATCTGGCTGCCCTCCTGTTGGGGGAGGTCGGCGGCGCCGGCGTCGTTGGCCAGCTCCTCCAGCTCGCGGCTCGAGACGCGCTCTGACTCGACCACGAAGTAGGCGTAGAACTCGGAGCCCATTGATTCCAGGACGTCGATCTTGGTGTCGAACGTGATCCCGCGGTGGCGTTCCTGCTCCGAGATGAGGCTCGAGTCCTCGAAGTCCTCGGGGCGCATACCGACGATCACGCCGCGGCGGCCGCCGCCCGGTCCCGCTTGCAGTCGGGAGCGCAGGCTCGGGGAGATCGGCAGATCACCGAGCGGAAGCTTGATGTGGTCGCCGTCGATCTCGCCGGGCAGGAAGTTCATCGAGGGGGAGCCGATGAACCCGGCGACGAACAGATTCCGGGGCCCGCCGTAGAGCTCTCCGGGGGTGCCGACCTGCTGCAGCACGCCGGCGCGCATGACGGCGATCCGGTCCCCCAACGTCAGCGCCTCGGTCTGATCATGGGTGACGTAGATCGTGGTCGTCTCGAGCCGCGATTGGATCCGGCTGATCTCGGTGCGCATCTGCACCCGCAGCTTCGCGTCCAGATTGGACAGCGGCTCGTCCATCAGGAACGCCGACGGGTTGCGGACGATGGCGCGGCCCATCGCCACCCGCTGGCGCTGACCGCCGGACAGGTTGGCGGGCTTACGATCCAGGTGCGCCTCCAGGTCGAGGATCCGGGCGGCCTCGCGGACCTTCTCATCAATCTCGGCGGGAGGGGTCTTGGCCAATTTCAGCGCGAAGCCCATGTTCTCGCGCACCGTCATGTGCGGGTAGAGCGCATAGTTCTGGAACACCATCGCGATATCGCGATCCTTCGGCGCCCGGTCGTTCATCACCTGACCGCCGATCTTGAGCTCGCCGGCGGTGATGTCCTCCAGCCCGGCCACCATCCGCAAGGCCGTTGACTTCCCGCACCCCGACGGACCGACGAGGATCATGAACTCACCGTCGGAGATCTCCAGATTCAGATCCTTGACCGCCTCAAAACCGTCTCCATAGCGCTTGGTGATGTGCTCAAGAGCAATCTGGGCCATATCTATCTCCTAAAGCTCTCTATCCCTTGACTGCGCCCGCGGTCAGCCCGGACACGATCCGGCGCTGGAACAGGAGCACGATGATGACGACCGGAATGGTCACGACTACCGCAGCCGCGGCGATCGTGCCGATCGGCTCGGTGAACTGCGACGCGCCCGGGAACGCCGCGATCGCTGCCGGGACGGTCTGGGCGGCGGTGGTTGAGGTGAGCGTCGAGGCGAACACGAAGTCGTTCCAGCAGAACAGGAAGACCAGGATCGCGGTGGTGAAGATGCCCGGGGCGGCCAGGGGCGCGATCACCCGGAAGAAGGCCTGGGAAGGTGTGGCCCCGTCAACCTGTGCGGCCTGCTCGAGCTCCCAGGGGATCTCCCGGAAGAACGAGGACAGAACGAAGATCGAGAGAGGCAGCGCGAAGGTCATGTAGGGGATGATCAGCCCCGGCCAGGTGTCGTAGAGGCCGATGTTGCGCCACAGGTTGTAGAGCGGCCCGACCAGGGAGATCGGCGGGAACATCGCGATGCCCAGCGAGGCGGCCAGCACGATGTTCTTGCCCGGGAAGCTGAGTCGCGCGATCGCGTAGGCGGCGAAGCTGGCGATGAACACCGCGATCACGGTGGAGATCAGGGCGATACCGATCGAGTTGCGCAGCGCATCGGTGAAGATCGGCTGACTGAAGATGCTCGAGTAGTTGGCCCAGGTCCACTTCGAGGGCAGGAACGAGCCGTCGGCGATCGTGGTCGGATCCTTGAAGGACAGCGAGATGATCCAGATCACCGGGATCAGCGCGAACGCGGCCAGGAGCAGGATCGCCCCCGACCAGCTCAGCCGTCTGGACGCCGTATTTCCCATCAGTCGCCTCCCCCGGGAGCCGCGGCCGCGCCGAAGACCTTGATGAATATGAACGCGATGATCGCCACCATCACGAACAGCAGCACCGAAACCGTTGAGCCGAGACCCAGGTTGAGGCGGTCGAGCAGCTGGTTGCTGGCCAGGACCGAAAGGGTCTCCGTGTTATGGGCCCCGTTGTTGAAGATGACCACGGTGTCGTAGATCCGGAACGCGTCGAGGGTGCGGAACAGCAGGGCGACGAGGATGGCCGGCTTCATCAGCGGGATCGTGATCCGCCAGAAGCGCTGCCACGCCGTCGCGCCGTCGACTCGGGCCGCCTCGTGGAGCTCATCCGGGACCAGCGACAGGCCGCCCAACAGCAGCAGGGCCATGAACGGCGTGGTCTTCCACACCTCGGCCAGGATCACGCCGGCGTAGCTGCCACCCTGGTTGGCCAGCGGGTCACTGCTCAGGCCGAACAGCTTCGGGATCCAGCCCGAGTCGAGCTCCAGGGCGTAGCGCCAGGCATAGGCGGCGACCACCGTGACGATGCCGTACGGGATCAGCGCGATCGCCCGCACCGCGCCGCGGGCGAAGATCACGCGATGCATGGCCAGCGCGACCAGCATCCCGATCACCAGCTCGAACGCCACCGAGACCACGGTGATGAACAGCGTGTGGGCCACGTCGGCCCACCACAGGGAGGAGCCCAGCACCGAGCCGTAGTTGTCGAACCCGATGAACTGGTTGTTCTGGGGAAAGCGCAGATCCGCCCGTTGCAGCGAGAGGATGAATGCGTTGATGATCGGATAGACGGTCACCGCGATCATCACGATCACGGCGGGCGCGACCAGCATCCAGCCCAGCCGCCGCTCGGCGCGGGAGCGCTCGCTCAGGGCCGGCTTCCTGGCCTTCGGCGCCGTGGCCACCGAGCCCGGGGCAGAGACAGCGGACATCAGATCAACGCTCCTGAGCTCAGGGCCGCTTTCAGCTCGCTGCGCAGCGTGCTCGCGACCGATTTCGGATCGATCGCGTTCGGTGGTGAGAGGGCCTTCTCGATCGCGATCGACACGTCGGCGTACGCCGGGGTCTGGGGCCGGATCCCGTACACGGCCAGCTGCTTCGCAATCAGCGCCTTGAACGGATAGGGCTTGGCCAGCGAGGGATCGTTGTACAGCGAGGCGATCGTCGGCGGCAGGCCGCCCTTGATCGCGTCGACCTTCTGGTTGGCCAGGTCGGTGAGGCAGCGGGCGGCCTGGAAGTCATACGCGGGGTACTTCGAATAGGACGAGATGCCGATGTTGGAGCCGCCGATGGTCACCTTGGCCGGCGTGCCCGCCGTGACCTCCGGGTAGTAGGTCCAGCCGAACACCTTGGCCAGCTTCGGCTTGTCGGCCTGGATCGAGGGATACACGAACGGGTAGTTCAGCTCGAACGCGGCATTCCCGCTTTCGAACCCGAGCCGGCCGGCGTTCTCATCCGAGTTCGAGAGCCCGGGGTCGGCGGCCACCGATGTGGCGAGGTCATGGATGATCGTCGCCGCCTTGACCGCCGCGGGGCCGATGGCCACGGTCCTGGGGCCGCTGAGGATCTGGCCTCCGGCCGAGTCGACCAGTGAGTTGAACCACACCGTCAGACCCTCGTATTGCTTGCCCTGAACCTCGATCAGGTGCGGCTTGCCCTCATGCGCGAGCTTGATCGCATCGGCGAGCATCTCAGCCCAGGTCGTCGGCGGGTTCGGAACGAGGTCCTTGCGGTACCAGAGCAGCTGCGTGTTGGAGTTGTCCGGAATCCCGTACACCTTGCCCTTCCAGCTCGCGGTGGCCACCGGCCCGGGGAGGATGCCCTGGGTGGCGGCCGCACGGTTGGCTCCCGTCCAGGCCCGAATCCAGCCCGCCTCCGCGAACTCCGGCGTGTACGTCACATCCATGCCGATCAGGTCGATCGAACTGTCATGGGCGGCCAGGCGACGGACCAGCTCCTGACGCTGGCCGTCAGCGTCGGTGGGCAGCACGTTCAGGGCGATCTGGTACTTCCCGCCCGACGCCTGCCCGCAGACCTTGGCCGCGTGCGCGAAGGACCCCGACGGCTCGGGGAAGATGTACCAGGTGAGCGTGGGCGGGCCGCTCGATCCGCCACAGGCGGCCAGTGCCACCGCGGCAGCCGCTGCCGTCAACCCAATCAGCCCTGACCTCACGAGTGCGCGCACAGCACCTCCGGTCTGTCTCTCCACCCTGCCCTGCTGGCGACACCCTACCCATCGGCACATGAGTCACAAACCAAGCGCGGAGATTTTGTACGGCTCAGTCCGCGCGGAATGCCACCCAGCCGCCGTGGGCGGGGATGATCGACAGCTCGGCGCCGTCGCCGGGGCGAGCCTCGAGCTGCAGCTCGGCGGTCGGCAGCGGCGCCGGCTGGGCGGTGTCGCTCAGGTTCACCGCGATCACGTGCTCGCCTCGCTGCAGCACGATCGTTCCGGCGGGTGAAGCGAGCATCGAGGCCGGGGCGGGGCCGAGCGCGGCGTGGAGGCCGATCGCGTTCGTGACCAGGGCCAGGAATGAGCTCGGATCAGTGGCCTGCTCGGCGACGCTGGGCGGCAGCGG
The DNA here is from genome assembly GCA_036392135.1 of Solirubrobacteraceae bacterium. Classification (GTDB taxonomy): domain Bacteria; phylum Actinomycetota; class Thermoleophilia; order Solirubrobacterales; family Solirubrobacteraceae; genus Palsa-465. Next base: position 18,193 of record DASVYO010000113.1, read on the forward strand.
CGTGACCGGAGCCAGCCACGGACGGCCGTCCGTGAAGCCGCCGCCCGCGCCCGCGTCCCAGCGCATCGGGATGCGAAACGCGTCGCGCCCGCTGCGGTCCTGCGGGGGCTCCTCGGTCTGGGCGTTGGCGTAGCCGAGCTCGTCGCCCTGGAACAGGAACACGGGGCCGGGGAGGCTGAGCAGGAGCATGGCGCTGGCGCGGGCGTTCGCCTCCCCGGCGCGCGTGACCAGGCGGCTGAAGTCGTGATTGGACAGCACCCAGCCCTGACGTCCCGTCTCGAGTCCGGTGGCGATCGCCGCCCGCAGCCGACCGGGATCTCCGGCCGCGAACAGAGTCTCGAAGCTGAACACGATGTCAAGCGCCTCGAGGTAGCGCTGCGCGTCGTGGATCGGGAGATAGACCTCGCCGACCAGCAGCACGGAGGTGCCGACGGCCTGGCGAATCGCGTTGAGCGCCAGTCCCACGTCGGGCGCGTTGCGGGAGTGGATGTGATCGAGCTCGGCGTCAGCGGGATCGGCGGGGAGCGCCGGCGGTGCCGTGGCCGGCGGGTCGTCGCGCAGATCCGGATCCTTGAGCAGGCGGTCCAGCGCATCGAGCCGGAAGCCGTCGACACCGCGGCGGACCCAGAAGCGCAGCGCCTCCGCCATCTGCTCCCGCACCTCGGGGTTGCGCCAGTTGAGGTCAGCCTGCTCGGGAAAGAACGAGTGCAGGAAATAGCGACCGGTCCTGGCGTCGAGGCTCCAGGACGGTCCCCCGAAGGCGGCGCGCCAGTTGTTGGGCGGCCGGTCGGCCCACACGTAGTAGTCCGGATGTTCGCGAAACCATGGATGCTCGGTCGACGTGTGGCAGGGCACGAAGTCGAGCAGCACCTTGAGCCCCCGGTCATGCGCCCGGCTGATCAGCTCGTCGAGGTCGGCCAGGCTGCCGAAGCCGGGGTTGACGGCCCGGAAGTCGCTGACGTCGTAGCCGAAGTCGGCGTTCGGCGAGGGATAGATGGGCGACAGCCAGATTGCGCTGGCTCCCAGGCCGGCGATGTGGTCCAGCCGGTCGATCACCCCGCGCAGGTCACCGACGCCATCGCCGTCGGAATCCTGGAAGGAGCGAATGTAGACCTGGTAGATGGCTGCGCTGTCCCACCACATGGGCGGGTGAGGCTAGCGGCCAGCTCAGTGATGGCCTTCCAGTGCGCAGCACGCCCAGTCGAACGGGCGGTTCAGACGGCTCAGCCGCTGGTCGTTCTGGCCCCAGTCGCGGTTCAGGTGGCGCCCGATCACGAGCGCGGCCACGGTTCGGGCGCCGGCCGCCTTGAGCGCGGCGGCGGCTGAGCGGGCGCTGGCCCCGGTCGTCCACGTGTCATCCACCAGCAGCACGCTCCGGCTGCCGATCGCGCGCGTGGCCTCGAACTTGGTGGGGTTGAACTCGCGTGGGCGGACCTCGACGGTGGAGCGGACGAGCAGAGACTCGTAGCGATCCCGCGTGGGGGCGATCAGGGTTGACAGCATGCGGTCCAGGGGGTGCTCCGGCCCGCGCCGGCGACTTCCCGACGGCACGGACGTGATCAGCTCGAAACGCTCGACGCCGGCCGCGCGAGCCAGGCACTGCTCGTGGTCCTGCAGATGGCGCCACAGCACCGCGGCGAGCTCGGTCTGAAAGCGGCCCGCGACCCGATCGGGCAGCCGCTTGTAGGCCCGCAGCGTGTGGTGGAGCTGCTCGTGGGCCACGCTGTAGGAGATCGGCGCCGCGGCATCGAGCACGGTTGACTGGGCCGCGCACCGGCGGCAGCACGTCTGGTCGTTGGCGATCAGGTCAAAGCACGCGTTGCAGACGCCCGGGCCCGGCCGGGGGGCGAGCATGAAGTTGCCGTACGGGGCGCTCAGCTCGACGACCGTGGGCATGGCATGGGTACCCGGCTAGGTCGTCAGCGGTGTGTCGGCGCGCAGCGACTCGATCCGGGCGGCGATCTCCTCGGCCGACCCGTAGGCGCTCACCCCGGGACTCGCGGCCAGCTCCCGCGCCCAGTCCTGGCTCATCAGCTCACGGGCGATGAACACCGGACGTCCGTGGGCCAGCGCTCGGCGGGCCTGGATCCGGGCCCCGCTCCGCGGAGACGCCTCGACGATGACCGTCGCCGCGGCGAGCCCGGACATGGTGGCGTTGCGCGCCGGGAAGCTCTCTCGGGAGGGCGGTGAATCGGGCCAGAACTGCGAGACGACGGCGCCGCGGCCAGCTATGTCGCGCTGCAGCTGTGCGTTCTCGGGCGGGTAGCTGTGCCGGAGTCCGGTACCGATGACGGCGACGGTCCGGTGACCCGCGTCAAGGGCGGCGGTGTGGGCCGCGGTGTCGATTCCGGCGGCGAGGCCGGAGATGATCGTGTAGCCCCGCCGGCCTAGCTCGTGGGCCACGCTCCGGGCGCGGGCTCGGCCGGCCTCCGAGGCGCGCCGGGAGCCGATGATGGCCACGGAGCGATCCTCATCGGCCGGCAAGTGTCCGGCGATGAAGATCAGGGCCGGACGGTCGTGGACCGCCCGGAGGTTGGTCGGGTAATCCGGGTCGAGAACGGTCACGACGGTCATGCCCTCGCGCTGCCAGCGCCCGACATCATCGGCGGCCTGCTCGAGCAGCAGGGCTGGGCTGGCGGCCGGGAACAGCGCGCCCTGCCCGTCGCCGGTGGCGAGCTCCCGTTCCAGGAGCGCCGCCGCGCTGGCCGTGTCCTCCAGCAGCTCGGCGTAGACGTGGGGGGAACGACGACCCTGCCGCAGCAGGGCAACAACGGCGGCGGTCTCGGTCAGGCCGGCCGGGATCCCGATGAGTCTTCCGGGGGAGTGGACAGGCGCTCGGTCTGCGCCGTCTGCTCCTCGGTGGAGGTCGCCGGGACGGGCTCGTGCACCGCGGTCGGTGCTGAGGTCCCGGTGCCGGGCACCGGGCTCCCGGCGGCCATCGCCGGATTCGGCGGCGGTGGGCTCGCGGGATGCTCCGGCGAGCCGACGGCGGTGGGTTCGGGATGACTCTCATCGCCCAGGGCGAGTGGAGGAGCGGAGTTCTCCGACCGCGTGTCGCTCTCGCCGCTGATGGCGGCCCGGAAGTCACGCAGTCCGTTGCCCAGTGAGCGCGCCACCTCCGGCAGTCGCTTCGGGCCAAGGACCAGAAGCGCGACCACCAGGATGAACAGGAGGTGGGTGGGCTGCAGGATGTCGGTGAACATGCGTAACCCAGAGTAGCTGTCCGGCCCCCTCGGTTACCAGCCCTGTCCAGGATCGCTGCCGGCATGGTCTTCGGCGAGGGTCTCATCAGCCGGGATGGCCGCCCACCAGCACCGGGACTCGCCGGCTGCCGGAGGGCGCGTACGGATAGTCGCCCATCGGCAGTGAGGCGATCTGGAACCAGTAGGTCCGGTAGATCCGCGGATCGCCGATGCCGAACGTATACGAGGTGGTGAAGCGCCCGCTCCCGCCCACATGCTCGTGCACGCCGTAGGTGATGAACGATCGCCCGAGGCCGATTCGCAGCCGCACCAGGGCACCGCCGGGTGGGAGATATCCGCCCTTCAGCACACCGATCAGCCGAACCGTCCCGCCCCAGGCCACCTGCCGGGGGGAGACCCGCAGGAGCTCCACGCGCGCCGGGACGATCATCTGAATCGGCGCGGAGAAGGAGCCCTCCGTGGTCGGGCCGCCGGCGTAGGTCGCGGTGATCGATCGCGAAGGCCCGGCCGGGATGCGGGCGGTCCAGCCGCCGTTGGCATCGGTCGTGGCCACGGCGACGGTCGAATAGGCGCTGTGCCCATCCTCCGGCGCGGCCAGCACGTCCACCGTCTGGCCGGCCAGGGCGACGCCTGCGCTCGTGCCGAGCCAGCCGCTGACGGTGGTGCCGTGGCCGTGGGCGACGCGCTTGCGGAGGCTGATGGCCAGGTGGGGCCGGAGCACCACGCGGACGATCCGGTGCTCGCGAATCCGCAGCCGCCGCCCGTGGCGGCGCAGCGCGACCCAGATCGTGATCCGGCGGCGGGCGGTCCGCAGGTGACAGCGGCGCACCTGGACGAGCCGGGTGACGGCCGCGCGGCGCACGCGAACGGTATGTCCGTGACGGATGACCCACGCCCAGTGCGCGGGAATGCGCACCCGCTCCGGGGCGCGCCCGCATCTGAGGCCGTCCACGAGTCGCGTGAAGGCGACCGCGGAGATCGTCGGCTGGCCGATCTTCATGGCGAAGCCGGCCGGGGCGGAGGTCGCGCGCTGGCCGCTGGCGTCGAGCGCGTTGTTCTGCGCCTGGCACTGAACGGTGTGCTCACCGACCCCTGAAACCGGGACCGACGCCGAGTTGGACGGGTACCAGGTATCGGGACCTGAGTCCACGTGACAGGTGATCCCGGCCACGCCGGATGGACCGGCGGCAGCCGTCGCCGTCACGTACTGCGTCCCCGCCGTCGACGGAGCGTCCGCCGGCCCGGACAGCGAAACGGTCGGCGGCTGGTTGTCCACGTACACAGTCTTGGTCTCACCGACGGTCTCCCCGGCCGCATCCCAGGCCGAGATGTAGAGCGGGTTGGCGCCCTGCTGATAGTCCTGGGTGACGATCTCATCACTGACCGGCAGGGCCAGGCACTGCGCCCACCGCGAGGTGTCGCGAGGTGAGGAGGTCCCCGGCAGCTGGTACTGATCGAAGCTCGCGTTCAGCCCGCACAGCCCCGACGGCGAGCTGCCCCAGAAGGTCAACGGCCACCGCCCCCGGACCCAGCCCGACGCCTGCCAGATCGTGTTCGGAACGACGGTCAGGGTGGGTGGGGTGGTTTCCCGGACGGCGAGGTTTATGTCGAAGATCTGCAGATTCGCTTGATCCGTGCAGGTGGAGACCGTGCAGACCATGAGCCACCCGAAGTCGCTGGAGCTGAAAGGTCCAAAGCCGGCTGAGTGCTCGGCCGGTTGGATGCTCGAGCTTCCTCCGTGCCAGTAGAAGTAGGCTCCGAATTGACCGTTCGGTCCGTCGTTGACTTGGTAGGACTGGATGGAGTTCGGGGGCAGGGACGCGCCGACGATCGTCAGACCCGGCGGCGCTACCGCTTGCCAGATCGCACCCTGGCCGTCATGCATGGCGATGCCGTCGGTTGACAGGCTGATTGGACCTGTCGGGCACGCTTCGTGGGGACTGATCCCGGGATATGAGGCCGACGGTAGGAAGACGTGATTGACGTTCGGACCGCAGGCCACGACGGTTTCGTCAGCCCTGGCCGCCTGTGGTGAGAGACAAGCCGTCAGAGGCAGCACCGTCGCCCAGACAAGGATGATCAGCCGGACGTGTGAGGTGAGGATGGCTGCTGAAGTCTTCGCCGTCACGGCTGTGGACAAAGCACGGCTACGTTCACCGCGCGCTGCGGAGCTGACATGAGTATGTACGTCTGGCCCGCGTGGCTTTGCCCGCCACTGGCCACTTGCGAGCTCGCGTAAGCGACCGATCCGTCAGGCAGGATCTCTGTCCCCGCCAGCGCAAAGCAACTGGCGGGCACTGGACGACTCCACTGGATCAAGCCGCCGGGCGCCGGACCGGTCTCAGTCCAGCCGATGAGCCGAGCCTTGGGTCGAGAGCTCACGAGGCGCCCGTTCGAATCAATCCGCGCCCAGTCGCGAACGTAACCCGCGATTGAGCCGCGGTCGAGCTTGACGGCGCTGACCGAGTGGTTTCTCAGGGCGCGGTTGTCGACGCTGCCCGCGGGCAGGCGGATGGCGGCGTAGCCGGTGCCGCCGAGGGCTATGAAGAGCGCCAGGTAGGCAACGACGTTGCTCTTCAGGTGGTGGACGACGCGGGTCATTGGGGCTCTCTTTCGATGGTCATCCGTCGGGTGAGCTGCCGGGGGCGAGACTGCCGCTGGCCCCCAGCGCCGGTTGCGGCGCGGAGCTGCTTCCGGCGCCGGCGCTGGTGGCCGGGGAAGGGGAGGAGGTGGTCGTCGTGGTCGGGCTCGAGGTGGCGGCGGAGCCGGCTGTCCCCGAGTAGGGGGATGACGACGCGGCCGGCGTCGTGTAGCCGACGGGCTGGGCCGCCGGGACGACTGCGGGCGCGCGATGGTGTGGACCGAGGTCGGGGTGGGTCCGGCGGTTCCCGGAGTGACTCGGACGTGGGTCCGCTGAACCGTGCGCCCGAAGCGGCCGGACGCGGATCAGCGAGGCCTGCGCGGCCGAGCGGCGGCCGGTGGCCGAGGCGGCTGACCGGCCGATGGCCGCCGCGGTCATGCGTCCGCGGCTGGTCGCGGTCCGGCTGCCGGCGGCGGAGAGGACAGCCACGACCCCGAGCAGGAGTGCAGCCGCGGTCATCACCAGCGCGCCCGCTCTTCGTGACGGACGAGGGAGCATCCGGTTCGCCGCCGCAGGCCCGGGCGGCCGCAGCGAGGCCCGGCGGCGCCACCAGATCGCCGCTGCGCTGGCCCGGCCGCGGCGCACCGAAGGCAGACCGGGCTGATGCTCGCGAGGCTTGGGGTGCGGAGCCGTGAGCGCGTCCTGGAGGGCGGCCGAGCTCTCGCTCCAGAAGTCCTCAGCCGTGGGAACCGGTGCGCCAGCGCCTGGGGACGGGCTGCGGGCCTCCTGCGCATCCGTGGCGGGACCGAAGGGGACCAGCTCCTCCCGGGGGCCGAGCCAGTCGGTGAGCCGGATGACGTTGTCATCGATCTCGACCGCGCCGGACCGGTCGCGTTGCGAACCCTCACCGTTCATCGGGTTTTGCAGACCTTTCGTCTCCCACTGCCGATTGGAGGCGTCCTCCGTTCGCGCTATTGTACCCCTGGATTAGTTCCAGTTTGTCTCAATTAGCAAACAATGACCCCAGCTGACCTGGATCCGGACGAATTTCTGACCGTCGCCGACGTGGCCTCGACGCTGAAGCTGAACCAGCAGACGGTGCGCAACTGGATCGACCAGGGATCGCTGCCGGCGTTCCGGGTCGGCCGCCGGGTGCGCATCCGCCGATCCGACTTCCAGCGCATCCTGGACGAGAGCTACAGCGGGTCCACCAGCTCGGCGGCCGCCGCCGCCGGTCCGAGCGCGGATGATTTCTGGGGCGGAGAGCCGGTTGGCGTGGCCGAGCCGGAGCGGGCGCCGGCGGCGGGCGGCCCGGGGCCGGCCCCTCCTGACGGGGACTGAGCATGAGCTTTGGTGATGAGCTCGATCGCGGGCGCGCGCAGATCATGCGGGCGGTCCGCCACGCCAGCGACGACTGGGCGGCCGCCATGCGCCAGCACAAGCTGGCTCCACCCGATCTTGGCTTCGCGCAGCGCCTGCGTGATCTCGCCGCCGCGGCGAGCGCCGAGCAGGTGGCCTGGGAGCATGCGCACGCGGCCGGACTGCTCTGGCGCCCGGTGCCCGGCGCCGAGAACGCCGCCCCCCCGTATGAGCTCAGGCCGGACACGGGGCGCCGCGGCCCCGGGGAGCTCTGGCGCCGTTTCGACGCCGCGGTGGCGTCCCTCAACCTGGCCATCACCGGCTCCAGCGCCGCCCGGGTCGCCGACGCCTTCGGGGAGATGGCCGAAGCCGCCGGGGAGCTGGCCGACGCCGTGAGTCGCGAGGACGAGTCGGCGTCGGCGCAGCCCCGCGCCCGAGGCGCCGCCTAGACCATCTGGTTGCCCTCTCCGCGCCGCGGCTACGCTGCAGCCTCTCGTGCCGCCGCTTCCCCGACCCTCCATCAACCTGCCCGCTCCCGGGACGCGCCGGGCCACCGTGATCGGCGCGGGCTCGTTCGGGACCGCAGTCGCTGTGCTGCTGGCCCGGGGTGGACTGCGGACGACGCTCCAGGCTCGCACCAGGGAACAGGCCAAGCGCCTTCAGGAGGACCGTGAGAACACGGTCTACCTGCCCGGAGTCGAGCTGCCCCGCGAGCTCCGGATCGAGGACGTCAGCGCTGGATTGGCACGCGCCGACTATGTGTTCCTGGGCGTTCCCTCCTCCGGTCTCGAGGAGGTGATCAACCGCCTCGAGCGTTCCGGACTGCCCGACAAGGCGGCCATCGTCTCCCTGGCCAAGGGCCTCGTGCCCCCCGATGGCCAGCCTCCGACGGCGTTGCTGCGACGGCGCTTTGGTGAGTCCCGAACCGCCTGCCTGGGCGGCCCGGCGCACGCGCACGAGATGGTCAGCGCCGGCGCCGGGCTGGTGGCGGCGTCCACCGACGAGGCTCTCGCCAGCACGCTGTCAAGCGTCTTCATCCGGGCCGGCGTGGTCTGCGAGGAGTCGAACGACCCCACCGGGGTGGAGCTGGCCGGCGCGGCCAAGAACGCCGCGGCGCTGGCCTCCGGCGCGACCGAGAAGCAGGGTCTGAACGCCGCCGGCGCCGCCGCAGGCCACATATTCGCCGAGGTGTGGCGGTGGGCCGAGAGTCAGGGCGCCCGCCCCGAGTCGATGATCGGGCTGGCCGGCACCGGCGATCTGGTCGCGACGGCACTCGCTCCGCAGAGCCGCAACCGGCGGGCCGGCGAACTGCTCGCCGAGGGTGTCCCCGCATCGGAGATCGGCGCCCGGGTGGGACAGGCGGTGGAGGCGCTCGAGTCGGTGCCGTTGCTCGCCCGAGCGCTGACTCGCGCGGGGGTCGACGCGCCCGTCACCCGGGCGCTCGGCCAGTTGATCTCCGGGGACCTGCCGCTCGACGATTGGGTTGAGGTTGTGCGGGCCACCGTGCCACCACCACCACCGCGAGCGCGCGCGGCCGTGCGGGGCGGCTTCTGGCGGCGAATGTTCGCGCGATTTCGCTACTTCTTCCGCAGCCGGCCCTGACCGGGTGCCTACGGCCGTGTGCGAACGGCTACAAGATGTTTACTGCAGATATAGGGGCGCGTGTCACCCTCCTGCGGGAGGAGAGAAAACGAGACTGGAGGACAGGGGTATGCCTCAGATCATCGTGGTCGCCGACAGCTGCGCTGACGCGCGCGACAGAGCGGTTATGTTCACCGAGCGAGTCAGCGTGCGTGACTTCGAGTCACGCCACTTTCAGACCCAGCTCGTGGAGCGCTTGGGCTGGGCGGTCGGAGACGCTTATGCCGCCGAGCAGACTCAGGAGCCCGCCGAGCAGAGCCAGCCGTCCGGCGAGCACAGCCCGGGGCGAGACTGGGATGAGGAGACGCCGAGCGCCGAGCGCCGGCGCAGAGCGCTCAGCGGCGTTCAGCCAGTGTCGTGACGACGGCTTCGTAGACGCCCGCTCCGTAGCTCTCGCCGGCCAGCCGCACTCCGGGCCGACCCGACGCCTCGGCTTCCAGCGTCGGGTCGCGCTCGATCGCGTTGGCCACCAGCCAGAACGTGCTCACGACCGAGGCGGCGTCCATGTCCTCCCGCGAGTCACCGACGGCGATGACGTCGTCTGGGGTGTACCCGCGAGCCTGCATGTGGCGCGCGACGCCTCGCGCCTTGGAGGCCCCGGCGGGAACCAGGTGATAGGCGTGCACAGCGGGCAAACCCCTCATCTGCTCGGACGCGGCGCGCACCACGCCGTTGTCGACCAGGCGCAGGCTGTAGCCGGCGTCGGCCAGCAGGGCATTGGCCTCACGCAGATCGACCAAGCCGCGGAACAGGTGCGAGACCTCGCGATTGGCGGCCCACGGCGTGTGATACTCGAGCTGTCCGGGATAGCGCTCGAGCAGCAGGCCCGGCGCGCCCGAGGCCTCGATCTGGTCATGGATCGTGCCGAGTTCCGTGGAGGGCTCAAGCCCGTCGGTCAGCCACTCGAGCTCGCCGTCCAGGACCAGGCCGCAGCCGAGCTCGAAGATGAAGGCGGCCGAGCCGATCAGCCGCGCAGCCTCGAACACGCTGCGCTCGCGGCGGCCGGAATAGATGACCACCTCGACCCCGGCCCGGTGGCAGGCTTCGAGCGCGCGGACCCCGAGCAGGCTGAACTCGCCTCCTGAGCCGCTGAGCAGGGACGCGCGCGGGCCGAGCAGGGTGCCGTCGAGATCAACGTAGACACAGCGCATGGCGGTCGCGACCGTAGCACCGGCGCCGCCCTCCGGGACAAGACGAGGCCGCCGCCATACTCAGGGTCAGTGGCCGCGATCCGTGAGACCGAACCCTGGGAGGGCCTGCTGCAGGCGGGCCGCGAGGACGAGCGCCTGGTCCACGATGACACGGTGCCCGCGCGCTCGGGCCGGGCGGCTCCGATCCCCTCCGAGTTGAGCTGGCCCGTCGTGCAGGCGCTGGCCCAGGCCGGCATCGAGCGGCTGCACGAGCATCAGGTGCAGGCCCTGCATGCCGCCTTCGATGGGGCTACGATCGTCACCACCGGTACCGCCTCGGGGAAGTCGCTCTGCTTTCAGCTTCCGACGCTCGAGGTCCTCACCGCCGATCCGACGGCCCGGGCCCTGTACCTGTACCCGACCAAGGCGCTGGCTCAGGATCAAGCTCGGTCGCTGCACCGCTTCGGTCTCGGCAAGGCGATCCGGCCGGCCATCTACGACGGCGACACGCCGCGGGCCGAGCGTTCGGCGATCCGCAAGCGGAGCAACCTCATCCTCACCAACCCCGACATGCTGCACGTCGGCATCCTGCCCCATCACGCGGCCTGGGGGGACCTGTTCGCGAACCTGGCTTTCGTGGTCATCGACGAGGCGCATGTCTACCGGGGCGTGTTCGGCTCGCACGTCGGCAACGTGCTACGCCGGCTGCGCCGGGCGGCGGCCATCCACGGCACCGCACCGCGTTTCCTGCTCGCCTCGGCGACGATCGCCAATCCGGTCGAGCTGGCCGAGCGGCTGACCGGGCTCGAGGACTTCAACCTGGTCGACCGGGACACGGCGCCGAAGCCGGCGCGCCGGATCGCGATGTGGAATCCGCCGCTGCTCGACGAGGCGCTAGGCGTGCGCGCCTCCGCTCTCTACGAGGCGGCCGAGGTCTTCTCGGAGCTCGTCTCGAGCGGCGCTCGCACGATCTGTTTCATGAAGTCGCGCAAGGGCATCGAACTCATCCTGCGCCACGCCAGGGATCGGCTCGCCCCAGAGCTGGCCGACCGGATTGCGCCCTACCGGGCCGGGTACACGTCCACCCAGCGGCACGAGATCGAGCAGCGCCTGGCCGACGGCGACCTGCTGGGCGTGGTGGCCACCGACGCGCTCGAGCTGGGCATCGATATCGGCGAGTTGGATGCCGCCGTGTGCGTGACCTTTCCCGGGACAGTGGCCAGCCTGCGCCAGATGTGGGGCCGGGCGGGGCGGCGCGGCCGAGGTCTGGCGGTCTACATCGCCGGCGAGGATGCCCTCGACCAGTTCTTCTGCCGGCACCCCGAGGACTTTCTCGGCCGTCCCGTGGAAGCCGCGATCCTCGATCCCGACAGCAGCGAGATTTACGCCGAGCACCTCCTGTGCGCCGCCCACGAAGCGCCTCTGAGCGAGGCCGACGCGCCGATCCTCGGGCCCCACTGGCACGAGCACGCCTCGGCCCTGGCCGGCGCTGGCCTGCTGCGTGAGCGAGCGACCGGGTTCGTGCCTCGCCGCGCCGACGACTACCCGGCCGCCCGGGTCGCGTTGCGCTCGGCGTCGGCCGAGCACTTCGTTCTGATCGACCGCGCGTCCGGCGAGGTGCTGGGCACGATCGAGGCCAGTCGCGCCTACTCGACCGTCCACGCGGGGGCGGTCTACCTGCACCTGGGGCGCTCCTATCTGGTCCGGGAGCTCGACCTGGAGGCGCGGCGGGCGATGCTCGAGCCGTTTGACGGGGAGTACTTCACGCAGACCAAGCGCGAGAGCATGACCTACATCGAGCGGCTCATCGAGCGGCGGACCAGCCATGGGGTGACGCTCTCCTTCGGGTCGGTCGTCTACTCCGAGGAGGTCCTGGGCTACCAGCGCAAGCGGCTGCGCGACCACGAGGTGCTCGATTTCCACGCGCTCGATCTCCCCACCACCGAGTTCCCCACGCAGGCTCTGTGGTACGAACTCGATGAGCTGATCGACGGGCGATCGGCTTCGCCGGCACAGCCCCCGTTCCCACCTGCTCAGCTGCTCGGTTCGCTGCACGCCCTGGAGCACGGGCAGATCGCCGTACTGCCGCTGATCGCCATGTGTGACCGCTGGGACATCGGGGGCCTGTCGACCAACGCCCATCCGCAGACCGGAGGACCGACGATCTTCATCTACGAGGGGCACCCCGGGGGGGTCGGGATCGCTCGTCGTGGCTTTGAGCAGTTCGGACGCCTGGTCACCGATGCCGAGCGCCTGATCGGCGAGTGCCCCTGCCAGGACGGGTGCCCCTCATGCGTTCAGTCGCCCAAGTGCGGGAACTTGAACGAGCCGCTCTCCAAGCGCGGCGCGCTCGAGCTCCTGCGTCGCCTCAACGAGGCCGCGAGCTAGTTCCGGCCTGCCCTCGGCGTCGCGTTCGCACGTGGTTGCGCGGGCGGAAGGTCGCCATTCCCTTCCGCCCGCGCGGTGGTGTCGGTCAGGCGGTCAGCCCTTGAGACTCCGGAACAGGCGTCGCTGCGCGGCGCGGCCGTTGGTGAACACGCGTGCGACGATGCCGACCTCCAGGATGCGGCCGCGGCGGACCTTCAGCACTCCGCGGGCGCTCCGGCCGGGAACGATGTACCAGTAGTTCAGTCCGACGTGGAACGGCGGTCGCTCGAAGCGCAACCGGTGCGCCACCTGCGACAACTTGGTGGAGGGGCGCACCCCGTCGAGCGCGTAGTAGCGGTTGGCCGTCAGCATGATGGCGATCCGGCCGGCGCTCCGCCTGCGCACCGAACGCGAGACGCCCCTGAGCAGCTGCCTGGACGGGTAGCCGGCCCGGATGCCCCAGCCCGCCCGCAGGCAGAAGTTGTCAAATCCGTTGTGGGTCACGGTGTAGTGCGGCATGAGCTGTCGTGCCCGCCTGCGGGTCAGGCCCAGAGCCAGCGGCCCGAGCTTCCGGCCGGCCAGCCGGCCGCTCGGGCGAGGGCAGGCCGGGCCGCCTTTGCCGCTCGCGCTCCTGGTCGAGCCCGAGCCACCCGCCCCTCCGGAGCCGGCGGCCTGGAAGCAGTCGCTGGTCTGCCTCGTCACGTAGTTGAACGTGTTGCTGCCGTCGTTGTTGCCCGGCGACCCGGTCGGGTTGCCGGCGAACGTGTACAGCGGGCAGCCCTGGCTGTCGACCGCGGCCGAGGTGAAGTCGAGCAGTGAGCGATCGCTGGGTCCGTTGGGGGTGCTCCCGCAGAGGATGCCCTGGTTGCAGATGTCACCGTTGTGGTAGACGAAGCCCGGGTTCACGTCGCTGTAGGAGAAGCTCGAGCCGGTGTTGGCATTGGTCGACTGTGCGGTCGAGTAGGTCCATTTACCCGAGGTGCTGTTGGGGTCGGTGACGCCGTTGACGGTGCGGAAGTAGCCGATCGACAGCTGGCCCGCGCGCGGTCCCGCGACGGCGGCGGGGAGCATGTGGGCGGCATTGCTCGCGCCGATCTGCTGCGGCGAGGACCACGTCTGCCCGCGGTTGGTGGAGTGCAGCAGATAGACGTTGGCCGTCTTGGCGAACGGCGTGGTGCCGATATAGCCGGCCCCGATCACGTACAGGTTGTCCGCGCCGTCGATCGCCAGGTCGTTGAAGATGTCGCCGAACTGGACGGTGTTCTCGCCGTAGCGCTTCTCGCCGTCGAACACGGTGTAGTCGGTGAACGTCTTGCACTTGTCGTGGGAGACGGCCAGATACAGCTGGCTGAAGGTGCCGCTCGGCTGGCCGGCGGCCTGGGCGAGCAGGTTCTCGTGCTGGGTCGTGGTCGAGAAGAGGACGTACAGGTTGCCCTTGGAATCGGTGACCGGCTTGGCCACCAGCGTGCCACCGGTGATGTCCGTGGGCACGTTGGACTCGATCGTCGGGTCGGTGACGATCGAGCCGCAGGGGTTGGAGAAGTCATCGCCGCCGGCGTTATCGCTGCGGAAGGCGACCGGCTGGGCGCTGACGAACTCGTGGTAGGTGAGGTACAGCGTTCCGTCCGGCGCCGCGGTCAGCCATTCCCGGTCATCCGAGGGGCCGGCCTGGCCGCCGTTGGTCGTCGTGCAGTGGTTGGGGTCGGGAACCGGCCCGATCCCGGAGAAGGTCAGGCCGCGGTCGGTGCTCTTGCAGATCTGGGCCGTGCTGGCCTCGAGGTCGGCCACGTACAGGGCCCCCTTGGAGAACAGCAGATCGCTGTCGCCACCACCCGTCTGCGAGCCGATGATCTGGGCCGAGCTGAAGCTGCTCCCATCGTTGGTGGAGCGCCAGAAACCAACGCCCTCAGTGAGGTTGGCCCCGGCGGGGATGCCCTGCGGACCGGACACGAACGCATCGCCGAACGGATCGGTGACGATGCTCGGCTCGCCTCCGGCCGCCCCGGTCAGCTTCACCGGACTCGTGAACGAGGCGGCGCCTGCCGCCGGCGCCAGGACGCACAGCAGCGCCAGCACCCCCACCGTCATCGCCACACGCCTCATAAGACCTCCGCAGCATCCAAGCTGATTTACCGTAAATCAATATTTTGCCGGTGGCGAGCGCGGATGGCAAGCGGCTGGTGTCGGCGGCCCGCGACCCAGCCCGGCTCGCCGATTCACGGCGCCGAGCCGGTCCGCCGCCAGGCGGGCGAAAACACCCCGCGTCGCGGTCCGCACGCGGTGCCCAGGCGCTAGCATCGCGCCGCCAGGGCGAGATAGCTCAGTTGGTAGAGCACACGACTGAAAATCGTGGTGTCCCCGGTTCGAGTCCGGGTCTCGCCATCCCTCACCGGAATCGCCGCCGTTTCCTGACCGGGGCGCGTCGTGCGGACGGTTTGAGCCGGGCTCGCTCTGGCGACCGTGAGCGCTCGACGCACTCCGGGCTCGGCGTCAGGCAGATAAGGGAGAGCCCCGGGGCGTCCCCGGGGCTCTTGCCATGACGTCCTGGCTCCCGATGTTGCCTCAGCCGGTGAAGCGCGGTGGCGGGCAGCCGCTGAAGGCGACGCGCAACACCCGCGGACCCGCACGGCTGGATCGTCGGAACGTCACCCGGGCCAGGAGGGTGTGCCTCCCCGGCGTCGGGTGGATCGCGGTGCGGAACGGATTACCGGTGCGGGTGGCGATGTCCGTGCCGTCGAGCGAGAACACCACTTGCTGAATCTCGGTTCCCACCACCGTCGCGTAGAACGTATTGCGCACGCACACGTGAGCCGCAATCAGCTGTGCCGCCGACTTAGGCGTGATCACCAATCGTGCGCCGGGGGGACAGCCGGTAAAGCGCAGGCGCAGCGTGCGGGCCGCCGTGTTGCTCGCCGGCAGGAAGGTGACCCGAGCCGTCAGCACATGGTGCCCTGGGGTGGGATCGATCGAGACGCGGTATGGGCTGGAGCTGCGTATCGCCACCTGCTTGCCGTCGACGGAGAACACCACGCGGGAGATCTCCGTCCCGACGACAACGGCGTTGAACCTGCTGCTCACGCACCGGTTCGCGCCGATCAACCGAGCGGCGGCCGCCGGTGTGACCACCAAGTGCGCCGTTCCCTTGCTGGCGCCGGTTCCCGCCGTCGACGAACTCGCGCACGGCGTGCCGGACAGATCTGCAGTGGCCTCGCTCAGCACGACCGTTCCGAGCGGCGTCGTGAGAGATACGGCACGTCGCACGACCATCGTGCTGCTCGTCAGAACCTGGTTGAGGACGAGCGTGCCGAGCGGGCCGAGCGGGACGGTCACGTTGGTTCCCGGAGGGATCGTGATTGCGTTCCCGTTGATGGTCAACGCGACAACCTGCCCGCTGGTGTTGGGCTGGGGCGTGCCATTGACGCACCGGTAGCCAGCCGTCGCGCTGACGACGTCGGCGTGCACGACGAGCGCTCCCGATCCGATGGTGACGGTCGGATTCGTCACCGTCGAGGAGGCGTTGGCGGTCTGCGGGGTGGTCGCGGTGGCCACGTTGACCGCGTTGACCGTGAGCGGACCGACGGTGGTCGGCGTCAGCACGTTCTGGCTGTCGGCCGCACACGGCGTATCGGCGTTATTGGCCACGAACGGCTCGATCGTCGGCACGGTCCCACCGGCTAGCGTGATCCGGGCGGCGCTAGCGCGGCACGAGAAACTGCCGGACGAGGCGGCGGACGCCGCGCTCGGCATCACCAAGCCGAGTAGCACTGCCGAGAGTACGAGCAACATCCTGGGTCGAGCAGCGAAGCTTGCTGCTGGCATCTTTTCCTCCTGTAGTACCTGCTCCCCGCTGCCGGCACGCCTTCGAGCGTCCCGTTTCCTCGACGCCACGCCTCCGATGCCTAACAGACAGCTTTTGTGGGTGGCATTTTACCCGATTTAGGAAGATTTATGCGATCTTCCGGGAGCGGCGGCGAGCGCCCTGACGGGTCAGATCACATGGATGGGGGTTCCGAGACCGACGTGGCCCGCCAGCCAGGCGTCATCGGATGTACGCAGGCGGATGCAGCCGTGGGAGATGCGCCCCGGAATGTCCTGCGGCTGGTAATACGGGCCGTGGATGCCGACGACGCCCCCCCCGGGCCAGTCGGTCAGCGTCGAGTAGTCGCTGGTCCCGAACGCATAAGGCCAGTACCCGGAGGTGGGATCCTGCAGCTTGAAGCGCTCCCGGATCCAGAAGTGGCCCGCCGGCGTGGGGGTGGACGCTTTGCCCACCGCCACCGGAGCGCTCCAGATCTGACGGCCGGAGTCGAGGAGGTACATACGCAGCCGGCTGCGGTCGACGACGACGAGTCTATGAGTCACGTGGAAGCGACCGAGGTCCTGGCGCAGGACCCAGCCCGTCCGGCCGTTGGGACGCATCGGCACGCGCAACATGACCCATTCCCGGCCCTGGGCGTCCCAGTGCGTACGCAGGAGGAGGTAGACCTCCGGGAAGTAGTCCTCGGTATACCAGTGCAGTCGCGCCACCTGTGGTGAGTCGATGGCGGGTTGCTGGCGGATCGGCCCGACCTGGACCACATATGCCCATCGGCTGAACGCCGTCTCGTCGGAGAGCAGCTCATCCGGGGGAGCCGCCCCAGGCGATCCCGAGCCGGAGGTCGTCGTGGCGGCGCGGCGCATTGACACCTGCCGGTGGCTCGAGCCGACCGAGGGGGCAGGGAGGACGTCCAGCGAACGGATCTCGGTCCCGCCCCAGGCTCGCAGCGGCGCCACTGGCATGCGTGCGGCCAGCGTGCCTGCGGGGGCCGGAGCGGCCGGCACAGCCGCCGAAACAGCGAGGCTGCAGACGGCAAGCCCAAGTAGACGAAAGCGACCCACCACCACTCCTTGCAGATCAGACGATGAAGGAGCTCTCCATCCCGTCAGCCCGAGCTCCGTCGAGTCGGACAAGATGCTATCGACAGGATTCGAGAGGGACGCCGATGTCCACTTCGCCGGGCGCACACCCCACCGGGAACCGTCAGCTGTGCGCTCGTTTCCGGGTTTTGAGCGGTGCGCTCCACTTCATCACGACGGATTCCGGAGTGTTACGCTCCCGCTCCCGCACGAGAGGAGGCCGGGATGAGCGCAGGGACACCGATGAGGGCCGCCAGGCGATGGCGGGCGTGGCCAGCCGGGCTGATGCTCGCGCTCGCGCTCGTACTCGTGTTCGCGCTGGCGGCGGCGCCTGTGGCGCCTGCCCTGACCCCGGCGGTCCGTAACGGCAGCGGGCAGCGGGGGCCGGCGCTCACGGAGCGCCGCCTGCTCACCGGCGCGGTCGTAATCCGTCGCACCCGCTACGGGATTCCGCACATCGCCGCAACCAGCTACGCGGGCGCCGGCGAGGGCTACGGCTACGCGTTCGCTCAGGACAACCTGTGCACGATCGCCGAGGATTACGTGACCGTCGACGCGCAGCGCTCGCGCTTCTTCGGCCCCGAGGGCAGCTATGAGCAGCGCGGCAACGGGGTGAGCGTCAACAATCTCGACTCGGACTTCTTCTACCAGCAGATCATCGACTCGGGCGTGATCGGCAAGCTGCTGGCCCAGCCGTACCCGTTCGGCCCGAAGCCCGGCGTCCGCCAGCTCGTGGCCGGCTACGTCCGCGGCTATGACCGCTACCTGCGCAGCGTCGGGGGCAGCGCGGGCGTTCCCGACCCGCGCTGCCGCGGCAAGGCTTGGGTGCGCCCGATCACCGCTCAGGACGTATGGCGGCGCTTCTACCAGCTGATCGAACTGGCCAGCGGCGACGTGGTGATCGGCGGGATCGCCGAGGCAGCGCCGCCGACCCCGGGCGTTCCGGTGCCGACCGGGCCCGTTCCGGTGCCGCCGCTCCCGGGTCCGGTACCGCGGCTGCCCAACCCGGTACCGCCAGCGCTCCGTTCTCACACCGCGCGCAGGGCCCCGGCGCTGAGCCCCGAACAGGTGGCGCGCCTCCTGGCGCGGCGCCTGCCGGCGGGCGGGATCGGCGCGATCGGTTCGAACGCCGTCGCGGTCGGGCGCGCCGGGACGCGCGATCATCGACACGGGCTGCTGCTCGGCAACCCGCACTTCCCATGGATAGGGACCGAGCGCTTCTACCAGGCCCAGCTCGACATCCCTCACCAGATGGACGTCGAGGGCGCGTCTCTGTTCGGCGTGCCGCTCGTGCTGATCGGCCACACGGCGACGGTGGCCTGGTCGCACACGGTCTCGACCGCGTTCCGCTTCACGCCGTTCCAGCTGACCCTCGTCCCCGGCGAGCCGACCACCTACCTGTACGACGGCCAGCCGGAGAAGATGACCAGCCGCACCGTGACGATCCAGGTGCGCCAGGCCGACGGCAGCCTGAAGCCCCAGTCCCGCACGCTCTACTCGAGCCGCTTCGGCCCGATCTTCAACTCGCTCGAGGGAGTTCCGCTGAGCTGGACGCCGACGACGGCCTATGCGCTCGGCGACGCGAACGCCGACAACTTCCGGGTGTTCAACACGTTCTTCGACTTCGACCACGCTCGCTCGGCTCCGCAGATGCTGAACATCCTTAACCGCTACGAAGGCATCCCGTGGGTCAATACGATCGCGGCCGACCGGCAGGGGAACGCGCTCTACGCCGACATCGGAGCGGTCCCCAACGTGACCAACGCCAAGGCCCAGCGGTGCGACACGGCACTCGGTCAGGCTACCTTCTCACTGCTTGGCCTGCCGGTGCTCGACGGCTCCCGCTCGGCGTGCGCGTGGGGTACGGATTCCGATGCGATCGAGCCCGGGCTGTTCGGCCCCTCGCACCTGCCGCACCTGTTCCGCAGTGACTACGTGACCAACTCCAACGACAGCTACTGGCTGTCGAATCCGCATCAACCTCTGACCGGGTTCGCGCGGATCATCGGTGATGAGAACACCGCCCGCACGCTGCGCACCCGTATCGGGCTGATCATGACCCAGGCCCGGGTCGACGGCTCAGACCACCTGGGCCCGGCCGGGTTCACGGTGGGCGACATGCAGAGCATGGTCTTCTCCGACCGCCAGTACGCCGGCGAGCTGACGCGGGACGCGCTCGTTTCGATGTGCCGCTCGCTCCCGGGTGGGATGGCCCCGACCGACTCCGGTCCCCCGGTCCCGGTCGGCAGCGCCTGCGACATCCTCGCCCACTGGGACCTGCACGAGAACCTCGGCTCCCATGGTGCGGTGCTGTTCCGCCGCTTCTGGGATCACGCCGACGCGCAGGCGGCGCCCGGGGCGGGCACCTCGCCGTTCGCCACCCCGTTCAGCTCCAGCGATCCGGTCCACACGCCGAATACGCTCAACACGAACAGCCCGGTCGTGCGCGCCGCGCTCGGCGACGCGATCCAGGACCTGGACGGCGCCCACATCCCGCTCGACGCCACGCCGGGAGACATCCAGTACGTGATGGCCGGCCGGCGGCGGATTCCAATCCACGGCGGCCCGGGCGATCCGAACGGGGACTTCAACGCGATCTACTCCGATTTCACGCCCGGCCAGGGGTTCGGCCCGATCTACACCGGGTCCTCATTCGTCCAGGTGATCAGCTGGAACCACGGCACCTGTCCGATCGGCGGCTCGATCCTCACCTACTCGGAGTCCGAGAACCCCGCCTCGCCCCACCACACCGACCAGACCGCGCTGTTCAGCCGTAAGCGGTGGGTGCCGGACACGTTCTGCGCGGGCGCGGTCCTGCGGCGGACGGTCAGCACTAAGGTGCTCGTGCCGTTCCGCGGCGCCCCACGATGAACCGGCACGCACTCCGGTCCGAAAGAGAGGACGGGTCCAGTGAGGAGAGACGACGCCTCGGCTTGGTCGGCCTCGCCGCTGCTGCCGTGGCCGCGGGAGGTCGAGCACCTGGAGGTGAAGCTCGATGTCGCTCGGCGCATTGCCGAGCGAGCCGCGGACGGGGAGGTGATCGGGCTCGGCTCGGGCTCGGCCACGTTCCTCACCCTGTGGGCGATCGGCCGGCGAGTGGCCCAGGAAGAGCTGCGCGTCCAGGTGGTGACGAGCTCCTATGAGACCGAGGTTGCCGCGACCGGCCTCCGGCTCCCGCTGGGCCGCTTGGGCCAGGTGAGACCGTCCTGGAGCGTCGACGGGGCAGATGAGATCGATCCCGGGGGACGGCTGCTCAAGGGTCGGGGCGGGGCCCTGTTCCGCGAGAAGCTGCTCTGGAACACGTCGGCCAGGATGGTGCTGGCCGTCGATCCGACCAAGCACGTGGAGCGCCTCGGCTTGCGGTTCCCGATTCCGATCGAGGTCCATCCGAACGCCGTGGAGCTCGTGGCCGCCCGGCTGAGCGAGCACGGTGCGCGGTCGGCCGCGTTGCGCACCGGGACCGGCAAGGACGGCCCGGTGCTG
Source organism: Solirubrobacteraceae bacterium (assembly GCA_036392135.1). Taxonomy (GTDB): domain Bacteria; phylum Actinomycetota; class Thermoleophilia; order Solirubrobacterales; family Solirubrobacteraceae; genus Palsa-465. The sequence continues at coordinate 38,853 of DASVYO010000113.1, forward strand.
ACCGAGGCGGGGTTCCTTCTGCTCGACGCGCACTTCGACGCAATCCCGATCGGGTTGGATCGGGAGATCAAGGCGATCCCGGGCGTTCTGGAGACCGGGCTGTTCGAGGGCTACGAGTACGAGATCGTCGAGTGAGCGCTGCGACTGCGCTAATCGCCGAGGGGAACGCCGGCCTGCAGCTCGGCCAGCCACGCGGCGGCGTCGCCGTCGCTGGGCGCGCGCCAGTCCGAGCGCGGTGAGAGCGAGCCGCCCGAGCCGACCTTCGGGCCGTTGGGGAGGGCCGAGCGCTTGAACTGGCTGGTCTGGAAGAAGCGCTGCAGAAACACCTCGAGCCAGTGCCGGATCTCGGCCCGCGTGTACTGGTTGCGCCGCTCGGGCGGGATCAGGTCGGGCCAGTCGCCGCGGTCGCGATCGCCCCAGGCGTGCTCGGCCAGGTAGGCCACCTTGCTCGGCCGGTACCCGAAGCGCAGAACGTAATAGAGGAAGAAGTCCTGCAGCTCGTACGGGCCGACGACGCTCTCGCTGCTCTGCGCCGGGCCATCACCGTCGGCATCCTCGCTGCGCGGCACGAGCTCGGGCGAGATCTCGGTTTCGAGGACCGATCGGAGGACCCGGCCGGCCTCCTCATCGAACTCGCCCGTGTCGATCGCCCAGCGCAGCAGGAACTGGATCAGGGTCTTGGGCACCGACGCGTTGACGTTGTAGTGCGACATCTGATCGCCCACGCCGTAGGTCGACCAGCCGAGGGCCAGCTCCGACAGGTCGCCGGTTCCCAGAACCAGGGCCTGGTGGTAGTTGGCCAGGCGGAACAGGTGGGAGGTGCGCTCGCCGGCCTGCACGTTCTCGTAGGTGACGTCGTATTGAGGCTCGCCGCCGGCGGCGGGGTGACCGATGTCGCGCAGCATCTGCATCGCCGAGGGCCGGATGTCGAGTTCGCTAGCGCTGACATGCAGCGCCTGCATCAGGGCATGGGAGTTGCGCAGCGTCAGCTCGCTGGTGGCAAAGCCGGGCAGCGTGTAGCCGAGCACGTTCTCGCGCGGGAGGCCGAGCCGATCCACCGCCCGGGCCGCCACGATCAGCGCGTGGGTGCTGTCCAGCCCGCCTGAGACGCCGATCACGATCTTCCGGATCCCCGTGGCCCGCAGCCGCGTCTCCAGGCCCTGCACCTGGATGTTGTAGACCTCTTCACAGCGCTCGGTCCGGGTCTGCGGATCGGCCGGGACATAGGGGAAGCGCTCGACGCGGCGCTTCAGCGGGAACTGCTCGGCGGGAACCCCGAGCTCGAACTCGACCCGCCGCATCCGGCGCAGGCTCTCGCGCCGGTCGTGGATGAGATCGCCGTAGCTGCTGGTCTGGCGGCGGTCGGCCACGATCCGATCCAGATCCACGTCGGCCAGCACCAACTGCTCGTCGTCGCTGAAGCGCTCCGACTCGGCCAGCAGTTGACCGTTCTCGTAGATCATCGCGTGGCCGTCCCAGGCCAGGTCGGTGGTCGATTCGCCCGTCCCGGCCGCCGTGTAGAGATAGGCGGAGATCGTGCGAGCGGACTGGGAGTGGCACAGCGTGTGCCGGTAACCGGCCTTGGCCACCGTGATGTTGCTGGCCGACAGATTGGCCAGCACGGTCGCTCCGGCGAGCGCCGCATCGGTGCTGGGCGGGATCGCCGCCCACAGGTCCTCGCAGATCTCGACGTGCAGGGCGAAGTCCTCGATGTCGCGGCTGGCGAAGATCACGTCGGGCCCGAACGGGACCGTCTGACCGAGCAGGCGCAACTCGGCCCGGACCAGGTCGCGGGCGGCCCGGAACTGCCGCTTCTCGTAGAACTCCCGGTACTCCGGGATGAAGCTCTTGGGGACCACACCCAGGATCTGCCCGCGGTGGATTACCACCGCGGTGTTGAACAGGCCGCCCTCGGCCCGTAGCGGCGCGCCCACCACGATCACGGGAAGCAGCTCCCGGCTGGCCTGCACGATCTGTTGCAGGCCGGCGATGACGCCGTCGAGCAAAGCGGCCTGGTGCAGCAGGTCCTCACTCGAGTAGCCGGCCAGGCCCAGCTCGGGGAAGATGACCAGCGCGGCCCGGGCGCGATCGGCCTCGCCGGCCAGAGCCAGCGTCCGTCCCGTGTTGAAGCCCGGATTGCCGACCCGCAGATGCGGGACAGCGGTGGCCACCCGCACCAGGCCGTGGGCGTAGGGAGATGCGAAGCGAGCGCTCATCAGTGTTCAGTATTGCTTCGAGCTCCACCGGATGGCGACGAGGCGCCTGATTTGACGGCGCCGCGCCCAACGACTTCAGGGCTCGGCCTGATGCGGCTCAGAAGCGCAGCAGCGCGCCGATTCCCTCCAGTGGAGTCTGATCGGGCTTGGGCTGGTCGAGCGCCACGACCTCCGCATCTTGGAGCACGGCGGCCTCGACCAGGGCCTCCCTCAGGTCCTCCACGGCAACCAGCCGGGTGCCGTCGACCGGGCAGAACTCGATGCCCTCCTGGGTGAGCAGACCGCACTGCGGGCAGCGCGCGCCCGAGGTCCGGAAGTCCGGGGCCAGGACGAGCGTCCGGACCCTCCGCTCGGCCAGCGCCTCCAGGGTCGCGGTCAGTCCGATCGCTCCCGGACCGCCCGCCGCGGCGGCCTCGGCGAGCTCCTCCAGCACGACGCTGCGGCGCCTGCGCTCGGTCTCGGCCAGGATCGGCCGCACGGTCCGGTGGACCTCGTCCACAGTGGCGGTCTCCGGATCCAGCTCCAGCCGCTGTTCGTGCAGCGCGACCCGCATGTCCGCGGGAAGCAGCTCGCGCAGACGCGCCACCGCCTCCACGGGGCCGCCGAGCAGGACCGTCTGCACGCGCTGGCGCTGCCACTGGTGCCGGAGATCCTCGGCGATCCGGCGCAGATGGCGTTCCGCGTCCTCATCGACGCTGCGCTGGTAATTGGCCTGCGACCAGCCGCCCTGGCGGTGCTGTCCACGGACGTCGTCCTCGACGCGCGCGTCTTCGCTCAGCGCCGAGAGGCGCCCCGAGAAGATCCGCCCGGATCGTCGGCTGGCCAGCGCGATCAGCCAGCGCTCCCGGTCCTGGGCGACGATCAGGGGCTCGATATACGGACGGCGCGCGATGATCACGGCCGGACCGGTCGGCTCGCTGAGCCGGATCGTCTCGAACAGGTCGTCACGGGCGGAGCAGAACACGGCCAGCGAGCGGGCGCCGGAGACGGGTAGCTCGTCCGAGTTCAGGTAGGCGCCGAGCCGGGCCAGATCCGCGGCCAGCGCCTTGCTGTCCTCGTGATCAACCGACGTCTCCCGGCTCTGGGCGTGCGCCTGGTCGAGCAGCGACCGCACCTGCGTGGCGCGCGCGGGCAGGGTCGCGAACTGGCTCGGATCGAGGTTGAAGAACAGGCTGACCACGGGGTGATCGCCACTGCGCTCGAGCAGCCCTCGCGCGGTGCTGACGCTCACTGCTCAGAGCCCTGGCCGCTGCCGCGGGTACCCGAGGCGTGATCCTGCTCATCGTCCTCGGTCGGCGTCCGGTAGGGATCGGAGTCGGCGGCAGGATCCGGCTCGCCCACCGGGGTGTTCAGGCGATGATGAGGATCCTCCGAGGTGGGCTTGGCCACGCCCGCCGGATCATCGCTGGTGGACAACTCGCTGTCCGGAGTCCTGGGCTCCAACGGCCGGTCCGCTCCCTCCGCCGGATCGGCGGAGCGCTCGTAGATCCGTTCGTGTTGATGGCGGGGCCCGGTCTGAGGGTGATCGGACATGGCTGCTCCCTTCGCGGCTTGCCGCCCCTAGCCTACTCCGCGCTGTCGCCGGGTTTGACGGGCACTAGAGGCTGAGGCCGCGGTCCGCCAGCCAAGCTCTGACCGCCTCCGGGGGGTCGCCCTCCCACTCGGCGCGGGCAGCGAGACGGATCAACTCGGCCGGCTCGGCGTTGACCTCGTCCCGGCGGTAGCTCAGGTAGGTGGTGATCGCCCCGGCCATCGACAGGGTCCCGCTGGACACGGCGGGGTCGAGCTCGGCCAGAACGGTTCCGACGCGCGCCTCGACGTCGTCCAGCGCCCGGATCGGCTCGTCGTTGTCCTCGAAGGCGCGCTCGAAATCCCCCGCCCGCGGATCGTCATCGTCAGGGTCGACGATCTCGACCGCCCGCCGGACGGCCTCGAACAGGGTCAGGGATGATGGTTCGCTCGGCACCGGGCGAGTATGACGCGAGTTGAGGCCCGACCGGCGTCTCCCGGCGCGAGCCGGGTGGGTGCGCGGGGTAGGCTGGGCTCAATGGCGACCTGGGACGAAGTCCGGCGGACCGCGCTCGCCCTCCCCCCGGGACCCAGGTCGAGTAGGACATGACCTTGACCGAGCGGCGAGCGGCCTGATGGCTGTGCACCGGGTGGTGGTGATCGGCGGCGGCTTCGGCGGCCTGCAGGTCGTCAAGCATCTCCGCCACGCCCCGGTCGAGGTCACGCTCGTCGATCGCCGGAACTTCCATCTCTTCCAGCCGCTTACCTACCAGGTCGCCACCGGGGCACTGTCACCGAGTGACGTCACCTATCCCCTGCGGGCGATCTTCGGGTCAGCCGGGAACGTGCGCGTGCTGCTGGCCGGCGTCCGGGACTTCGATCTGGAGCAGCGGCGGGTATGGCTCGAGCCCGATCCGAGCCACCAGATGCCCGATCGCCTGGACTACGACTCGCTGGTCGTCGCCGCGGGTTCGAGCTACTCCTATTTCGGTCACGACGAGTGGCGCGAGGTGGCCGGCGAGGTCAAGACCCTGGAGAGCGCCGTGGCCGTCCGCTCGCGCATCCTCACCGCCTTCGAGCGGGCGGAGATGACGGCCAGTGAGCAGGAGCGGCGGGCCGAGCTGACCTTCATCGTGGTGGGCGGCGGCCCGACCGGAGTCGAGCTGGCCGGTCAGATCGGCGAGCTGACGCGCGGGACCCTGGAGCACTCGTTCAGGACGATCGAGCCCGAGTCCGCCCGGATCATGCTCGTGGAGACGGCTGACCGGCTGCTCGGCGCATTCCGGGAATCCCTCTCCGCGCGCGCGCTGCGCTCCCTCCAGAAGCTCGGGGTCGAGCCGGCTCTGGGCAAGACCGTCGTGGGCATTGATGCCGACGGGGTTTCGCTGGCCGCCGGCGATGGCAGCACCGAGCGGGTGCCCGCGCGCACGGTGATCTGGGCCGCGGGGGTGATGGCCTCAGACCTGGCGGGCAAGCTCGGCCGGCAGTCCGGCGCCGAGATCGATCGGGCGGGCCGGGTGACCGTCGCGTCCGATCTGACGCTGCCGGGTCACCCCGAGGTCATGGCGATCGGCGACATGGCCAGTGTCAGCGACGGCGCGGGCGGGAACATGCGCCTGCCGGGACTGGCGCCGGTCGCCATCCAGCAGGGTGCGTACGCCGCGCGCGCGATCGAGCGCCGCCTGGAGGGCAGGCCGCTGAAGCCGTTTCGCTACCGCGACAAGGGCAACCTGGCCACGATCGGCCGCGGACGCGCGGTGGCCGAGATCGGACCGCTGCACCTCAGCGGTCTGCCAGCCTGGATCATCTGGCTGGGCGTCCACATCTGGTACCTGATCGGCTTCCAGAACCGCCTCGTGGTGATCGTGCGGTGGGCGATCAGCTTCCTGTCCCGAGGGCGGGTGCAGGGATCCCGGATCATCGCCGGGCCCGAGCCGGGGCCATAGGCCGGCCGGCACGGACACGCGATACCACCGCGAAGCGGCGGGAGGTGATTCAGCCGGGCACGCCGGCATGCTGCTTGGAGGCCGAGGGGATGTCGTGCTCGGAGGGCTCGCGGACGAGCTCACGGGCCAGGCGGGTGAGCAGGCCGGCCAGGTCGGCGTGCTGCTCGGGCGCCCAGCCCTCGCAGAGCCGCGCCAGGCTGGCCCGCCGTTCAGCGGCCAGCTTCTCCGCCGCCTCCGCGCCGGCGCGCGTGACCGTCCGATGATCGCGGTCCGTCTGCACCATGCCCGCCACCTCCAGTTCCGCGAGCGCCCGAGCACCGAGCTCCTCGGGCAGGTCGAAGTCACGGCACAGCGCGGGGATGTCGGCGTCCGGATCCTCGTGCAGCCGCACGATCAGCCAGCAGGCGGACGGGGGTAGCGCGACGCCGGCCCGCTCGGCCAGATGCGCCACCAGCCGGCGCCGCCCGTCGCGGCCGACCAGCACGGTCAGCGCGCGCGAGGCCTCGGCCAGGGGATCGGTGGGCTTGGGCATCGCGAACGTCTCGCCGAGTCCCGTCGAGGCCGTGACGCTGTCGCGCAGCGGGCGCTGCTCGAGCAGCCATGAGAGCACGAAGGCGGCCGCCGCCACCGCGGCCGCGACCACGAACACGGTGCTCAGGGCATTCGTGAAGGCGGTGAGGAAGATCGAGTGGATCGGGGCCGGCAGTCTGGCCAGCCTGGCCGTGTCGAGGGTCACGTTCCCCCCCGCGCCGAGGCTGCCGCGGGCGCTGGGCGGCAGCGACGCGGACAGCTCGGAGCTCAGGCGACTGGCGAAGATCGAGCCCAGCACGGCCGTGCCGACCGAGCCCCCGATAGAGCGAAACAGCGTGGCGCCCGAGGTGGCCACGCCGAGATCCTGGTAATCGACGGCGTTCTGAACGGCGAGCACCAGCACCTGCATGACCAGGCCGAGGCCCAGCCCGAGCACGAACATGAACGCCGAGGCGGCCAGGCGCCCCGTATGGGCGTCCATCGTCGAGAGCAGAATCAGGCCGGCGACCATGATCGCCGTCCCGATGATCGGGAACGGCTTGTAGCGGCCGGTGCGGCTGATGATCTGGCCGGACGCGATCGAGGTGATCAGCAGGCCGGCCATCAGGGGGAGGATCTGCAGGCCCGAGCCGGTGGGGCTGGCTCCGCCCACCACCTGCAGGAACAGCGGCAGGTAGGTCACCGATCCGAACAGCGCGAAGCCGACCACAAGCCCGACGGCGCTGGTGACCGCGAACACCCCGTTGCCGAACAGGCGGGGCGGGAGCACGGGCTCGGCGGCGTGGCGCTCAGCCAGAACGAAGCAGCCGCCCAGGACCGCGGCCGCCAGCCCGAGCACGACCGTGAAGGGCGACCCCCAGGCGTAGGAGGTTCCGCCGAGGGTGCACAGCAGCACGATCGCGGCCAGTGCCGCGGCGAGCAGAGCCGCCCCGAGGTAGTCGATCCGCGGATGGGACTCCTCACGGCGGGAGGGCAGCGTGGCCGCCAGGACGCCGAACGCCAAGACGCCGATCGGCAGGTTGACGTAGAAGATCCAGCGCCACGACAGGCTGGTCGTGAACAGGCCGCCGAGCAGCGGCCCGATCACACTGGCCAGGCCGAACACGGCTCCGAACACGCCCTGATAGCGACCGCGCTCGCGCGGCGAGACGACGTCGCCGATCGCGGCCATGGTGCCCACCATCAGGCCCCCTCCGCCCAGTCCCTGCACCGCCCGGAAGGCGATCAGCTCGGTCAGGCTCTGGCTGAGGCCGCACAGAGCCGAGCCGGCCAGGAAGATGACCAGGGCGATCTGGAGCACGACCTTGCGCCCGTAGAGGTCACCGAGCTTGCCGTACACGGGCGTGACCACGGTCTGGGCCAGCAGGTACGCCGTCACCACCCAGGAGATGTGGCTGAGACCACCGAGATCGCCGACGATCGTGGGCAGGGCGGTGGCCACGATCGTCTGGTCGAGTGCGGCCATCAGCAGCACGAGCATCAGACCCGTGAAGACGATCAGGACGCTCTCCCGCCGGGGCTCGCCCGCTGCCTCGACCGTGCTCATTCCGCTCTCCCTCGGTCAACCGGCGCCCGAACGGTCACGTCGCGATCATACGACCGGCCCGACCGGCCCGGGAGGGCTGACGCTCAGTCGCCGGCCGAGGCCAGGCGAGGCTCGCCGGCCGGGCGGCGTCCGCGCAGCGCGTAGGAGCTGATCAGCCACACGGCGAGCAGACACCCGGCGGTGATCGCCCCGAGCAGGCAGACCCCGTCCCAGCCGGCACGGCCGTACAGGCTCGCGGTGACCGCGGAGAGGATCGCGCCGCCGAGGAAGTAGCTGACCATGTAGGCGGTGGTGAGGCGGCTGCGCGCATTGGCGTCCAGCTCGTAGATTGCGCTCTGGTTGGCGATCTGCACCCCCTGCGCGCCGAGGTCGAGCGCCGCGATTCCGATGATCAGCGGCGCCACGGCCGTCTTGCCCGCGGCCAGGATCGCCCAGCTGACCAGCAGCACGATCAGCGAGACCGTCGTGGCGCGGGCGCCATGCCCGCGGTCGGCCAGCCGGCCGACGACCGAGGCGGCGGCGGCTCCGGCCAGACCCGCGAGCCCAAACAGGCCGATGGCGGCGTTGCCGTAGTGAAACGGCGGTCCGGCGAGCAGAAAGGCCAGGGACGTCCACAGCACGCTGAAGCAGCCGAAGGTCAGGCCCCCCATCACCATCCGCTGGCGCAGCACCGGCTCGGTGCGGATCAGGGTCAGCACCGAGCGCAGAACGCCGGCGTAGGGGAGCTCGGTGGTCGGGGGCACGGGCGGCAGTCGGCGGCGCAGCGTGGCGGCCAGGGCGACCATCCCGGCGGCGGCCAGGGCGAACACGGCGCGCCAGCCGAAGGCGGCGGCGAGGATGCCGCTCACCGTCCGGGCGGTGAGAATGCCGATCAGCAGGCCACTCATGACGGTGCCCACGACTCGCCCCCGCTCATGCTCGGCGGACAGCGAGGAGCTCATCGGCACGATGATCTGGGCCACAACCGAGCTCACGCCGACGGCGGCCAGAGCCGCGGCAAACACGAGGAAGCTCGGGGCGGCGGCGGCCACGGCCAGCGCCACGGCGGTGAGGACCAACGTCGCGCTGATCAGGCCGCGGCGCTCGCGCAGGTCGCCGACGGGCACCAGGAAGGCCAGGCCCAGCACGTAGCCGATCTGCGTGACGGTGACGAGCAGCCCGGCGGTGCCGTTGCCGACCCCGAGGTCACGCCCGAGGGTGGGCAGCAGCGGCTGTGCGTAGTACAGGTTGGCAACCGCGGCCCCGCAGGCCACGGCGAGCAGCAGGACGAGCCCGCGGCCGATTCCCTCGCGGGCGGTGGACGGTGCTGCCGAGCCGGGCATGGTCTGAACATAGCCGCGCCGTGGGCGCACCCACGGTCGGTGGCTGGCTCCCGCAACGGCGGCCCGGAGGGCGGCCCGGAATGGCGGTCCGGCCCGGGCCTCCGTCATGGACGATTGGTGAGCGTAAGTCGACCGGGCCTCAACTACCTGGTGCATCCCGCCGAGATATGGAGTGTGAGGCCGATGGGTCAACTCCCGGAGGAGGTACTGCGGGCGCGGAGGACCGCATCGCTGGCCCGTGTAACGGTGGCCCTCGTTGCGGTTGTGCTGCTGGTCGGCGATCACCGTCTGAGCACGATGCCGGTCGTGTGCGCGACGGGCTTTGCGATCATCGCCGCCACCGCCGGCGTTCAGCTGGCCATGCCCCACACGGATTGGCTCAAGCTGGAGGAATCGCTGGCGCCGCTGTCAGCGATCCTGATCATCGGTCTTGGCCCGCAGCAGGTCGGGGTGCTCTCGATTCTGTGGCTGGCGGCCGTGGCCAGCGGGGTCATCGCCCGTGGCGGCCGCGTCGGGGGAGCCGGCCGGGCCCTGCTCCTGGCGTCGCTGGCTCTGCCCGTCCTTCGCGACGGCCGGATCACGCTGCCCTACGCCGGTCTGGTCATGGCCGCGATCGCCCTGCTGCTGGCCTGCGGGCGCATGACCCGAGAGCTCCGGGGGATGCTCGACCGGGCTCGGTATGCGGCCGACCACGACGGACTCACCCAGGTCCTCTCACGGGCCGCCTTCCGCGATCGCCTCGATCGCGTCGCCGCCGCCCATCCCGAGCACCGTGATCTGGCGGTGCTGCTCGTGGACCTGGACAGGTTCGGAACCGTCAACAAGACGGCCGGCCACGCGGCCGGGGATGCGCTGCTGATCTCCGTCGTCGCCCGTCTGCACGAGGTGGTGGGTGAAGGGGGCTTCATCGGCCGTCTGGGCGGTGACGAGTTTGGCCTGGTCATCACCCATCCGGACCCGGTCGCCTTTGCGCGGCGGCTGCTCGACCGCCTCGGCTCTGACCTCGCGGGCGCTCCGGCCGTCTCGGCCTGTGTCGGGATCGCCCTCGTCCCCCGGGACGGGCGCGACGCCGAGACCCTGCTGCGCGCCGTCGATGTGGCCCTGCGCGTCGCCAAGCGCACCGGACGCCGGCATGTCTCCTGCTACGCCGGCGAGGCGATCTCGGCTCCCGGCGCCCGCGGGGCTCAGGAGGCGCTGCAGCGGCTGATCGACGGCCAAGGGCTGACGATGGCGGTGCAGCCGATCGTCTCCACGACGACCGGCTTGGTCCATGCCTATGAGGCGCTGGCCCGGTTCCAGGCCCGCGGCACCTCGAGCCCCCTGCACTGGTTCGCGCTGGCCGATGAGTTCGGGCTCCGTGACGAACTGGAGCTGGCCTGCCTGCAATGTGCCCTGCAGCTTGTGCCATGCCGCCCGGACGGCACGCTCCTGAGCGTCAACCTGTCCGGGCCGCTGCTGCTCGACGCGCGCACCGAGGCGATTCTGGGTCGGAGCGCGTCGCTGCACGGGCTGATCCTGGAGCTGACCGAGAACAGCCTGCTCGAGGACACTCCGGGTCTGCACGCCCGGATCTCGCAGTTTCAGGCCGCGGGGGCGCTGTTCGCCGTCGATGACATGGGGTCAGGCTATTCCGGGCTGCGCCAGATGACGGCTGTCCGGCCCGCCTACATGAAGCTCGACCGCTCGCTGATCCGGGGTATCGACCGCGATCCCAACCGCGGAGCGCTGATCACCGCGCTGCTCGGCTACGCCCAGCAGACCAGCGGTCACATCGTCGTCGAGGGCGTGGAAACGGCGGCCGAGCTGGCGGCGCTGACCGAGCTCGGCGTGGAGCTCGTCCAGGGCTTCCACATCGCCCGTCCCGGGCCGCCGTGGCCGGCCTCTCAGATTCGTCCCGCCGTGCCGGCCGGATCGCTGCCGGACCCGGTGGGGCCCAGGGGCGCCCCCGCCGGACGCTAGCCGCTCCGCGCCCGGGACAGGCGCCTGCGGCGCACTTTTCTGGTGCTCTGGAGGGACCGGCTACTCTCCACTGCCCCACGAGCCACCCGGCCGTGCGGAGGAGACAGGAGAAGGCCGATGTTCCGAGTTCGCTGCCCGTTGCCCCGAGGCCACGCGGCCCGGCTGCTGGTCCTATGCGCGTTGAGCCTGTCGCTCGCGCCAAGCGCGGCCTCGGCCGCGAGCCGCCCGGGCGCCGATTGCCAGCCGTACTCGGGCCGCGCCTGTCTGTTCCCCTTCCCCGACAATCGCTTCACACGCGCCGACCGCGCCAGCGCAACCGGGCGCCGGGTCAATCTGCCGGCCGCGGCGATGCCGGTGAACACCAAGGGCCAGCGAATCAACCCGGGCCCCTGGAACCGGAACGACGGCTTCAGTCCGGGCAGCGCGATCCTCCTCCACATCCCGGGTCTCGATAACGCGGGCGCGATGCGACGCACCGGGGCTGTGCCGCTGGTCGACATCGCCCGCAGCTATGCCCGCCGCCAAGCGGTTCTGCTGATCGACGAGGCCACCGGCCGCCGGCAGCTGATCTGGTCAGAGCTCGACGCCAACGCCTCGGGTCCGGCCACCACCGACTTCGAGATCCATCCCGCCAAGGCGCTGCTCGAGGGTCACACCTACATCGTCGCGCTGCGCTTCCTGCGTCGGGCCAACGGACGGCCGATCGCCGCTCCGGCCTGGTTCGCCCGGCTGCGCCAGGGCGGTCCCCTGCGCGGCGCCGAGCGCGCCCAGCGCCGGCGCTACGACCGGATCTTCCGGGCCCTGGCCCGGGTCGGGGTGAAGCGCGCGAGCCTGTACGAGGCCTGGGACTTCACCGTGGCCTCCACCCGCAACCTGACCGGTCGGCTGCTCGCGATCCGCAATGACGCGTTCCGCCAGCTCGGTGACGGCAACCTGGCCGACAACATCCCCCAGGGCCGGGCGCCGGCCTACCAGATCAGCTCGAGTTCGACACTGCCTCCGACCAGCGGCGTCAGTGGGACCCTGACCGCGATCCAGGGCACCTACTCGGTCCCGTGTTACCTGGTGATCTGCGGCCCGGGTGCGACGCCGGGCTTCCACTACAGCTCGCATCGGCTTGACGCGACGCCGACCCAGATCCCGGGCAACACCGCCACCGCGCAGTTCGAGTGCATCGTGCCGAGCACGGCCACCCCGGCCCATCCGGCCCGCGTGTCGCTCTACGGGCACGGGCTGCTCGGCTCCCACACCGAGGTGACGCGCGTCCACGTGCAGGAGATGGCGACCGAGCACAACATGGTCTTCTGCGCCACCGACTGGTGGGGGCTGGCCAAGCCGGACGAGCTGAACGACGCGGCGGCGATCCTGGACCTGAACAAGTTCCCGGCCGTCATCGATCGCCTGCAGCAGGGGGTCCTGAACACGCTGGTGCTGGGGCGCCTGCTCCGCAATCCCCAGGGCTTTGCCGCGAATCCGGCCTTCCAATCCGGGGGTAGGCCGGTGATCGACCCCGCGCACCTGTACTACGACGGCAACAGCCAGGGCGGGATCGAGGGTGGCCTGGCCACCGCGGTGGCGCCGGACTTCCGTCGCGCGACGCTCGGGGTCACGGGGATGGACTACGGCAACGTGCTGGTCCAGCGCAGCAAGGACTTCACGCCCTTCGGGACCCTGCTGTACGGCTCCTACCCGGACCCCTCGCTGCATCCGTGGCTGCTCGATCTGGTCCAGCAGCTGTGGGACCGGGGCGACCCCGAGGGATACGCCCAGCAGATGACCTCGCATCCGTTGCCGGACACGCCGTCGCACACCGTGCTGATGCAGATCGCCTACGGCGACCATCAGGTCAGCGACTTCGCCGCCGCGCTCGAGGCACGCACGATCGGAGCCTCGGTCTACATGCCGGCGCTCGACCTGAGCACCAACCGGGTCCGCGACAGGAACATGTTCTACGGCCTGCCGGCGATCCGGCACTTCCCGTTCGGGGGCTCAGCGGTGGAGATCTGGGACAGCGGACCGGGCCGTGTGCAGCCTCCGCCGCTGGCCAACATTCCCCCCCAGGGCAATCCCCTCAACAACATCGATCCGCACGAGGACGTGCGCAACACGCCCTCGGCCCGGCTGCAGAAGTCGGACTTCCTGGAGCCGAACGGCGCGGTGTTCAACGTGTGCAACTCGCAGCCCTGCCGGACCTCGGTGTACACGCCCTGAGGGGGACCCAAGGGCCAGCCCCAACGGCCCGGCGCCCGCGCCGGCACCCGCGGGCTCAGCGGCGGGCCAGACCGAGCCGGACCTGCAGGCCGGGGTCGGCCTCGGCGATCAGCTGGGCCTCCTCCCACAGCTCGTGCTCGATGACCGCCGCCACGATCCGGTCGAGGGTCTCCTCCTGAAACGACCGGGCCGTGGCAATGATCCGGCGGCGCCGGGCGGCACTGAGGTGGGCCAGCAGGTCCAACGCCTCGAGCCATAGGTCCTGCTCGACCGCGGCGGTGATGATCCCGTCCAGCCGCCCCGGCGGCAGCAGGGCGAGGAGCCGGTCCAGGCGCGCCTTGTCCTCGAGCACGAATCCGATCTGCAGCAGCTCGGCATTGTCCATCGCTCCCAGAGCGGCGCGGATCGCCTCATCGCTCAGGTGGCCGACGAACTGGCCCATCGTCACGTATTCCCCCCGCCGGACCAGCTCGGCGGTGATTTCGCCGATGCGATGAGGCGGCATTCCCGCGATGACCGCGCTCGTACGGCGGGGATCGAGCGCGACCGCCACGTCGGCCAGGAACGGTGTGCTCAGCTTGGCGGCCACGTCGATGGCTCGTGCCGGATCGAGGCGGGCCGCCAGCTGAGCGGTGATGACCGGGCCGAGGGCGCGCTCGCTGATCGTCGCGTTCACGCCGGCCGGGAGCAGCTTGCTGGCTGCGGCCAGCTTGCCCATCGCCGCGCCGTCCGCGCTCCACAGAGCCTCGATGACCTGGTGGCGGAACGCGCGCAGATCATCCGCAGCCACTCCCTCGAGGTAGTGCAGCGTGCCCGCGTCGCGGTTGAGCGCCCGGGCCAGCTTGAGGATCTCCGCCCGGGCCTGGACGGCCTCGGTGGCGCCGCTCATCCGACCACGCGCCGGATCGGCCCCCGCAACAGACGCGGTACATGGCTCAGCGCCCGGTCGCCCGCGGCCGCCAGCGCCTCGCGCTGATGCCGGCGGGCCTGGCTGATCGCGTCGGCCAGATCGGCCAGATGAACGTCGGGCAGCGAGCGCAGCCCGGCGGGTGGCGCATCGCCCAGGTGGGCCCGTAAGGCTTCGAGCTCCGTACTCGTGGAGGGCACACCCCCAGTATCGAGCACCGGCCCGGCGCGTGCGCTTGTCTCAACTCTGGCCCCCGTTCGCGAGGCGGGCCGTGTGTTGCGGATTCATTACACAGGCGCGCATGGATGGGGCCGGCCTGGCATCGAAGCCGACATCGGAATAGATTGTGCGGCCTGGGAACCCGAACCTTCTGAGGAGGAGGATCAGTGAGAAGACAAACTCGGCCGTTGGCAGTGATCCTGCTGACGGTCTTCACGGCGATCGTGCTCGCCGCCTGCGGCTCCAGCTCGAGTTCGAGCTCGAGCAGCTCGGCCTCGGGCAGCGCATCGTCCTCATCATCGGCGTCGACCGGAAAGTCGGGCGGGACGATCACGATTGTCTCCGGCACCGCGCCGCTGTCGGCCGATCAGGCCCTCGACTTCACCACCCAGGGCAATGAGCTCTACTCGGTGATCAACACTCCGCTGCTGACCTTCGTCCGCGGTGTGCAGGGAACCGCGGGCAGCAAGATCATCCCGGCGCTGGCCAAGAGCCTGCCGACCGTCTCCAACGGCGGCAAGACCTACACGTTCATGCTCCGGCCCGGCCTGCATTACTCCAACGGGACGCCGATCAAGGCCTCAGACGTCGCCTATGCGCTGGAGCGGGACATCAAGATCCCGTGGCAGGCCGCCTCGTTCATCAGCGCCTACGTCAAGGGCGGCGATGCCTACGCCAAGGGCAAGGCCAAGACGATCTCCGGCGTCACCACTGATGACGCCACCGGCAAGATCACGGTGACCGTGGTGGCTCCGTTCGCCCCGATCGTCGACATCTTCGCCCTGCCGGGCACGGCTCCGGTACCCAAGAGCACCCCGATGAAGAACCTGGCCAGCACGGGCACGATCGGCGACGGTCCCTACATGTGGGGCCCGATCTCCCCCAATCACAGCTACACGGTGGTCAAGAACCCGAAGTTCGACGTCCCCGGCCTGGCCCGTGGCTACGCCGACAAGATCGTCTACAACGTCAACTCCAACGTCCTGGCCAACGCCCAGGCGGTGCTCAACAACACCGCCGACGTGTTCGATCCCGGGGACACGCTGCCGGCCTCGATCCTGCAGCAGATCAAGACAACGGCCTCTGACCGCTTCCAGCCTCAGCCGCTCAACTCGAGCTGGTACTTCTTCATGGCGGTCAACAAGAAGCCGTTCAACAACCTCTACGCGCGTCAGGCGGTGTTGGCGGCGATGGACCTCCGGGCGTTCTCGCGCCTCGACAGCGGATTCATGGCCGAGGACTGCCACCTGATTCCGTTCGGCATCCAGGGGCATTCCAGCCCGTCGAGCTGCCCGTTCCATAATCCGGCCGGGCCGCCCAACATGACGCTGGCCAAGCAGCTCATGGCCAAGTCCGGCATGACGGGTCAGCCGGTCGTGGTCTATGGCGAGGAGCGCAGCCCGCGCCGGCAGTACCTGGACTACTTCACCTCGGTCCTCAATTCACTGGGGTTCAAGGCGACGGAGAAGGTGGTCAACTCCGGCGTGTACTTCACCACCATCGGGGCTCCGACCCTCCACCCCCAGGCCGGTTTCGGGGACTGGAATCAGGACTTCCCGAACCCGTGGGACTTCATGCAGCTGTTCGCCGGGAACGCCGGCTCCTCGCTGAACTACGGCTACGTGAACGACCCGCATTACAACTCGGAGCTGAACAGGCTCTCCCAGCAGCCGCCGGAGAAGGTGGCCAGCCAGTGGGCAGCGCTTGATCAGTACGCCGTCCAGCATGGCTACTACGCCAACTTTGGCCACGAGAGCAAGCCAAAGTTCTATTCCAACCGCTTGGACTTCAACACCGGCACGCTGTCGGTGGAGTGGCTGACCGATCTGACCAGCCTGAAGCTCAAGTAGCAGCGGTCATCCGGGAGGGCGTCATCACTGACGCCCTCCCGGTCCGCTGTGCAATCGCCAGAGATAAGCTTCCGCTCGCGAAATGTCTCTAGACCCCCCCCTCGGGCAGTCGCACGGCGACGCCGGCGCCGGTGTTGTCATCACCTCAGAGCAGGGGACCGGAGACGCCTGGGAGGCTGGCCACCACGCGCCGGCCATCGGCCCGTGGCAGCTCGCCTTCCGGCGGCTGCGGCGCAACAAGGTGTCGATCGCCTTCCTGGTGCTGTTCATCGTGCTGGTCGTCGCGTGCCTGCTGGCGCCGGTCTACTCGTCCGACATCGCCCATATCGGGCCCAACGCCAACAACATCACCGGCACGATCAACGTCGGTGGGAAGTCCGAGAACGTCGTCTCGGTTTCCGGTGTGCCTATCGGCCCAACCTTCACCCGGCACTACTTCTTCGGAGCCGACACCAACGGCCGCGACCTGGCCGTCCGGCTGCTCTACGGCGGGCGGACGTCGCTGTTGATCGGGGGCATCGCCACTCTGATCATCATCGTCTTCGGCACGCTGATCGGGCTGGTGTCCGGGTACGCACGGGGCCCGGTCGATGCGGTTCTGAGGTGGCTGATGGAGCTGGTGTGGTCCTTCCCGCCGGTGATTCTCGGAGTAGTCGTTGGCACCGCGCTGGCCTTCGGCGGAATTGGTCCGATCAAGGGCAATTCGGTCCTGATCCCGACGTTCATCATCGGAGGGATCTACGTCCCGTACCTGGGCAAGCCCATCCGGGGGGAGGTGCTGCGCCTGCGCGAGCAGGACTTCGTCGACGCCGCTCGCGTACAGGGGCTCAGCCCGTGGCGGATCATGCTGACCGAGATCCTGCCCAACGCCGCCTCGACGATCACGGTGTTCGTGCCGATCATGCTCGCCAACACGATCCTGCTCGAGTCCTATCTGTCGTTTCTGGGCGCGGGGGTGCAGGCGCCGAACGCATCCTGGGGCACCCTGATCGGAGACGGCATCAGCTACATCTCGACCACCCCCACCTTCTCGCTCATCCCGGGGGCGATGCTGGTGCTCACCGTGCTCAGCATCAACATCGTCGGGGACGGCGTCCGCGACGCACTCGACCCCCGCGCCCAAGTGCGGATCAAGACCTAGTGCAGAGACTCCGGAACTCGTTCAGCTAATGGCCCGGTTCATCGTCCGCCGCTCCATATCGGCCGTCGCGCTCCTGATCGCCACCTCCTTCCTGGTGTTCAGCTTCTTCGAGCTGATCCCCAGCTACAACCCGGCCCGGGCGATCGCCGGACGCGATGCCAATCAGACCACGGTCAACGAGGTGGCGCGCAAGTTCGACCTCAACAAGCCGTTCTACATCCAATACGCGAACACCATGAAGCTGGTCTTCACCGGTCAGGTGATCGACTACACGGACGATCTGAACGTGGTCGACCAGTTCCGCCAGAGGCTCCCCGTCACCGTCTCGCTGGTCGTCCCGGCGGCCATTCTGTGGTTGGTGACGTCCGTTCTGCTGGGCTCGGTCAGCGCGCTCAGGGTCGGACGGTTGACGGACCGCGGGGTGATGGTGGCGGCGATCATCGGCGTCTCGGTCCCCATCTTCCTGCTCGCCGCGCTGCTGCTCTACCTGTTCGCCTACAAGCTGACCTGGTTCCCCAACACGGGGTACACGCACTTCGGCGACAGTCCGACCCAATGGGCCTACCACCTGATCCTGCCCTGGATCTCGATCGCCACGCTGAGCGTCGGGTTCTACTCCCGGGTGCTGCGCTCGAACCTGCTCGACATGGTCAACCAGGACTTCGTGCGCACCGCACGGGCCAAGGGACTGCCGCGGCGCCAGGTGTTCATCCGCCACGTTCTGCGCAATTCGATCATGCCGATCATCACCCTGTTCGGCCTCGACTTCGCCCTCCTGCTGGGGGGCGCGGCGCTGGTCACCGAGACCGTGTTCAACCTCCCCGGCATCGGCCAGTATGAGGCCAGCGCAATCGGCAACCTCGACGTCCCGCCGATCCTGGTCGGCTCGATCTTCACCGCCTTCTTCGTGGTCGCGTTCGGCGCCCTCGTTGATCTCCTGTACGCCGTCCTCGACCCCCGGATTCGGCTGAGCGGCTGATGTCGCTCCACTCCGTGAACGTCAATGGCTGAGCGCCTGCTCGAAGTCGAGGATCTCGAGGTCTCGTTCGTCACCGAGGACGGTGTCGTGCGAGCGGTCGACGGTGTCTCGTTCTCGCTGGACCGGGGTGAGGTGGTGGCCATCGTCGGCGAGTCCGGATCGGGGAAGTCGGTCACGGTGATGACGCTGATGGGGCTGACGCGCTCCCCCAACGCCCGCTTCGGCGGCTCGGCGCGGCTCGGCGACCGCGACCTGGTCGGGGCGTCTGAACGCGAGCTGGAAAGCATTCGCGGCCAGGAGATCGCCATGATCTTCCAGGATCCGATCTCCTCGCTCAGCCCAGTGCACCGCATCGGGGACCAGATCGTCGAGCAGATCCGGGCGCATGAGAAGATCTCCAAGGCGGCCGCGTTCGACCGGGCCGTGGATCTGATGGAACGGGTGGGGATCCCGCGCGCGCGGGACCGAGCTCGAGCCTACCCGCACGAGTTCTCGGGCGGCATGCGTCAGCGCGCGATGATCGCCATGGCGCTGTCCCTTTCCCCCGGCGTGCTGATCGCCGACGAGCCCACCACTGCCCTGGACGTGACGATCCAGGCGCAGATCCTGAACGAGATCAAGCAGCTGAGCCAGGAGGGCGACAGTGGCGTGATCTTCGTCACCCATGACCTCGGAGTCGTGGCCGACATCGCCGATCGGGTGCTGGTGATGTACGCGGGGCGGGTGGTTGAGCAGGGCACCCTGGATGAGATCTTCTATGACCCCCAGCACCCCTACACCTGGGGACTGCTGGGGTCCGTCACCCGGATGGATCGAGAGCCCCCGCGACGATTGCCGGCGATCCCGGGCCAGCCACCTTCGCTGGCCAACACGCCCGAGGGTTGCCATTTCCGTCCCCGTTGCCCGCATGCCTTTGACCGCTGCACGGAGGTCCCGCCGCTCGAGTCACGCGTGCCCGAGAGTCCGGAGCATACGGATCGATGCTGGCTCGATGTGGCCGAGAAGCGGGCGCGGCGCGAGGTGGACGGGCGCATCGGCCTGAACGCGGCGGTGCCCTCGTGAGCAGCCATCGCGGGACGAGCCCGGAGGCGACCGTGAAGGACGACGCGCCGCCAGCGGCCCTACTCGAGGTGGAGCACGTTGAGCTTCACTTTCCGATCAAGCGGGGACTGATCCTGGATCGCACGATTGGCGTCGTGCACGCGGTGGATGACGTCTCCCTCAGCCTCGTCGAAGGACAGACCTTGGGAATCGTCGGTGAGTCGGGCTGCGGAAAGAGCACGCTGGCTCGTTGCATCGTGCGTTTGCTGGAGCCGACCTCGGGCACGATGCGCTTCCGGGGGCGCGATATCACCCACCTGGGACGCCGCGGCATGTCACCGGTTCGCCGGGAGGTCCAGCTCGTCTTCCAGGATCCGGTGGCCTCGCTCAACCCCCGCAAACGCGTTGGCCAGATCATCGGCACCCCGCTGCGGCTGCACGGGATGGAACGCGGGAAGGTCCAGGCGCGAGTTCGCGAACTCCTGGACCGAGTCGGGCTGAACCCCGAGCACATCAACCGCTTCCCGCACGAGTTCTCCGGCGGTCAGCGCCAGCGGATCGGGGTCGCGCGGGCGCTGGCCATGGACCCCCGCCTGATCGTCCTCGACGAGCCCGTCTCGGCGCTCGACGTCTCGATCCAGGCCCAGGTCGTAAACCTGCTCGACGACCTCCAGGACGATTTCGGCCTCTCCTACGTGTTCATCGCCCACGACCTGTCTGTGGTCCGGCACGTCTCGGACCAGATCGCCGTCATGTATCTCGGCAAGCTGATGGAGCTGTCCCCGGCTCGGGAGCTCTACGACAAGCCGATCCACCCCTACACCGAGGCGCTGCTGGGCGCGATCCCGATTCCCGATCCGCGGGAGAACCGGGCCCGCGAGCGGATGGTCATTGGCGGGGAGCCGCCGAACCCGATCAGCCCACCCTCCGGCTGCCGGTTCCACACGCGCTGCCCGCGGGCCACGCAGGTCTGCTCGGACGTGGAGCCGCCCCTGGCCGAGTACGCCGGCGGGCATCTCGCCGCCTGCCACCACCCGATGAACGTCAGTGCCGCCGAGGTGTCGAGCGCGTCACGCTCGGCGCTCAGCCCGCTCAGTGCCGGTGAGGAGATGCCCTCAGGCGAGGCCGGCGGGGCGGCGGGCGCGGGGGATGCGTCTCCCGGTGCGCCGGGACACGGGTAGTACCCGGACGGTCGTGCCGAAAGGGATCAGCCTGGGCGTTCCTGCGGGCCGCCGTGGCTGCCTGCTCCTGTTGCTGAGCTCGCTCCTGACCGCGGCCTGCGGGGGTCCCGGTAAACCGGCCACGCCGGTGGCCGAGCGGGTCTGCGAGGGGGCCCGGACCGCCGCGGCCAGGGAGCTCGGCTACCCCACCGGGACGCAGGTCCTGAGCCGCGACCCGGTCAACGTCAGCTGCGTGGTCAACGGCCGCGGCCCGCTGCAGGTGCGGATCGTCACGCAGACGGGATCGCAGGCCTACACGGAGTTCGACACCGAGACCAGCCATCAGGACCAGGTCTACGGGGCCGGGATCCACGAGCCGGGACAGATCCCGCAGGCGATCGAAGTCCGCGGGACCGTGGCCGTGTGGATCCCCGCTCAGCGCGAGGTGGTGGCCACCGATGCCGAGCCCGGCCGCGGCGGCACCTATGTGACGGTCACCGTATCGGGTGCGGCGGGGACGGCTGCGCTGCGGCTGGCCCAGGTCATCACGCGGGCCACGTTCGCCGCTCGGCCGGGACTGCCATGAGGCGACCCGCGGCGGCGCTGGCCCTGGCCCTCACGCTGGCGCTCGGCCTGATGGCGTGCGGTAACGCCAACGTCGTCACGCCCACCGATGTAACCCAGAGCTACGTGGACGCGGTCGCCGAGGGGAACTTCCCTGGGGCCTGCGGGCTGCTCACGGCGGGCGCCCGCGCCACGCTCGCCGCGGCGGGAACGCATCAGGGCTGCGCGGCCGTGCTCGATCGTTGCCTGCCTGACACGATCAGGGTCCCGGCGGCCGACCAGTCGCAGCTCCTGTACGTGACGATCGACATGAAGACCTCGGGTCGGCGGGCGCAGGGCACCCTCAGCGGGCTGCCGGTGGCCCGGGCGATCGAGCGGGTCGCGCTGCTGCGCCAGCGTGGCCGCTGGCGGCTGACCACGCCCGGTCGCGCGGTCCTGCGGTGCGTGCACCGGCTGCACGCCCGGCGCCATCCTCATCGGCGACACTCGGCCCATGGATGACGCCCTCGCCGTGCTGCTCCTGCCCGCCAGGCTCGAGGGCTTCGAGCATGAGACGCAGGCTCGTGGCCTGCTCTCGATTCCGCGGGTGATCGCGCTCGAGCCCGCGCGGGTCCGCACGCCCCGGTTTCTGCGCGAGGGGGCGGTGGCGCGCCAGGCGGCCCGGATCCGGCTGCCGGGGGAGTTGCGCGCGCTCGTCCTCTACCACCCGGCGCAGTATCCCCTGGCCCGGGCCCTGCTGGGACGCCACGAACGCGCCGAGCTCTGGTACGTGGCTGCGGGTGGGGGCACGCTAAAGGACGAGGAGCTCGAGTCCTTCGACCGGCTCGCCCGCGAGCGGGCCGCTGGGCTGCTGGCCGCCACGGCGCGCATTGACGACGGGCCACTGCGCCTGCGGTTGCAGGAGCTGGAGGTGATCAGCCGGCGCCCGTTCGTGCCCGCGGCCAGGTTCGCCGGGATGCTCACGCCTAAGGGGCCCCGGGGTCGGGGGTAAGGGGCTGTCGGCCTCAGCCGGCTCCGTTCTCCCGATGCATCCGAGCCGCTCGCAGTCCATTCTGGGACCACGTGTCGAGCCACTCAAGGAGCCCAGGATGCATCCCCAACTCAGCGCCGTCATGGCCGCCAGCCGCTCAGACCAGCTCCGCCGCAACGCGGCCTGCGCCCGCCCTGACGGCGATCGGCGGTCGCGCAGCACGGTGGGTCAATATGTCCGGCGATACTTCGGTCATGCGGACGAGACTGAGCAGCAGCCACTTCGTCGGCCGGGTGGGCGAACTGTCGGAGCTGCTGCTCGCCGCCCGGGAGGCCGCCTCCGGCCGGCCCGCCCTCGTCCTCCTCGGCGGTGACTCCGGAGTCGGGAAGACCCGCCTGGTCGGCGAGCTCGAAGCCCGTCTGGGCGGTGATGAGGAGACCGAGACCCTGGTCCTGCGCGGCGAGGGTGTCGAGCAGGGCGACGGCGAGCTGCCCTACGCGCCGCTGCTCAGTGCCCTGCGGCCCGTGATCCGCACCCATCACCCCGCGCTCGACAGTCTCACCTCGGGCAGCCGCGCGCAGCTCGCGGCGATCCTGCCCGCCCTGGATGACGGCCGCGAGCGCGTCGAGCGCACCGGTCCCGGCAGTCAGCTGCGCCTGTTCGAGGCCGTGCTCGAACTGCTCGACCTGCTCAGCGACGGTGCCCTGGTCGTGCTCGTGCTGGAGGACATGCATTGGGCGGACCAGTCGACGCGCACGCTGGTCACCTTCCTGGCCCGCAGCCTGCGCCAGGAGCGCCTGGCCCTGATCCTCACCTACCGCCGGGATGAGCTGCACCGCCGCCATCCCCTGCGCCCGCTGCTGGCCGAGCTCGAGCGGCTCGAGCGAGCCCACCGGATCGAGCTCGAGCCGTTTGACCGTGACGAGCTCTCCGAGGTCCTGGCCGACATCCTCGGCGGGCCGCCCGACGAGGCGCTGGTCAGCCGGCTGTTCGCGCGCAGCGAGGGCAATCCGCTGTACACCGAGGAGCTGCTGGCCGCCGGTCTGGACGGGCGCGGCCCGACCCCGCAGAGCCTGCGTGACGCGTTCCTGGTCCGGATCGAGCGGCTCAGTCCCGAAGCCCAGCGGGTGGCGCGCGCAATCGCCGTCGGGCGGGCCCTACCTGAGTCGGTGCTGGGTCTGGTCTGCGCGCTCGACCGCGATCACCTGGCGCTGGCGCTGCGCGAGGCGCTGGCCGAACAGATCCTGATCACCGATGAGGAGGAGCGCTTCTGCTTCCGCCACGCCCTATTGCGCGAGGCGCTCTACGACGACCTGCTGCCCGGCGAGCGGGGCGATCTGCACCTGGCGCTGGCCCGCGCGCTGGAACAGAGCCAGGACGGCGGCCGTGGCGATGACGTGGCGGTCAGCTCGGCCATCGCCAGCCACTACACCGCCGCGGGCGATCAGCCGGCCGCGTTGCGCAGCACGATCACCGCCGCCACCGCCGCCGAGCGCGTGCTGGCCTCCGGTGAGGCCGCCGAGCTGTACGAGCGGGCACTCGAACTGTGGCCGCGCGTGCCCGCAGAGCAGCGCCCAGACGGGTTCGACCGCGCCGAGCTGCTCTCCCGGGCCGCCCGCACGCACGGGATGCACCGGGACCGAGGTCGCGGCGAGACGCTCCTGCGGGAGGCGCTGCGCGAGCTCGATCCCGAGCGGGACCGGGCCCGCTACGCCGCGCTCCTGGCTCGCCTGGCCCGCACGATCTGGTCCCTGAACCGGGGAACGGAGGCGGTCGAGACGGGCGAGCGAGCGCTGGCCATGCTCGATGAGGCGGACCCCGGCCACGTCCGTCCCTCGCTGCTGGCCTGGCTGACGCGCATGAAGTTCCTGCGCGGGCGCTACCGCCAGGCCGCCGAGGATGGGGAGCAGGCGTTGGCCGCGGCGATCGCGGTCGGCGACCGCGACGCTGAGGCGGAGGTCCGCAACACCCTTGGCATGGCCAGGGTGGCCATGGGTCAGGTGCAGGACGGGCTCGATCAGCTGCACCGCGCGATCGAGGTGGCCCGGGCCTCCGATGAGCTCGACAGCATGCTGACCGCGTACGCGAACCTGGCTGACACGCTGAACACGGTCGGGCGGACCCGCGAGGCCCTGAGCGTGGCCCAGGAGGGAATGGCGGCCAATCCGCGGCGCATGATCCGCTCCCACGACTGGATGACGATGACCGTCTCCGAGCTGGCCTTCGACTTCGGCGACTGGGACATGGCGCGTGAATACCTGACCCCACCCCCGGAGCGGCTGACCGGCGTGGTGCTGATGATGCGACACCTGCGTGAGGCGGAGCTGGCTCTGGGTCGCGGCGAGCTGGATCGCGCGGCGGAGGTGATCGAGGCGGCCGGACCGCTTGTCGACGCCTCCGAGCAGCCCCAGTTCATCGGCGTGTTCGGCGCGCTGTGCGGCGAGCTCCGTCGCCGGCGCCGCGACCTCGCGGGCGCGCGCCAGGCGGTCCAGGGGGCCCTCGACCGGCTCGAGGTGTGCACTGATGATGTGATGCGGATCGCCCGGGTGACCGCGGTCGGCATGCGTGTGGAGGCCGATTGGGCTCAGCGCGGCCGCGACCTGCGCGAGCGAGGCACGGTTCGGGAAGCACTGGCCCGCGCCCGCATCCACCTCGACCGGCTGGCCGCCGCCGCCCAGGAGGGGGGCCCCGTCGAGCGGGCTCATCTGGCCGAGGCCAGGGCCGAGATGGCTCGGGCCCGCGGGCGGGCGGCGGCGCCGGATTGGGCTCGGGCGGCCGAGGCCTGGGAGGCGCTGGAGCGCATCTACCCGGCGGCGGTCGCCCGCTGGCGCGAGGCCGAGTGCCATGTGGCCGCCGGCGACCGGGCCGCCGGTGCGCAGGCCGCCCGCCGCGCCCTGCAGGCGGCGCAGAAGCTCGGCTCGACGTGGTTGATGGCCGAGGTGCGTGGCCTGGCCGAGCGGGGCCGGCTGGACGTGGGAACGGATTCGTCCCGTACCGCGCCGGCGGGCGAGGTGCCCGAGGATCCGTTCGGGCTGACCCCGCGCGAGCGGCAGGTCCTCGCCCTGGTGGCCGAGGGAGCCACCAACCGTCAGATCGGGCAGGCCCTGTTCATGGCCGAGAAGACGGCCAGCGTCCACGTGTCGCGAATCCTCAGCAAGCTGGGCGTACAGGGACGAACCGAGGCCGCCGCGGTCGCCCATCGCCAGCGCCTGGCGTAGTCCGGCGCGCGCCTGGGCGGACCGGTCTCGGGTGCCCCGGGAGGACAACCCGCGGCCGCCTCATGCACCGCCGTGGCTGATCGGGACGTCGTACTCTGGGCCGTGTGCGCACGCCCGCTGAATGGGAGTCCCACGACCGCACCCTGATGGGGTGGCCGTGCCGGATCGAGCTCTGGGGGACGGAGCTGGACCAGGCCCGGTCCGACTACGCGGCGGTGGCCAACGCGGTGGCGGCCTTCGAGCCGGTGGTGATGATCGCCAACCCGGGCGCGGACGCGGAGCTCGCCCGCGCGGCGTGCGGTCACGGCGTGGAGATCGTTGAGCTGCCGCTGGATGACTCGTGGCTGCGCGACAGCGGGCCGATCTACACCTACGGTGACGACGGGCGGAGGGTCGCGATCCACTTCGGCTTCAACGCCTGGGGCGAGAAGTTCCCGCCCTGGGACCGCGACGCCGCCGTGGGCGGCCTGATCGCACGACGTCTCGGCGACCGAGTCGTGCGCTCGGAGCTCATCCTGGAGGGCGGGTCGATCCTGCTCGACGGCCACGGGACGCTGCTGACCACCGAGCAGTGCCTGCTGAACCCGAACCGCAACCCCACGTTCTCGCGCGAGCAGATCGAGGCCGAGCTCCGGCTGCGTCTGGGCGCCGAGCGGTTCATCTGGCTCGGCCAGGGCCTGGTCGAGGACCGTGACACCGATGGCCACGTCGATCTGATCGCCGCGTTCGTCGCGCCCGGACGGGTGCTGCTGCAGACTGTCGCCGCGGACAACCCCAACTTCGCCGGCTGTGCGGAGAACGCCGCCCGTCTGCGCGCGGCCGGGATCGAGGTGATCGAGATGCCGTTCCTGCCCTACGCGGAGGTTGCCGGCGAGCGGGTGGCCGCCTCCTACATGAATTTCTACATCTGCAATCGTGGTGTGATCGTGCCCGTCACCGGAGCTGACACCGACGCCGCGGCGCTGGCCGTGATCGGGAACGCCTATCCGGGGCGCGAGGTGGTGCCCGTGCCCGGCGCGGTCCTGGCCTACGGCGGGGGCGGTCCGCACTGCATCACCCAGCAGGTCCCGGTGACCGAGGAGGTTCGCGATGGCTGACAAACCGGTGCTGCGCACCGCCACGGCGCCCTCCTCGCCCGCGCGCACCCGCCCCGCCGAACGCGCGCCGCTGCGCCTCGGCCTGGTCCAGGAGCGCTGGCATCCCGATCCTGAGGAGCACCAGGCGGCGCTGGGCCACGGAATCGAGATGGCCGCGCAGGAGGGTGCCCGAATCGTCTGCCTCCAGGAGCTGACCCTGTCGCCGTACTTTGCGATCACGCCCGACGGACCGGCCGCCGTGGGGGCCGAGCCCGAGGATCTCGAGACCGGGCCGACGGTCTCGTTCGCCCGCCGGATGGCCGCCGAGACCGGAGTGCACGTGCACGCCTCGCTGTACGAGCGGGCCGACGGGCCGCACGGACCGGACGGGCTCGGCTACAACACCGCCGTCGTGCTCGCGCCCGACGGCCGGCTGCTGTCGCGCACCCGCAAGCTCCACATTCCGATCACCGCCGGGTACTACGAGGACCGCTACTTCCGCCCCGGCCCGGCCGGCGAGGATGCCTTCCCGCTGACGGCCCTCCCGGTCCCGGACGGAGCCGTGCAGCTCGGCTGCCCGACGTGCTGGGACCAGTGGTTCCCCGAGCTGGCCCGGGCGTATTCGCTCGAGGGAGCCGAGGTCCTCATCTACCCGACGGCGATCGGATCGGAGCCCGACCATCCCGACTTCGACACCCAGCCCCTGTGGCAGCGGGTGATCGTCGCCGCCGGGATCGCCAACGGCACCTTCATGGTGGCCGTCAACCGGATCGGGGTCGAGCCGCCCCTGACCTTCTACGGGTCGAGTTTCATCTCCGATCCCTACGGGCGTGTTCTGGTTCACGCGCCCCGCGACGAGCCGGCCGTGCTCGTCGCCGACCTGGATCTCGATCAGCGTCGCGACTGGCTCGAACTGTTCCCGTTCCTGACCACGCGCCGGCCCGATGCCTACGGGTCGCTGGTCCGCGGACGCGCGTAGAGAGAGCGCCCGCCGCGGGTCGAGGCCATAGGATGGCGTCCATGAACGACCGGACGCCCCGCGTCTGCATCATCGGCGCCGGCGTGAGCGGGCTGTGCGCGGCCAAGGCCCTCGGCGACTGGGGCGTGCCCTACACCTGCTTCGAGGCCAGCGACGAGGTGGGCGGCAACTGGTATTTCGGCAATCCCAACGGGCGCTCCTCCGCCTACCGCTCGCTGCACATCGACACCTCGAAGACGGCGATCAGCTTCAGCGACTTTCCCCTTGACGAGCGCTACCCCGACTTCCCCCACCACACGGAGATCCACCGCTTCCTGCTCGAGTTCACCGACCGCTTCGGGTTGCGTGACCACATTCGCTTCGAGACCGAGGTCGAGCACGCCGAGCCGCGCCCTGACGGCGGCTGGCTGATCCGCACCGGCGACGGCGAGACCCATGAGTTCGAGGCCCTGCTCGTCTGCAACGGCCACCACTGGGATCCGCTGCTGCCCGATTTTCCGGGCCACTTCGACGGGGAGACGATCCACTCCCATTACTACATCGATCCCTCCGATCCGCTCGAGCTGCGCGGCAAGCGCGTGGTGGTCGTCGGGATCGGCAACAGCGGCGTCGACATCGTGTCCGAGCTGTCGCGCAAGGGCGTATCGGAGAAGGTGTTCCTGTCCACCCGCAGCGGCGCCTGGGTGATCCCCAAGTACGCGTTCGGCAAGCCGGTCGATCAGGTCTTCAAGACCAATCCGCGGCTGCCGCTCGGGCTGCAGCGCCGGGCGGCCCAGCTGCTGCCCCGGATCATCTCCGGGAGGATGGAGAACTTCGGTCTGCCGACCCCCAACCACCGCTTCCTGGAGGCGCATCCCACCGTCTCCAGCGAGCTGCTGCTGCGGCTCGGCTCCGGGGATGCGGTCGCCAAGCCCGACATCGCGTCGCTCGAAGGCGATCGCGTGCGCTTCACCGACGGCAGCGTCGAGCCGGTGGACGCGATCATCTACGCCACCGGCTACCGGATCAGCTTCCCGTTCTTCGACCCCGGGTTCATCTCCGCGCCCGGCAATGACCTGCCGCTCTACAAGCGGATGTTCAAGCCCGGGGTGGACGACCTGGCCTTCATCGGGTTCGGTCAGGCGATCCCCACCATCTTCCCCTTTGCCGAGGCTCAGGCGAAGCTGGCCGCGCGCTGGCTGGCCGGTGACTGGGCGCCGCCGAGCCCGGCCGAGATGGAGGCCGAGATCCGCGCCGATCACCGCCGGCATGGGGCCTGGATCGATCGCCCCCGCCACAAGATGGAGCTCGACTTCTACGTCTACGAGTACGACCTCAACCATCGCGTGCTGCCGCAGGGGCGCGAGCGGGCCCGGGCGGCGGCCCGGACGGCCGGAGGCGTCCGCCCGGCGCACGCGAACTGATCCTCCGGGTGGGAACGGGCCGGGGCGGCCGCCCGTGAGGGCCTGAGGCTACTCAGGGACCCTGAGACCACTGGCCGCGGGATGGGCGTAGTAGGCGGCCACCAGGGCGCAGATGATCAGGGTGAGGTAGGGGGAGACGAAGGCCAGCCCGGTGGCCACGGCGTACGGGATCAGGCCGAGGATCGAACGCCGGAAGATGGCCCGGCGCCGGCCCTCATCGAGCGGCTCGCCGATCAGATCCGACCGCTTGAGCAGGATGACCCGGTTCAGCACCGCGAAGGCGACCGACATCAGCAGGAACGCGCCGCTGTAGACGGCTGCCGCCACCGCCTGGCCCGAGGTGTGACGCAGGTAGCTGGCCATCACGCTGGTGGCGAACGGCAGCAGGCCGATGCTCATCAGCAGCCACAGGTTCAGCAGCAGGATCAGATGGTCTACCTGCTGCAGCCGGCCGAGCATCGCGTGGTGATTGATCCAGATGATTCCGATGGTCGTGAACGAGACGACGTAGGCGGCATACGAGGGCCAGCGCTGACCGAGCTCCCAGATCAGGCTGTGCGGAGGGCGGGCCTCCGGACTCGGCACCGTGATGCCGAGCGCCAGCAGGGTGATGGCCACCGCGATCACTCCGTCGGACAGGGACTCCATCCGGTTGGTCCGCACACGAGCGGAGTTCGCCGCTGCGGCGGTGGATCCTGGGCGCAGCGGCATATGGCACCAGCCCGTCTGACCCAAACCGCGCCCGGCCGGCCGGCAGCAGGTCCGTCTCAGGCCACGTTGCGCGCCCGCTCCGCGGCCGGCACCCGCAGCAGGGCCGAGCGGTAACCGGCGGCGAGCCGCTCCAGCGAGCGCTCCCAGGTGCGCTCGCGAACCTGGGCCAGGGCGGTCTTGCGCAGCCGCTCGGCGAGCAGCGGGGTGCGGACCAGCCGGAGCAGCTTGTCGGCCAGGAGGCCGGGATCGGCCGGGGCGAGCAGGCCGGTCTCGGCGTCGGTGATCAGCGAGCGGGGGCCGCCCTCACCGACCGCCACCACCGGCACGCCGCTGGCCTGAGCTTCGAGGATGACCTGGCCGAAGGTATCCGTCTGGCTGGCGAACAGGAACATGTCGGCGCTGGCGTAGGCGCGGGCCAGCTCCTGGCCCGACAGCCACCCGAGGAAGGTGGCGTGCTCGCCCAGGCGCGCGCGGAGCATCTCGGTCTCCGGTCCGCCACCGGCCAGCACCAGGTGCAGGCGGGGATCGCGCTGCCGCGCGGCCAGGAACGCGTCGGCGAGCAGATCAACCCCCTTCTCCTTGGTCAGGCGCCCGACGTAGAGCACGTTTATCTCCCCGGGGTACAGCCCGGGGCTGCGGAGCGCCGGGTCGAAGCGCTCGAGATCGACGCCGCGATCCCAGCGGGCGATCAGGCGCGCATCGACCCCCAGCTCGCCGAGCCGCTGGTCGGTGGCCGGGCTCGGCGACAGGACGGCGTCGCAGGCGCCGTAGAAGCCGCCGAGCGCGACCGCGGCCAGGGCCTCGATCTGGACCTGGCCGGTGCGCAGGCCGGCGTAGGCGGCCAGCTCGGTGTGGTAGCTGCCGATCACCGGCAGCTCGAGGACGCGGGCCAGGAGCCAGGCCCCGATCCCGGCCGGTCCGGGCGAGCAGAGGTGGACCAGGTCATAGCGACCCTCGGCCAGCGCCTCGACCAGCGCCGGGATCGTCGGCACGCCGATCGGCAGGCCCTGGTAGAAGGGGATATCGACCTCGGCCACGGCACTCAGGCGCCGGTCGACGTCGGCGTCGGTGCCGATCACCTCGACCTCGTAGCCGGGCACCCCGCGCTCGCGAATCTGCTGGATCGTGTGGGTTACGCCGTGCATGCCGCCGAGGCCGTCAGCCACCAGCGCCACCCGCGGCCGGTCGCCCTCGTTACGGGTCAGCTTGTGCTTTTCACGGCCCAGGAAGGCGGTGGCGGCGGCGTACGGGATGGCGGGCAGGCAGGCATCGAACACCGTGCGCTGGGCCTCGGCGAAGTCGATTGTTCCGCCGGCCGCGTCGCTGACGATTCGCGCGACGGCGCTCGACAGCCGCCGCTCGTGCACGCGCCGGGCGCGGCGGAACAGGTCGGGATGAGCCACGCCGCCGTCCTGGAGCAGCTCGAGCAGGCGGTGCTCGTCAAAGCGCAGCTCCATCCCGTGCAGCCAGGCCCGGAGCAGCGCGCGGGCATCCTCGGGTCCGAGGTCAGAGCCGGCCTGCCCGCTGCGCACCTCGCCCTCGCGCATCACGCGCTCGACGATCTTCAGCACGGCCGAGGGATTCGGCCGGCCGACGGCAGGCGCGTCACCGAGCGAGCGGATGGCCAGCGCCATCGCCGCGTGCGTCCACTTGGCGGCGCTGCCCTGCGCGCCATGGGCCTCGGCGCGTCCGGACCGGACGTGGGCCAGGAACTCGAGCGGCGTGCGGGCCGGCGGAGTCTCGGT
The DNA here is from genome assembly GCA_036392135.1 of Solirubrobacteraceae bacterium. GTDB lineage: Bacteria > Actinomycetota > Thermoleophilia > Solirubrobacterales > Solirubrobacteraceae > Palsa-465. The sequence continues at coordinate 70,056 of DASVYO010000113.1, forward strand.
GAACGTGCGTCCGATGTCGATTCCGGCGTGGTCATCGGAGCCACCGATCGCGGTGCCGCCGTGGGTCTCGATGTACACGAACGCCGGAAGATTGAGTTCCTTCGCCCGCGAGCCGTTGCGGGTCTCCCAGATCGGGAACAGCTCGGCCAGCCGGCGCCGGTGGCGGGCGGTGAGGGGAGCCCCCACCGCGTAGAACGGGTGGGCCAGCGCCACGGCGATCCCGTGCCCGTGCAGATAGTCCGCACAGGCCTCGACATCGTCGTTGTGGGCCTGCAGCCACTCATGATCGTCGGCGTTGATGCCGTAGCAGAGGACGTGCACGGCCTGCGGCTCGCCCTTGAAGCCGGCGGTCAGCTCCTCCGAGATGAACACGTCGGGGTAATGTGAGATCGCCTCAGCCCCGGCGATCGTGTCGTGGTCGGTGATGGTCACGAAGTCCATTTCCTGCCGCTTGGCCAGCTCGTAGACCTCCTCGGGAGGCGTGGCGCATTCCGGCAGGGACAGGGACCGCTGGATTCCCAGCTTCGACAGCTGCGATGCCGTCGAGTGCACATGCATGTCGGCACGACTGTTTTTGGTCATGTGCACAGCATTCGCGCGCGCGGACCCGGGTCAGTGAAGAAGGCGCTGTGATCCTGTGACCATTTCGTAAACGGCGCATGGCGTTCGGCCCTGATCGCGAACCATTCGCGGGTGTCCTCCGACCTTTTGGCCGACCGTGTCCGGCTATCCCGTGATGAGCTCACGCTGGAGCTGTCCCTGTGGCCGTTCTCGTTCACGCTGCGCCGGCGGGGACGGCGGCTGCTCGGCGGCGGGGGCCTGTGGGCGGCCGAGGGCTCGAGCCGGGACCAGCTCCTGCACTTCACCGAGGCCGTGCTCACCCATGAGCAGCGGGCGCCTGCCGAGCGCGCACTCCGGGGCGAGCTCACCGCTCAGGACGGCGCCCGGGTCGAGCTCGCGCTGCGGCTGCACGGCGGCCGCAGCGCCCGCGCCGCCTTCGCGCTGGAGGCGGGCCAGCTGCTGACGGTCGAGTTCGAGCCCGATGGTCAGCCGATGCGTTCGGGAATCGATTGGGGCCGCCGGCCCGGGGAGCGGCTGGTCGGCCTCGGTCTGCGGCATGGCACCACCGTTGATCAGGCCGGTCGCGACGTGCAGCTCGGGGCCGACCGGCGCTACACCGGCCCGGACTGCCCGCCGGAGATGCTCGAGCTGGGCGGGATTCCGCAGGGGGACTGCGCACCGCTGCCGTGGCTGAACTCGAGCCGCGGCTACGCCGTCTGGTGCCAGACCGAGGCCAACGGGACGTGCTTCGAGATGGGCGGCGAACGGATCGCGGTCTCCACCCGGAGCCACGCCGGAAAGCTGCGCGTGACGTTCATGGGCGCGGCCACCCCGCTCGCGCGCCTACGCGCCTTCTGCCGGCTGACCGGCTTCCCGGCCCTCCTCCCGGAGTGGGGGTACGGGTTCTGGAAGAGCCGCGACATCCACGAGCACCAGGACGATGTGGTGGACGACCACCAGGGGTTCCGGCGTCATCGCATCCCGCTCGATGCGATCGTGATCGACTCGCCCTGGGCGACGCAGTACAACACCTGGCAGTTCAACCCCTATCAGTTCCCCGACGCGCCCGGGATGGTCAAGCGGCTGCGGGACGACAACGTGCGGACGGTGCTGTGGGCGACGCCGTGGATCAACCTCGACTCCCGGGACGGGCAGATCCCGCCGCAGCCCGAGTCAGAGCATCTCCACGCCCAGCCGGCCTCCAACTACGAGCCGGCCGTGGCCGGCGGTCACCTGGTGCGCGATGCCGCCGGCCAGCCGCTCGTCGGGCGCTGGTGGATGGGGACCGGCTCCCCGGTCGACCTGACCAGCCCTGCCGCCGAGCGCTGGTGGCGCGAAGCGGTCAAGCGCGTGCTCGAACTCGGGGTCGAGGGCATCAAGGCCGACGACGGAGACGGCTTCTACATCCCCGATGATGCGCGGCTCGCCGACGGGCGCCGCGGGGCCGAGGCGGCCTGGGCCCTCGGCGGGCTGCACCGCCGGTCCCTGCAGCGGGCGCTGGATGAGGTCCACCCCGGCCGCGGCGTCCTGTTCGGGCGCAGCGGATGGACGGGCCAGCAGGCCCTCGGGCATGTCTGGGGCGGCGACCAGGCATCTGACTTCTGGTCCCTGCGCGCCCTGGTCGTGGCCACGCTGACCGGTGCCTGCAGCGGCTTCTCCAACTTCTCGCACGACATCGGGGGCTACCTCGGCCACCGCCTGACCGAGCGCTGCCCGCCCGAGCTCCTGATCCGCTGGCTGCAGTTCGGCTGCTTCACGCCGCTGATGCACGCCCACGGCCGGATGCCGCAGGAGCCGTGGCACTACAGCGCGCGGGTGCTCGACCTGTACCGCGGGTACGTGCTCCTGCACGAGCAGCTCGTCCCGTACGTGCGGATGGCCGCCCGCACCGCCGCGCGCACCGGATTGCCGATCATCCGGCCTCTGTGCCTGATCGATCCCGCTGACGCGCGTGGCTGGTCGATCACCGATGCCTACGGCTACGGGCCGTCGCTGTGGGTCGCGCCGGTGCTCGACGAGGGTGCCCGGGAGCGCGAGGTGTCTCTGCCCCGCGGCCGCTGGATCGAGACGTGGTCAGGCCGTGAGCTTGAGGGCGGCGGCGAGGCGCTTGTAGAGGCTCCGCTTCACGCGATTCCAGTCTGGGTACGGGCCGGATCGATCGTGGTGAGCTATCCACAGGACTGCGTAGCCCAGGGCGTCGGCGACGACGCGGCTGGAGCCAAGCCCCTGCGTGCCACCCTGTGGGGCGAGCCACGGCTGGGCCACACCGCCGTACGCCTGGCGGACGGAACCCGCCTCGCCTGGCGCAAGGGAAGGTGGACGGTGGGCGGCGAGCGCGTCATCGAGCTGCTGGAACGCTGACCCGGCGCTGACCGGCTGGCTGGTCGCCGCGAGCGGTGTCGGGCCGGTGGCGGCCTGGGTCCCGGTGGTGACCTGGGTCCCGGTGGTGGTGCCGGTGACAGTGCCGGTGGTGGTCTGGGTGCCGGTGCTGGTGCCGGTGGTGGTCTGGGTGCCGGAGGTGGTGGTCTGGGATGTGGGGCTGGGGGCCGCCGGAGCCGAGCTTCCGGGAAGCGGGCTTACCACCGGTGCGCCGGTCACGGGATCAAGCGGGGGCAGCTTGCCGGCGCACGCATTCACGGCCCGGCGGATGCTGCGCGGCAGCTTGCCGAAGTCTCCGGTCCGGAGGTAGGGAAGCAGCGAACGCAGCACATGCTGAGCTTCCGTGGGTGTCTGCAGCTCGCCCGCGAGGTGGTTGTAGGTGCAGGTGCAATACGGCTTGACGTCGGCGCCGGCCTGAGCATGGACGCAGCCGTGAACCCAGGCCGTGCGGATCGCGGCCGCGACCTGGGCCGGCGTGGCGACCGGTACGGGGGCCGGGCTGGCCTTTGGCTGCGTCGTGCTGCCCGAGTGGCCCGACCTGGTGCCCGACTTCCGGGAGCGGGTGGAGGTTGAAGCGGGTGTCTTGGACTTGGCGGACGCGGGGCTGGTCGTCGAGGAGGCCGGCATCGTCCGGGTGTGGCCGACGGCGGGACTGGATTGGCCGGGGATGGTTGGGGGCAGGCCAAAGGCCTGGCTGAGGAGCACCGCCGGAACCGCTGCGTTCGCGCTCGCGGCCGCTCGGCCCAGGCTTACCGCCGCGGCGGCCAGCTGCTGGGCCACGCTGTGGCTGTAGCTGACCGTCGTCGTGGCCTGTGAGGGCACGTAGCCCTGGGCCACGCCGCTGACCACGATCTTCTGATTCGCCGCGGAGACGTAGAGCGTGCCGGTGAAGCTGGTGCCGGTCACCTTGGCGGGCTGACCGTTGACCGCCACCCGTGCGCCGGCCGGGATCACGGTGCCCACGACCGTCAGCTTGTGCACGCCGATCGTCGCCCCGCTGGTCGGGGCGCTGATCGACACCGCCACATGGGGGCTGGCGGGCGTCTGGCCGCCGGCAGCACAACCCGCGGCGCTGAACGCTGCCGCACATACCGCCAGCGGCGCCAGCTTTGTGCTCGCGCGCATAGGAAAGGTGACGGCCGCGGGAAGATCCCTCTCTATGCGACCAAGGTCTAGTCGGCTCCCACCTTCGTCCAGGCCAACCGCTGGCGTATCCTCGCCGCCGTGCACTTCGGTGAGCTGACCCCACCCGAGCAGCGGGTCCTGGGCTGTCTGATCGAGAAGCGCTGGACGACGCCCGAGCAGTACCCGCTGTCGCTGAACGCGCTGCGGCTGGCCTGCAACCAGTCGACCAATCGCGACCCGGTGACCACCTACGACGAGGCCACCGTGGGCGCGGCCGCGCAGCGGCTGTCGCGCTACGGCCTGACCCGGCTGGCCAGCGGACACAGCTCCCGGGCGGTCAAGTACCGCCACCTCGCCGAGGAGGGACTTGGACTGGGTCGCGAGCCCCTGGCGGTCCTGTGCGTGCTGTTGCTGCGGGGGCCCCAGACCGCGGGTGAGATCAAGGCTCGAGCGGAGCGGATGGCCCCGCTGGCCACGCTGGCCGACGTGGAGCGCGTCCTGGCCGAGCTCGGTGAACGCGGCTACGCACGGGCCCGACCCCGGCGCCCGGGGCAGAAGGAGGTGCGCTTCGAGCACCTGCTGGGTGGCGACGGGGCAGACTCCGAAGTCGGCGACGCGGCCGGCGATGAGGTCCACGCCTGGACCGGCGACCGGGCTGAGGCCAGGGCCGGCGACCGGGCGGAGGCCGGCGACGGGGCGCAGGCCGCACCGGGGGAGACCATGACACCCTCGGAGCCGGTCGTCGCAGACCGGCTCGAGTCCCGGGTCGCGGCGCTCGAGGCCGAGGTCGAGCGGCTGCGCGCCGAGCTCGCCGAGCTGCGCGACCGGGCATGACGAAGGCAGCGCGGTTTGAGATCCGATTCGAGCCGGGGCGGGTCGATGACGGCCCGGGTGAGGAGCTGATCAGCGCCATGCGGGACGAGATGGCGCTCATGTACGACGGGCTGCAGTTCGACGGCGACACGATGCCGAAGGCCGGTCAGCGCGAGCTGAGTCCACCCGGCGGGGACTTCACCGTCGGCTGGGTGGACGGCGAGCCGATCTGTTGCGGCGGCGTCAAGCGCCTGGACGGGAGGGCCTGCGAGATCAAGCGCATGTACGTGGTCCCCTCCTACCGGGGCCAGGGCGTCGCCCGGCGGCTGCTCCGCGAGCTCGAGGATCGCGCCCGGGCCCTCGGCTACTCGCTGGCGCGTCTCGATACCGGCCCGCGCCAGGAGGGGGCCCAGCACCTGTACGAATCAGCCGGCTACCGGCCGATCGGCAACTTCAACGCCAACCCGGTGGCCTCGTTCTGGGGCGAAAAGCCCCTCCGCTGACGCGGCTGGCGTACCCGTGCTCGGAGCTGCCGGGCCCGCGCGCCTGTCAACAGTCCGTGCCGATCCGCTCGCGCCGGGCCGGCCATCGCGGACTCTCCATGGATTCCATGCCAAATGCGCAGACAATCCATGGAGACTCCGACGGGGTGACGGCCTCGGGCGCCCCCCACGGACGCGGCGTCATCGCCGTCGCCTCTAGAGGATGCCGATCTCGGAGTTGTCGCCGACCAGGAACCGGTAGGCGCGCGGCTGGCGGGCGTCGCGGCCGATCTTCACGTTGCGGCCCAGGAGGGAGGATTCCATCCGCCCGGCCAGGTTCCTGACCTGGCTGCCGCTGAGCAGGATCGAATGCTCGACCTCGGCGTTCTCGATCACGCAGTTCTCGCCGACCGCGGTGTAGGGGCCGATGTAGCAGTCGGTCAGCCGGGCGCCGGCGCCGATCACGGCGGGCCCGCGGACGGTGGAGCGTTCGAGCCGAGCGCCGGCTTCGATCACCACCCGGCCGTCGATGCGGGAATCGATCAGCTCGCCCTCGACGCCACCCTCGACCGTCTCCAGGACCAGGCGGTTGGCGGCCAGCATGTCCTCGAGGCGGCCCGTGTCCTTCCACCAGCCGCGCACGATATGGGGTTCGACGCGCCGTCCCTGATCCACGAGATGCTGGATCGCATCGGTGATCTCGAGCTCACCGCGGCCCGAGGGCTTGATCGCCCGGGCGGCGGCGTGGATGCCGGCGGTGAACATGTAGACCCCGACCAGGGCGAGATCGGTCTTCGGTTCGCGCGGCTTCTCAACCAGGCGCTTGACCGCGCCCCGTTCGAGCTCGGCCACCCCGTACTGCTCAGGATCGGGTACGCGGGTGAGCAGGATCAGGGCGTCGGGCTGGCCGGCGCGGAAGGCGGCGACCAGGTCCTGGATGCCGCCCTGCAGGAGGTTGTCGCCCAGGTACATGACGAACGGGGAGTCGGCCAGAAACGGCTCGGCGGTGAGCACCGCATGGGCCAGCCCCGCAGGTTCGTCCTGGACGATGTAGGTCAGGTTGACGCCGAACTGCGAGCCGTCACCGGCGGCCGCGCGGATCTCATCGCCGGTCTCCGGGGCGATGATGATCCCGACCTCGCTGATCCCGGCGTCAGCCATCGCCTGGATGCCGTAGAACAGCACCGGCTTGTTGGCCACCGGCACCAGCTGCTTGGCACTGGTGTGGGTGATCGGGCGCAGGCGGGTGCCCTTGCCACCGGAGAGGATCAGTCCCTTCAGCTCAGCCATGCGGGCCGGAGCGTAGCTCAGTAGGTCCCGCCGAGCTTGCCGTGGTCCCAGCTGGTGACCCGCTCGGGCCGGAACCGCAGGGCCACGCGCTTGGCCGCCTGGGTGCGCACGGCGGCCTCCATCTCCGGGCTCGGGCGGCTGCCGCTGTAGCGAGCCATCAGCGCGGTCCCGATCGAGCTGACCGTCTCGAGATCGCGGTGCAGCTCGGCCCGCGCCTCGATCATCACCCCGCGTAGCTCCTCATACCGCTCGCCGGCCTCCACCTGCAGCGTCGCCCGCGGATCGCGCTCGAGGTTGCGCACCTTCTGGGACTTGCCGTACGTCCACGCCCAGAGCTCCTCCTCCCGCACCACGTACCAGAGCGGCATCAGGTGCGGCCAGCCCCGCACGCCGTTGGTGGCGCAGATGAGCACACGCTGCTCGTCCAGGAACGCGGCCTGCTCGGCGGCGCTGAGCTGGATCTGGTCGCGGCGGCTCATGGCCGGGAGAACGGCCCCCCGGATCTCAGTGGGAGACGAGTCCGGCGCCGGTCCCGATCGCCTCGGCGGCGGCGCGGACCGCCGCTCGGGCATCCTCGGGCTCGACCACGACGGCGTCGCCGGCCTCCTTGAGCGTCTCCCGGACCAGCCAATCGACCCCGGCGAAGCCGAGCTCGACGATCACGGAGCCGTCCTGGAGCTCGGTGCTGACCGGGCGCTCCTCACGAGCCCAGCGGGCTCGCTCGGGTGAGACCCAGACCTGGGCCCGGCGGGAGGCCGGAACCTCGCCCGTCCGGGGCCAGCCGTCCACATCGCGGGCGGGATCGACGTCGGGCCGGGGGGAGAAGGACTGATCGGTCACGCTGGCCGACTTGATGCGATCCAGCCGGAAGTGACGCACGCTTCCCCGGCTGGGGTCGAAGCTGGCCAGGTACCACCCCTCACGGCCGTTGATCAGCGCGTAGGGCTCGACCAGCCGCGTGGAGAACTCGTCTTCATTCTCCTTGTAGTACTCGAAGGACAACAGCCGGCGGGTGGAGATGGCCCGCGAGACCTCAGCCGCGATCTCGGCGTCATCGCCTCCGGGGGCGGCGAACTGCAGGCCCTCGCGGACTGGGTCCTCGCCCAGGGCGGCGACAACCTTCTCGCGCACCGAGGCCAGCGACCCCTCGGGGATGTGCTCGCCGATCAGGTCGATCGCGGCGACCAGCGCCTTGGCCTCAACCGGCAACAGGCGGGCGGGGCGGGCGAACGAATCGCCGTAGGGCTCGGGATCGACCTCGATCGTGCCGTCGGCGTGGATCTCGGCGTACAGGACGTACGTGCCGGCCCCGAAGTTGACCACGTTCAGCACCGAGATGTCCTCGCGCAGCTCCTGTTCGGAGACCTTCAGCGCGGTGCAGATCTCAGCCGCGTCGAGCAGCCGCCCGGCCCGTCCGGCATCGATCAGGATGCTGGCCAGCGTGACCAGGCGGGCGAACCGCTCGGGCCGGATCGCCGTCTCGGCCCGCGGGCCGCCCCCGTCCTCCTGGCGATCGGGCTCCCGGCGGCCGTTGGCGCTCGCCTCGAGCGACCCCGCGGCGGCCCGTTCGGCGAGCTGGGGCTCACCGGAATGGCGCTCGATCAGAAGGCTGACGCGATCGCGCAGCTCCGCGACGAGCTCCGGTGGCCCGACGATCCGCGCGTTCTCGCCCAGGCCCAGGACCCAGGCGATCAGTTGCCGGGAGTTGGCGTATTGGGTGGCGAACAGGCGATCTCCGGAGTGCCCGTTGTCGCCGGCCGGCTGCATCGATCCGTAGCGGCCGAAGTGACGCTCGATCTGCCAGGCGATGCGCTGGCCGATCCACACCTCGGCGGTGCCGACCGGCTCGCCGAACTGCCAGTCGATTCGGTTGGCGTAGGCGCGCGGGTCGAAATTGGCCGGGCGCTGGAAATCGTGCTCGGCCTTGGTCGCGTAGCCGACCTTGCCCCGGATGCGCGAGAGGCGGAAGACGCGGATCGCTGAGCGCTCGTGGGAGCGCCCCACGACGTAGAACTGACCACCCTGATACAGCAGCTGGTAGGGGTCGACGCGGCGCGCGCCGAGCTCGTCGCGCTCCATCGTGTGGTAGTCGAACACGATCGTCTTGCGGCGGAAGATCGCGGTCTCGATCTTGGCCAGCCGCTGGGACACCTCGTGACCGCCGGCCGACCCGGTGATGCCGAGCGCGACCGTGCTCTGCTCGGGCGCGGCGAGCGGGCTGGGGCGACCCCAGGAGAGCTGCTGCAGGGCGAGGCGCAGAGGCTCGGCGTAGGCAAACTCGCCGTCCAGCAGCTGCAGCGCGGTGCGCAGAGCGGCCAGCTCCTGGTCGGTGAAGGCGATCGGCGGGAGGTGGAAGTTCTCGGGCGGCAGCGAGTAGTTCTCCTGCTCGACCAACCCGTCGACCGGTTTCTCGACGGCCAGGGCGATGCCCAGCGCCTCGAGCTCGGAACGGTCCGCGTAGAAGCGGCGCGCGAACGCATCCTCGTTCATCACGCTGTAACCCTCGACGTCGCGCCGGATCTCCGGGGCCGTCACCGGTCGGCGCTCGGCCATCAGATACGAGATCAGCGACAGCTGCCGGATCAGCTTCTCAGTGTCCTTCGCCATCCCGGGTCCACTCTAGTCGCGGACCGGGGACGACGACTCGGCCTGGCGCCGGCGATGCGCAATTTGCGCAGATTTGAAACCCGCCGCGGCTGGTTCGTCACACCGGAAGACGGAGCTTGAAGTCAGGGCCCGGCCCGGAGGCGGCCAGGCTCAGGCGGCGCGGCGCTCGACCGAGGGCGACCCGGCGAAATAGGCGCCGCCGCCGATCCCCTTGTCGAACACCGACCACTCGGCGCCTGAGGCGAGGCTCTTCTCGAGCCGGTCAAAGCTCCCCAGGCGACCGCCCAGGTTGTCGATCATGTGGACCAGCGTCGCCTCACGGGTGCACGGGATGACCGGGCTGCCGTGTTCGAGCGAGCCGTGGTGGCTGAGGATGATGTGGAGCACGGCCCGGGCGCGGTCGGGCGGGAAGCCGCCCAGCTCCTCGATCGCCCTCCGGACTCGGTAGTAGCCCAGGGCGATCTCCCCGAACAGGCGTCCCTGGTCGGACATCTCGATCGCGTCGCCGCGCATCTCGTAGGCCTCGAGCTTGCCGATGTCGTGCAGCAGAGCGCCCGTGACCGCGACCTCGCGATCGATCCCCGGGAAGGTGGCCGAGATGGCGCTGACCGCCTGGGCGACCCCCAGACTGTGCTCGAGCAGGCCGTGGCGGTAGGCCTGGTGGTAGCGCTTGGCGGCGGGCGCCTCGCGGTACTCGGCCCAGGTCGGCGACGACTCTCCCAGCAGCAGCGAGAGCAGGCGATGGAGGTGATGGTCCTGGATGGTGCTCAGCAACTCCCGCAGATCCGACTCCATCTGGGCCGGGGAGCGCAGCGGCCCGTCGACCAGCTCGGCGGGGTCGAATTCCCCGGCCGCGGCCGCGCGCACCGCCTCGATCTCGACTTGGGGCCCGATGCGTTCGTCGTGCCGGAACCGGCCGGTCACATGGACGGCCGCACCAACCAGGCAGTCCTCCCGGGCTCGATCGACGGCGGTGCTCAGCACCCCGGTCACCGCTCCGGTGCGGTCGCCCAGGGTCAGCTTCAGGAGCTCGGAGCCGTCGCGACCGCAGCGCACGTCGGCGCCGCGGACCAACAGAACCTGCTCGACGCGGATCCCGTCGGCAAAGTCGCGAACGTGCATGAGCCGAAGATAAAGCGGCCTCCGGACGGCTGAAGATCCCGCAAAGTGGGGAGATTACCGACGATGGACTCGCCGGTGGTTACGGAAGACTGGGTGGCCGCGTGATTCAGCCGCTTTTCGAACACCGCCCCACGCTGGGGGGATACCGCACGCGAGCGCTGGAGCTCGAGGGCGACGGACCGGCCATCGTGCTCCTGCACGGATATGCCGACAGCGCCGACACATGGCGGCATACGCTGGCCGTCCTGGCCCGGCGCGGACGCCGGGCGATCGCTGTCGACCTGCCCGGGTTCGGCACCGCGGACCGTCTGGCGCCCACCCCGATCCTCCCCCAGCTCGACCGGTTCGTGTCGGCGCTGACCAGCTACGCCGCCGGCCCGGAGCGGCGGCCGGTGCTGGCCGTCGGGAACTCACTGGGTGGCTGCGTCGCCCTGCGCCTGGCCGAGCATCACGGGGAGGAGCTGTCCGGCGTGGTCGGAGTGGCTCCGGCCGGGCTGGAGATGAGCCGCCTGCTGCACATCGTGCGCCGCGATCCGATCATCCATGCGCTGCTCGCGCTGCCCGCCCCGGTGCCCGCGTTCATCCTCCGGGCGGCGGTGGCGCGGCTGTATCGCCAGCTCGCGTTCGCCGCGCCGGACTCGATCGACCCGGGGGTGATCACCGCGTTCACCCAGCATCACGGCCAGCGGGCCCGGGTGGCCCATTACCTCGACATCGCTCGGCGCATGCTGCCCGAGCTGCGCAACCCCTTCCGGCTCCGCGACATCCATGTACCGGTGCTGCTCGTATGGGGAGACCAGGACCGCCTGGTCTTCGCCCGGGGTGCCTCTCGGGTGCTGGAGACGATTCCCGACGCGCGGCTGGAGTTGCTCGAGGGAGTCGGCCACTGTCCCCAGATCGAGGCTGTCGACCGGTTCACCGAGCTGCTGCTCGAGTTCGACGACCAGCTGGCCGCGGCCGCCTGAAGGGGCCGCTCTCGGCCGGCCACCGGGGGCTACAGGCCGGGTGGGTGGCGGATCGCGAACGTACTCAGGTTCTCATCCGGGCGGCGGGTGGACCACCGGGACCCGGTCTCAGCCAGGGCCACGGTGTCGAAGCGCAGCCCGGCCACGATCATGAACGTGTGTCCGGCGTTGGCGAAGATCGTGATCCACTTGCCGGGGCCGGGCTGGCCGTAGTTCATGAGCTCGCCCGAGGTGACGGTGGAGCTCAGCAGGTTGGCAGCCGCGAACACGTAGCTGATCGACCCCGAGCAGTCGTAGCCGGTGTCCTCATAGGTCATATGGCCGCCGCCCCAGTGATACGGGAGCCGGGCGATCTGATTGCCGGCGGCGATCACCTCCTGGACGGCGGTCGGCGCATCGATCGGGGGTACGGCCAGGCCACCGGCGGTCAGCGCCGCCTGGTCGGCGCTGGCCGACATGCCGCTCTGCGCGAGCTCCTGGCGAACCTGCGCCTCCGTGACCGGTTGGGGCAGGGACGGACTGGGCGGCCCGACGCTCACGCCCGCCTGATCGGACGCGGGCTGTGCGCTCGCCGCCGCGGCGGCACCGGCCACGGGCTCGATCGCCTGCGGGTGGGCCCGTGGCAGCGCAACTCCGGCTGCGGTCGAGCTCGATGCCTGTGGCGATCCCGTCTGGGCGCTCCGGGTGCCGCAGCCGGCGATCACGGCGCACAGGAGGATGAGGAACAAGCCTCTTCGCACGGCGTCAGTATGACGGTGCCGCGCCGGACGACGCGGCACCTGAAAGCGCTCGGTCAGTCCTCGAGTTGGCCCGCGTAGAGAGCGAACACCGCGCCCTGCGGATCCTGAACCACGGCGATCTTGGCGATCCCGATGTCGGTGGCCGGCACGAGGACGTTCCCGCCCTCCTGCCCGGCCCGGGTCAGGGTGCCGTCGAGCTCATCGGTGGCGAAGTAGACGAGCCAGAACGGGGGTGCGTCGGGCGGCATCGGTGGCCGGATGCCCCCGTTGGCGCGCCCGGCCGCGGTCTGAACGATCAGGTACGGGGGCTCGGAGCCCTCCATCGGCGTGGTCGTCCAGCCGAACAATTCGCCGTAGAACCGCGCCGAGGCATCGGGATCCGGCGAACCCAGCTCATTCCAGCACAGCGCGCCCGGGGCGTTGACGAGGCCTGCGCCGGGATGCTGGTTGGGCTGCCAGGGCAGGATGTACGCCCCCTGCGGATCCTGGATGACGCCCATCCGGCCGGCCTCCATCACGTCGAAGGCGTCGGCGTGCACGCTGGCGCCGAGGTCCCGCGCGCGGGCCAGGGTGGCGTCCACATCCTCCACTGTGACGTACGAGTTCCACACCGGCGGAACGCCGGCGTCACGCTGCTGCTCGGGCTGCGGGGCGATCGCCGCCACCGCCCGTCCGTCGAGCGTGGCCATTGAGTAGAAGACCCCATCCCCGACGGGATTGTCCTCATACTCCCAGCCGAACAGGGCGCTGTAGAAGGTCTTGGCAGCGTCCTGATCGGTGGTGGCCAGATCGGCCCAGCTGAACGTGCCCGGTGTGTACTCCGTTCGTTCTCCCATGAACGCGACGCTACCACCGGGGCGCCGCCGCGAACAGGGCAAGTACAGGTTACGGAGCGCCGACGCTGGTGGGTGAGGACCGGGCCCGCTCGGCGGCCAGCGCCTGCAGCGCCATTCGCAGCCAGCCAGCGGCCTCGGTCTGCCACAGGGCGATGCTGTGCCCGCCCGGGTAGACCCTGAACACGTGGCTGATCCCGCTGGCCGTGAGCGCCGCGTCGTACTGGCGGTTCATGGCCAGAAAGCGCGAGTCCTGGTTGCCGATGTAGAAGGCCAGCAGCGACGGGTAGTACTTCAGCGCCGAGGCCAGCGCGGCGTCGTCGGGAGCGCGGGCGGCGTCGTTGGCCTCCGGGGAGCCGAGGTCGAGCACGTGGTTGCCGCTCGGGTCCGTGGCCACGAAGTAACCGCTCCAGGACTCGAGGACGCCGAACGTCTTGAGCGCCCTCAGGCCGACGTTGAACGCCCCGTACCCGCCGGCCGAGAGACCGACCAGCGCGCGGCCGCTGCGCCGCGCGTAAGTCCGGTAGCGGAGATCGATGCAGTGGGTCAGTTCGGTGGTCAGGGCCTGGGGCCAGTCCTCCTTGGCGTCCCAGTCCAGATACTCGCGATCGGCGCCGTCGGTCCGCGCGCCCTGCGGGGCGACCACAATCGCGCCCTGGCGCCCACCGGGCACGGACGCCGCTACGAACCCGTTGGTCTGGTAGGCGCTGCGGGTGGCCGGCAGCCCGTGCAGGAAGTAGATCACCGGGTAGCGCGCGTTCCCGCCCCGGTAGCCGGACGGCAGGTAGACCATGGCCGGTAAGGCGCCATCCAGGGAAGGCGCCGGGCAGCTCACGGATTGGCTGTAGGCCGCCGCCCGGGTGTAGGTGACCACGGGGGGGCGCACCCGCCTGACGGCACGATGCTCGACGCGGCTGGCCACCACCACCGCGGCCCCGCTGACGAACGCCCCGAGGGCGACGAACACGAATATCACGGCGGCCAGCAGTCGCCGCCGTCTCACGCGGGCGCGTCCGCGTCGGCGATTGTGATGGGGGAGCCGGTTCAACGTCACGTAACGCTATTCGTCGCTCATCCAAACCAAATATGACCGTCGTACAGTCACCCTCTCCTACCTGAGCGACCTTCAATGAGTAACACAGGACTCCTGTCAACGGAGCGCATCTTCGTGGCGATCTTGGCCGGGCTGGCGGCGGCGCTCGGGATGCTGCTGGCCGTGATCGTCGGGGGCCTGGCCGGATACGGCTGGATCTACCTGTTCCGCGACTGGGGCTGGTTTCAGCTTGGCCCCCGGGTCGGCGATGCGCTGCCCCTGCTGCAGCTGGCCAGCGCCGATGGCCAGCGATTACTGGCCGTGGTCGTGGCCTGGCTGCTGGCCGGCGCCGTGACCGGAGTGTTCGCGATCCGGCTCAGTTCGCTGCGCCGGGCCGTGCTCGGCGGCCTCCTGGCCCTGATCCTGGTGCTGGTCGCCTCTCAGGCCGCCGACGCATTGACTCGCAACCTGCGCTTCACCACGGTGCTCTTCAACCGTCACCCGGGTACCGGGCCGTGGCTCGAGGGACTCGCCTTCGCGGTCGGGTGCGCGCTACCCCGGCGAGCCATATTCAGCCGGCCGGCCGGGGGCGCTGGCGGGCCGTCCCGACGTCGACGCGGGCTGGGACATCTCGGTCTGCGCGGCGGCGAGCTTGGGCACGGAGGCCAGCACCACCCCGATCGCCACCACATGGACGGCGATCGCCACGGGATCGGTGCCCAGTGACTCGCCGAACGCGAGCAGACCGCAGATCATCGCCGCCAGGGCCGCGAAGCCGTTCATCAACGAGATTGCGCTGATCGCACTGTCGGCCGCGAGCGCTGACTGGAAGGCCAGGAACCCGCCGAACGTGCCCAGCGCCACGAGGCCGGTCCAGACCGACAGGAGCGCCTGCCATCCGTGGGGTCCGAGGTTGACCGAGACGGCCTTGATGGCGGCGTCCGCGGCCCCGTAGAAGACGCCGGCGGCGATCGCCCGGGAGGCGCCCGACCGGCGGATCGCCAGGCCGGCCAGGGCCAGCGCCGCCAACACGCCGAGCGTGACACCGAGGGTGTCCGCCTGGAGCCGATCATGGGCGGCGCTGTAGCCGAACGGCAGAGTGGCCAGGGCGGCGGCCATGATGAACACGGCCATCCGTTGCCCGCGGCTGATCGGGTGGCCGAAGATGCGGGCGGCCAGCGGTACCGACAGGGCCAGGCCGCCGGCCGCGAACGCCTGCACCAGAGCCAGCGGCGCGATCGCGACCGACAGGACCTGGGCGGCAAAGCCAGTCCAGCCCAGGACCTGGCCGCCGAGCCACGCCGGACTGCGGACGGCGGCTCGCAGCGAGCCGAGCAGGCCGTTGCGCCCCGTGCGCACCAGTCCGCGGTGCTGGAACAGGAAGCCGAGGTTGATCAGCGCCGCCGATCCCAGGGCCAGCAGCAGACCGGCGAGCAGGATCCCCAGTCGGACGTCTCCCGGGCGATGCCGGTGCTGGATGTGCAGCGCGGCCAGCTGGAGCCGCGCGGGAGCCGGGCGCCGCTGCGGGGCCTGCGGCCGCTGAGCTCCGGCGAGCAGCCGGGCCCGCCGCGCGTGGCGGGGCCGCCGAGCCTGACGGGAGCCGCTGAGGTGCAGGACAGGGTGAGAGCCGCTGCCCCGCCGGGCGGGGGGTGCCGGCTCGAGCGCCGCATGTGGCCGGCGGCCGATGCCGTTGGGCAGCGGGACCACCCCCGGCGTCAGGTAGCGGGCCGACCCGGGTCCGCGTCGCAGCGGGTGGGTCGTGTCGCGCGAGGCCATGATCAGCATGCGATTGACCTGCGCGTGCCACAGCTGCCAGTCGTGGCCGCCCTTGTACAGGGCGTAGGTGACCCGCGCCCCGGCTCGGGCCAGGGCCAGGGCCATGGGCGCCACCTGAGGGCTGGCGTTGTCGTCGCGCCCGGTGAACAGGAACGCGCGCAGCGGGTTGGCGGACAGCGGGCCGCGGAGCCCGGAAACGTACTGCGCAGGGCTGTTGGCGGCCAGCTGCTGGGCTGTGGCATTGGCGAACACGCCGGTGCGCGTCTGGCGGTAGTAGCCCGACCAGGCCTGCAGATTGCCGAACACGTTGGGGTGGTGCAGAGCGATGTTGGCGGCGCCGTAGGCGCCGGCCGAGAAGCCGGCGATCACCCGCGCACTGCGCTTGGCCTCCGTGGCAAAGCGCTGATCGACGTTGTGGACGACGTCGATCACATAGGACTCGTAACGCCCCGCGGAGGTGTTGGCCCATTCCGAATCCGAGTTGATGCTGCCGTTGATCCGGCCGTCAGGGAAGACGAGGATCATCGGCGCCATCCGGTGTCGCCTGACCAGGTTGTCCATCCGCGTCCCCATGCCCGCGATGCTGGTGAACACCTGAGGCCGTCCCGGGCTTCCGTGCAGGAGGTAGTACACCGGGTAGCGGTGGTGGGCCGGGTCGTAGTGGGGCGGCAGGTAGATCAGGTAGTCGTAGTTGCGGTGCAGCGCCTTCGAGTAGAAGTGCACCCACAGCCGGCGCCCCGGAGCGGCACCCTTGATCAGGCGCACCGGCGCGAAGCCGCGATATTGGTAGTAGGACTCCCAGTAGCGGTAGGCGCCGTCGAGGCCCGTGACCAGGACGGCCAGCGCCACCAGCAGGACGCTCATCCGCCCGGCGAGACCCCGCATCGGGCCGCCGCTCAGCCTGGCCGGGCTTGCGCCCGCCCGGCCAGCGGACGCGGGAGGACAGTGCCCGGGCGCCGCAGGCGGGGACGGCGCAGCTCGGGTAGATAGCCCTCGGCCTGAAGCACATGCACGATCGAGCGGGGCAGCTCCAGACGGCTCTCGTAGACCAGGTAGCGCGGACGCCACTCGGGTGAGAACTTGTCGTTGAAGCGCACCAGGCGGTCCATCTGGAAGTGGCGGCGGAGCACGGCCAGGGCCAGGCCGCGAGCGAAGCGCCGCAGCGGGTTGCGCGGGGGCCGCGCGCGCAGCACGTGGGCCAGGCCGGCGTAGTTCAGGCTGACCTCGGGCACCCCGTGGTCCCGGGCGTACTCGAGCGTATGGGCGACCAGCGCCTCGTTGAGGCCGTTGGGGGTCTCTCCGACACGGCGCATCGTGTCGAGCGACAGGTTCCCGCAGTGGCTGAAGAAGCGCATCACCGCGCCCAGCTCGCCCTCGGGACCGCGGGCGATCGCATAGACGTCGTCGGGGCCGACCTCGGTGCCGAACGCGCCGGTGCTCATGGCGAACCCGAGCAGGTGGGGATGCGCCTCGCGCCACCGCGCCTCGAGCTGCTCGAGCTCCTGTTCGAGCCCGAGATCGATCGCGCGTCCTTCGCAGACCGTGATCTGCCAGCCGCGCCGGGCGACCCGGTGCACCGATTGGCGCAGCTTGCGCACCGGGCGGCCCTCGAGCGTGAAGCGCGACGGGTCGACGAACGCCTCCTCGCCGACGCACAGGGCGTGCAGCCCGAGCCGGCGGTAGTCCTCGAGGTGCCGGGCAGAGGCCGCCCACAGGGCGACCTGCCAGCCGCGTGCCCGGGCCATAGGCAGGAAACTGGCCAGCGCGTCGGCGGCCGCACCGTCCGGAGCGACGGGGTCAGAGGAGACGATCGCCGTGCCGCCGACCACCCGGTAGGAGAGCACTCCCCCGGCGGCGAACTGAAGCGCCTTGTCGGGACGGAGAATGAACGGCGACAGCGAGTCTCGCCCGTGCCGTTCGACGATCGCCTTGGCCGCGCGGTACTCATGCTCGGCATGGCCGTTCTCGGCCGGCTGGGGGCGCATCAGCGAGCGCAGGGCGAGCGCCGAGATCAGCGCCGCGCAGCCGATCAGTACCTCGATCACCGGCAGCCAGGCGCCGCTCAGCCGTGAGACGACGACGCCATGGTGCAGGGCGGGCACGATATGCCGGAGGTGGACGTGGACCAGGGGAACCAAGCGCAGAGCGCCATAGGCGGCCATCCACGCCCCGAGGGCGGCGGCGGCGTAGGTGCGGCGGGGCCGGTTGCGGGAGCCGAGCGGGAACGCGCGGCGGGCGCGCATCAGCAGGAGGCACAGGGTGAGCTGGACGGCCACCTGCCACCAGTGGTCGGTAGCGGCGCTCAGCGCGGCCAGGACGCAGATGCCGGCGGTGGCCACCGACAGCGCCGTCCGGGTGCCGCGCAACAGCCGCGGGACGAGGGTCAGCAGGGCCAGTCCGACGATGATGGAGACCAGATGGGTCTCCGGCGGCAGCCAGCCCCGGTAGGCCACCGCGTCGTGGTTGACCACAGCGTGCGCCAGGCCGGAGAGGATCGCATCGACCGCCACGACCGAGACGGCGACGGCAGCCGAGCGGCGGACGGTCAGAAAGCGGATCTGGTCGGCCATCGAGGAGGAATCTAGCCCGCTCCGGGGCCCCGCAAAAGCCGGTCTGAGCGACCCCAACACGAGCGTAACCGTTCGAAAACAGGACGGCTGCGAACCGTTGCCAGGGTGCCGGATGCAGTCTGGTGACCCGCCTTCCGTCTACATTTGGCGGCCATGCGAATCCTGATCACCGGTGCCGGCGGGATGCTCGGCCATGACGTCGGGATCGCCGCCGGCCGTCGGGGCCACGAGACCGTCGCCCTGTCCCGGCGCGAGCTGGATGTGGGCGACCCGCGGGCGGTGGACGCGGCGATCTCCGAGGCAGCCCCCGAGGTGGTCATCAACTGCGCCGCGTGGACCGACGTCGACGGAGCCGAGGCCGAGTATGCGGCCGCGCTGGCCGTCAACGGCGACGGTCCGGAGAACGTCGGCCGGGCCGCGGCCACGGCGGGCGCCTGGACGATCCATCTCTCCACGGACTATGTATTCGACGGCCGTCACACCGAGCCTTACCTCGAGTCCGATGAGACCTCTCCCATGTCGGGCTACGGCCGCTCGAAACTCGCCGGGGAGCGCGCGCTGGCTCGCGTCGCGCCGGAGCGGCACACGATCGTCCGCACCTCGTGGCTGTACGGCCTGACGGGCGCCTCGTTCCCGAAGACGATCCTGCGGCTGGGCCGGGAGCGGGAGAGCCTGAGCGTCGTCGACGATCAGGTCGGCTGCCCCACCTTCACCGGTCATCTGGCCGCCGCACTGGTCAGCCTGGCCGAGGATGCGCCCCCGCTGGGTGTGCTCCACCTGGCCGCCTCGGGCCAGTGCTCCTGGTTTGAGTTCGCCCGGGAGATCGTCGCCGGAGCCGGCCTCGTCTGCGAGGTCTCACCCTGCACCACGGCCGAGTTTCCCCGCCCCGCGCCCCGGCCGGCCTACAGCGTGCTGCGCAGCCGGCGTGCCGGCGCACCCGTCCTGCCGCACTGGCGGGAGGGGCTGAGCGAGTTCCTGGCCGGGATCGAGGTGCCGGCGTGAAGCTGCTGGTCTGCGGCGGGGCGGGCTTCATCGGCTCGACGTTCGTTGGGCTGCGCGTGCGCGAGCAGGGTGACGAGGTCACCGTGCTCGACAAGCTGACCTATGCCGGGCGGCGCGAGAACCTTCAGGCGGTCGAATCCGAAATCCGCTTCCTGCAGGGCGCGATCGAGGATCCGGTAATCGTCGCCGAGGCCATGGACGGGGTCGAGGCGGTCGTGAACTTCGCCGCCGAGACGCACGTTGACCGCTCGATCTCCGATCCGTTCGCGTTCAGCGTGACCAACGGCCAGGGCACGCACGTGCTGCTCGAGGCAGCCCGCGAGCGAGGGCTGCGCTACGTCCAGGTGTCCACCGATGAGGTGTACGGATCGATCGAGACGGGCTCGTTCACCGAGACCTCGCCGCTCGCGCCCTCGAGCCCGTACAGCGCCACCAAGACGGGGGCCGATCTGCTGGTGGCCAGCTACTTCCATACCTATGGCCTGCCCACCCTCGTCTGCCGGGGCTCGAACAACTACGGCCCCCGCCAGTATCCGGAGAAGCTGATTCCGCTGATGATCCTGAATGCGCTGGCCGGGGATCCGCTGCCCGTCTATGGCGACGGGCGCCAGGTTCGCAACTGGCTCTACGTGGAGGACTTCGGGCGGGGCATCGGGACCGTGCTGGAGCGCGGCGAGCCGGGCGAGACCTACAACTGCGGCGGTCCCGACGAGTGCGAGAACCTCGAGGTGGTCCAGCGCATCCTCGAGCTCACCGGCGCCGATCGGTCCCTGATCGAATACGTCACCGATCGACCCGGCCACGACCGCCGTTACTCGCTGTCCTCAGCCAAGCTGCAGGGACTGGGCTGGCAGGCCCAGATGCGTTTCGCCGACGGCCTCGCCGACACGGTCGACTGGTATCGCGAGAACGCCTGGTGGTGGGAGCCGATCCGCTCCGGCGTCTACCGCGAGTAC
The DNA here is from genome assembly GCA_036392135.1 of Solirubrobacteraceae bacterium. Lineage (GTDB taxonomy): Bacteria > Actinomycetota > Thermoleophilia > Solirubrobacterales > Solirubrobacteraceae > Palsa-465. Next base: position 90,310 of record DASVYO010000113.1, read on the forward strand.
TACGAGCGCCACTACGGGCGCGCCCTCAGGTAGTGAGCGCCGCCCGGGGTCGCCACGCACCGCCGCCGGAGGTGCGGATCCCGCTTCAGCGCAACCGCCTGCTTCGTGCCGCGGCCCTCGAGTTCGCCGAGCGCGGCTTCGCCGGAACCGGATCGGACTCGATCAGCCGCCGGGCGGGCATGTCCAAGGCGACCTTCTATGAGCACTTCGCCAACAAGGAGGAGTGCATCCTGGCCCTGTTCGAGCTGGCCGTGCGCACGGTTCAGGACGCGATGGCGCAGGCGGCGGCCCAGGCGCCGAGCGACGCTCGCGAGCGCATGAGGGCCGGGACGCGGGCCTTCCTGAGTGCGCTCGCCGAGCACCCCGAATTCGCCCAGACGCTGCTGGTGGAGATCATCGGCGCCGGCCCGCGAGCCGCTCTGCAGCGCGACGCGGTCCTGCAGAGCTTCGCCGACGTGCTCGACGCCGAGAACGCGGCCGCCGCGCGGCGCGGGCTGATCGGGCGCTTCCGCTCTCCGCACGACCCCTTCGCGATCGTGGGGGCGATCGTCGAGCTCGTCTCGCGCCAGGTGCGCCTCGGCGTGCCCCGGGATGTGCTCGATCTGGCGCCGGTGATCGACCGGCTGATCTTCGGCCTGCTGCCCGACGCCGAGCCGTGAGCCGGGCGCAGCTCGACGCGCTCGAGGCTGAGATCGTCGCCTGCCGCCGCTGCCCCCGCCTGGTCGCGTGGCGCGAGGAGGTGGCGCGGGTCAAGCGCGCCGCGTTCGCCGAGGAGGAGTACTGGGGGCGGCCGCTGCCGGGGTTCGGCGATCCCGCCGCGCGGGTGCTGGTCCTCGGCCTGGCGCCGGCCGCACACGGCGGCAACCGGACCGGCCGCATCTTCACCGGCGACCGCTCAGGCGACTGGCTGTTCGCCGCGCTGCACCGGGCCGGGTTCGCCAGTCAGCCCGTGTCGGTGTCCCGTGAGGACGGGCTGCGCCTGGACGACTGCTGGGTCAGCGCCGCCGTGCGCTGCGCGCCGCCGGCCAACAAGCCCACCCCGGTCGAGCGCGACACGTGCCTGCCCTACTTCACTCGCGAGCTGAGACTGCTCCAACACGGCCGTGTGATCGTCTGCCTGGGCGGCTTCGCCTGGGCCGCCGGCCTGCGGGCGGTGAGCGCCACCGGTGTGCCGCTGCCGCGCCCTCAGCCGCGCTTTGGCCACGGCAGCGAGGCGGAGATCGGGGAGTACACCCTGCTCGGCAGCTTTCACCCCAGCCAGCAGAACACGTTCACCGGCAGGCTCACCGAGCCGATGCTCGACGCCGTGTTCAGCCGCGCCCGCCGGCTGGCCGGGATAACGTAGTCGGTGCGCAGCTACGAACCCAGGAGAGCGACGATGCGAGCGGTCCAGTTCAGCCGGTTCGGCGGTCCCGAGGTCCTCGAGATGGCCGACGTTCCCGAACCCCATCCTGAGCCGGGACAGATCCGGGTCGCCGTCCGAGCCGCGGGAGTCAATCCGATCGACTGGAAGGTGCGCAGCGGGGCGATGGGCGGCGATCTGCCCCGGCGCGTCGGTCAGGAGGTGGCCGGCATCGTCGACGAGCTGGGCGATGGCGTCAGCGATGTCTCGGTCGGCGATGAGGTGTTCGGCTTTCCGGCCGGCGGGGGCGGGGCGGCCGAGTACGCGGTGCTCTCCAGCTGGGCGCGCAAGCCGTCGGGACTGGACTTCGCAGGCGCGGCGGCCTTGCCGGTCGCGGTCGAGACCGCCGTGCGCTGCCTCGATCTGCTCGGGGTGACGGCCGGCCAGGTGCTGGTCATCAACGGTGCCTCCGGCGCCGTCGGCCAGGCCGCCGTCCAGCTTGCCCGCCTCCGGGGGGCGACCGTGATCGGCACCGCCGGCCCCGACAACCAGCAGTTCCTCCGCGATCTGGGTGCCGAGCCGACCACCTACGGCGAGGGTCTGGCCGACCGGGTTCGCGCGGCGACCGCCGACGGCCGGGTTGACCGCGCGCTCGACGCGTCCGGCGGGGGGGTCCTGCCCGATCTGGTCGAGCTGACCGGTAGCCCGGACAACGTGGTCACGATCGCCGATTTCATCGGCGCCCAGGAGACCGGCGTACGGGCCACGGGCGGTTCGGGCAGCGAGCGCGCCGTCCATGCCCTGGCCGATGTCGTGCCCCTGATCGAGCGCGGCGAATTCTCGCTGCCCGTGGCCCACACCTTCCCGCTCGACCGGGTGGCCGAAGCCCAGCGGCTCGGCGAGGCCGGGCATGCCCCGGGCAAGCTCGTGCTCATGGTGTGAGCGGCGCTGTGCCGTCGCGCCCGGCCCTGACCGCGCTCGCTGTCGCTGACTCACCGGAGCGGTGGGCGGCGCTCGGGTTCACGGTCTCGGACGGCACCGTTTCGCTCGACGGGTTGAGCATCGAGCTGGGCGCGTCCGGGCGGGGGATCACCGGCTGGACGCTCACCGGGACTGACGGCAGGGACGATATCGCCGGCCTCCCGACGACTCGAAGAGAGAACGCGACCGATTTGGGCGCGAAATCTCTTCGAGTGCAGCATCCGAACTCCGCGATCGGGGTCGACCACGTTGTGATTGTGACGCCGGACTTCGACGCTACCGCCGCCGCCCTCGAGGCCGCCTTCATGCCGCTCAGGCGCATCCGTCACGCCGGCGAGCGGCGCCAGGGCTTTCGCCGGCTGGGCCCGGCGATCATGGAGATCGTCGAGGCGCCCGAGGCGCGGGCCACGCACTTCTGGGGGTTGACCGTGGTCGTGGCCGACCTCGACCGTGCGCGAGAGCGTACGGGCGGCCACCTCAGCCCCGCCCGGCCGGCCGTCCAGCCCGGCCGCCGGATCGCCACCCTCGCCCGGGAGGCGGGCCTCTCGACGCGCCTGGCCTTCATGGATCCGGAGGGCCAGTAGCCTCATCTTCATGCCTCTCGACGTGTTCAGTAGCCGCACGCGCGAGTGGTTCGAGGGGGCCTTCGCCGCTCCGACGGCGGCCCAGACCCAGGCCTGGCCGGCGATCGCCTCCGGCGAGCACGTGCTCATCTCCGCGCCCACCGGCTCGGGCAAGACCCTGGCCGCGTTCCTGTACGGCATCGACCGGCTGGCGGCCGATCCCGACCGCCCGGCCGACCCCCGGCAGCGCACGACGCAGCTGGTCTACATCTCGCCGCTGAAGGCCCTGTCCTACGACATCGATCGCAACCTCCGCACGCCACTGCGTGGGATCGGGGCCGAGCTGGCGGTCGCGGTGCGCACCGGGGACACCCCGCAGCGCGAGCGCCAGCGGATGCTGCGCGAACCGCCGGACATCCTCATCACCACGCCGGAGTCGCTGTACCTGATGCTCACCGGCCGGGCCCAGTCGATCTTCTCCGGCACGCGCTGGGTGATCATCGACGAGATCCACGCGGTCGCGGCGACCAAACGCGGGGCGCACCTGGCCTTGACGCTCGAGCGGCTGGCCGCCGCGGCGGATCAGGACATCCAGCGCATCGGCCTGTCGGCCACCCAGAACCCGCTCGAGGAGGTCGGCCGATACATGGTCGGTCCCCAACGCCGCTGCCGGATCGTGGACACGGGCGTGCGCAAGGAGCTCGACCTCCAGATCCGCGTCCCGGTCGAGTCGATGGTCGAGCCCGACGACGGGGCGGGCGAGGATCGAACCGCGCTCGACCCCCTGGCCGGCGGCACCGAGGCGACCCGACGCTCGATCTGGCCGGCGATCTACCCGGAGCTGGTCGAGCTGATCGAGGCGCACCGCTCGACGATCCTGTTCGTCAACAACCGGCGCGCGGCCGAGCGGCTCGCCCTGCGCCTGAACGATCTGGCCCAGAAGGAGATCGCCCGCAGCCACCACGGATCGCTGGCCCGGGAGGAGCGCACCGTGGTCGAGGAGCTGCTCAAGGCCGGGGAGCTGCCCTGCCTGGTGGCCACCTCGAGCCTCGAGCTGGGCATCGACATGGGCGCCGTCGATCTGGTCATCCAGGTCGAGTCACCCAAATCCGTGGCCCGGGGCCTGCAGCGCATCGGCCGGGCCGGCCATTCGGTCGGCGACGTCAGCCGCGGGCGCATCTTCCCCAAGTTCCGCGGCGACCTCCTCGAGTGCGCCGTGGTGGCGCGGCGCATGCGCGAGGGGGCGATCGAGACGACGGTCGTGCCCCGCAACGCGCTCGACGTGCTCGCCCAGCAGATCGTCGCGATCGCCGCCGCCGCGCCCGAGGCGGAGCCGGTCCCCGTTGACGAGCTATACGCGCTCATCACCCGCACCTACAGCTACGGCGAACTGCCGCGCGCCCAACTCGAGAACGTGCTCGACATGCTCGACGGCCGCTACCCGTCCTCGGAGTTCTCCGAGCTGCGCCCGCGCCTCGTGTGGGATCGGGTCGCAGGCACGATCCGCGCCCGCCCCGGCGCCCGCCAGCTGGCCGTGACGAACGCCGGCACGATCCCCGATCGCGGGCTGTATGCGGTCACCCTGCCCGACGGACGCCGCGTGGGGGAGCTCGATGAGGAGATGGTCTACGAGGCCCGGCCGGGACAGACCTTCCTGCTCGGGGCCAGCACGTGGCGGATCGAGGAGATCGGCCGCGACCGTGTGATCGTCACGCCGGCACCGGGCCTGCCCGGAGCGGTGCCGTTCTGGAAGGGCGACGGCATCGGCCGGCCCCGTGAGCTCGGCGAGGCGATCGGCGCCTTCGCGCGCTGGGCCGTCGACCAGTCTCCGGAGCGGCTCGAGGCCGACTACGACCTCGACCGCCGGGCGGCCAAGAATCTGGTCCAGTTCCTCACCGAGCAGCAGGCGGCCACCCGGGTCGTTCCCTCCGACCGGACGATCGTGGTCGAGCGCTTCCGCGATGAGATCGGCGACTGGCGCCTCTGCGTGCTGAGCCCGTTCGGCGGGCGCGTGCACGCCGCCTGGTCGCTGGCCCTGAGCGCCCGGATCCGGGACGAGTTCGACCTCGAGGCCGACGCGATCTACTCCGACGACGGAATCATCATCCATCTCCCCGACGCCGAGGAGCCGCCGGGCGCGGAGCTGATCCTGCTCGAGCCCGACGAGATCGAGGACCGGGTCGTGGCCGAGCTCGGCTCATCGGCGCTGTTCGGCGCCCGCTTCCGCGAGAACGCCGGCCGCGCGCTGCTGATCCCGCGCGCCCGCCCCGGCAGGCGGACTCCGCTCTGGCAGCAGCGGCTGAAGTCGCAGAGCCTGCTCGAGGTGGCCAAGAAGTACGGCGAGTTCCCGATCGTGCTCGAGACCTATCGCGAGTGCCTGCGTGATGTGCTCGACGTGCCCGGCCTGATCGAGCTGCTCACCCGCCTGCACCGCCGCGAGATCTCGCTGGTGGAGGTGGAGACCCCGACGGCGTCCCCGTTTGCCTCCTCATTGCTGTTCGACTACGTGGCCACCTACATGTATGAGGGGGACACCCCGAACGCCGAGCGCCGCGCGGCCGCCCTGTCCCTGGACCGCGACCTGCTGCGGGAGCTGCTCGGCCAGGATGAGCTGCGCGACCTGATCGACCCCGGCGCCCTGGAGTCCGTCGAGGCCGACCTGCAGTGCCTCTCGCCCCACACCCAGGCCACCGGCCGGGACGGCATGCTCGACGTGCTCCGGCGGGTGGGCGACCTGACGCTCGAGGAGGCCTCGGCCCGGGTCGTGAACGGGCTCGACGCCGGCCGGATGCTGCAGGACCTGCGCGGCGAGCGCCGCGCCGCCCGCGTCCGGATCAGGGGTGAGGAGCGGTGGATCGATGCCGCCGACGCCGGCCTGTATCGCGATGCGCTCGGGGCCGCGCCGCCGGGGGGTCTGCCGGCCGCCTTCCTGGAGGACGTGCCCGATGCGCTGGCCCGTCTGCTCCGGCGCTACGGCGCCACCCACGGGCCGTTCACCACCGAGGACTTCCGTGGCCGTTACGGGATGGACGCGTCGGCCGCGCTGCGCGAATGCGAGCGTGACGGCCGGCTCGTGCGGGGTGAGCTGCGCCCGGGCGGCAGCGCCCGCGAATGGTGTGACCCCGAGGTGCTGCGGCGGCTGCGCCGGGCCTCGCTGGCCGTGCTGCGCAAGGAGATCGAGCCCGCGGAGCAGCGCGAGCTGGCGCGCTTCCTGCCCGCGTGGCAGGGCGTGGACCGCCATTCCCCCTCGGGGGCCGGGGTCGACCGGCTGCGCGAGACGCTGGTCCCGCTGCAGGGCCTCCCGCTGCCGGCCGAGGTCTGGGAGCGCGATGTGCTGCCGCGCCGCGTCGGCGCCTACTCACCCGCCTGGATGGACCAGCTGTGCGCCAGCGGCGAGGTGGTCTGGATCGGTGCCGGGGCGCTGGGCCGGGCCTCGGGCCGGGTGGCCCTGTACTTCCGGGAGGATCTCCCCGTGCTGGGCGGGCCGCCCTACCGTGGTGAGGTCCCCGCCGGCGCGTCGCATGAGGCCGTGCGGGCGCGACTGGCCGCCGGCGCCTGCTTCTTCACCGACCTGCTGGTCGACGTGGCCCTGGCTCCGGAGGAGCTCCAGGAGGCCCTGTGGGACCTGGCCTGGGCCGGAGTGGCCACCAATGACGCCTTTGCTCCCCTGCGCGCCCCGCGCCTGACGCTGGCCCGCGCGCAGCGCGAGAGCATCCGGCGGACCGCCCGGCGCGGCAGCCGGTTCGGCGCCGCCCGGCGCCGTGACGCCGCCTCGGCTCAGGTCCAGGGCCGCTGGTCGCTGACCGAGGCGCTGCTTCGCACCCGGATCGAGCCGACCACGCAGCGCCGTGCGCTCGGCGAACTGCTCCTGGAGCGTTACGGCATCCTCACCCGCGAGCAGGTCCTGGCCGAGGGCATCCCGGGGGGCTTCTCGGCGATCTACGCCGAGCTCAGCCAGCTCGAAACGCTCGGCGTGGCTCGCCGGGGTTACTTCCTCGAAGGCCTGGGGGGCGCCCAGTTCGCCCTGCCGGGAGCCGTTGAGCGCTTGCGGGCGCGGGCCGGCGACCAGGATCAGGCGGCGCTCGTGCTGGCCGCCGTCGACCCGGCGCAACCGTACGGCGCGGCGCTGCCCTGGCCGAAGCCGGAGGACGAGGACGAAGGTCCCGGACGACGGCCGTCGCGGACCGCGGGCGCCTACGTGGTGCTGGCCGGCGGCGATCCGGTCGTCTACCTCGAGCGCGGGGGGCGTGGACTCCAGACGCTGGTCGCGGCCGATGACGCCCGGCTCGAGCCGGCCCTGGCCGCGCTGGTGCAAGCCGTCCGGGCCGGCCAGATCAAGCGACTGGCGCTCGAGAAGGTCGATGGCCGGCCGGCCATGAGCGCTCCGCTGGCGCCGTTGCTGACCGCGCTCGGCTTCCAGGAGGGTCCGCGCCGCCTCACGCTGAGCGCCTGAGGGAACCGGGTCAGTAGTTGCCGGACAGGTAGTCCCAGGCGCGCCGCAGCTTATCCCGCAGCTCGCCGGCCTCGCCATGCTCCGGATCCGCCGGGTCATCGGCCATCACGGCCGGATTGGCCGACGGCTCGGGCAGCGAGTCAGCCGCGTGGCGATCGAGCTTCAGCACCACGCCGCGCTCATAGATCCGGTCAACATCGTCGGCGTCCGCGAACCGGTGCCCACCGGGGCCTGCGCGGGTGGCGATGACGATCCCGTCGAAGACGTCCTCAGCTTGATCGGCGAGCACCAGGGCGACCTGGCCGATCTGATGCCCATCGCTGCTCAGAACGGGCGTGCCGTGGACCAGCACCTGATAGGAGATCGGTGCCCCCAGTTCCATGCCGCGAGCATATAGCGCCCCCTGTACCGGGAAGGACCTCGGGACCCCTACGATCGTGCCATGCCCGAGGGAGACACGATCGCCTATGCGGCCAAGCGCATGCGGCCGGTCCTGGAAGGCCACGTGCCCGAGGAGATCCGCACGCCGCATCCGCGTCACCGGCTCGACCGCTGGCCAGAACGCCTGGCCGGCCGCGCGGTCAGCGCGGTCGACACTCATGGCAAGCATCTGTTCATCCGCTTCGAGGGCGATCTGACGATCCATTCCCACCTGCGGATGACGGGGTCGTGGGGCGTCTACGCCCCGGGGCAGCGCTGGCGCCGGTCGCCCCGCCGGGCCTGGCTGGCCCTCCGCAGCGCCGGGCACGAGGTGGTGCAGTTCGACGGGCCGGTGCTCGAGCTCCTGACCGACAGCCGCACGCGGTTCGATCAGCGGCTGGCGGGTCTCGGTCCCGACATCCTCGCGGCCGAATTCGAGTTTGAGCGCTTCCTGGGCCGGCTCCGCGGAGATGACCCCACGCGGGGGATCGGGGACGCTCTGCTCGACCAGCGCAACGTGGCCGGGATCGGCAACCTGTGGAAGTCGGAGGGGTGCTGGGAGCCCGGCATCGACCCCTGGCGCCCGGTGGGAGAGATCACCGATGCCGAGGCCGTGGCCATCATCGACGGGCTCCGGCCGCGAATGCTGGCCTCCGCGGCCGACGGCGATCAGCACGGTCACCGGCGGGTGTTTCGCATGGCGGGCCGGCCGTGTCCGCGGTGCGGGGCCAAGATCCTGGCCCGCGGGCAGGGGGACGAGCACCGCACGACCTTCTGGTGCCCCGGATGTCAGCGCTGAAGCGCGTCGGTCACAAGGGTGCCGACCGGATCGCCCCCGGGAACACGGTGGCCAGCTTCAATGCCGCGCTCGAGGTGGGCGTGGACATGATCGAGTTCGACGTCCTGCCCGCCCGCCGCGATGGCCGGCTGATCCTGGCCCATGACTACGAGGACGCCGAGCGGCGTGAGGTGGTCACGCTCCGGGAGGGGCTCGATCACCTGGCCTCGAGTACGTTCGCGGGCGTCGAGCTCGACGTCGACCTGAAGCTTCCGGGCTACGAGTTGGAGGTGCTCGACGCGCTGCGGTCCTACGGGCTGCTCGAGCGGGCGCTCATCTCCAGCCAATACCGGAAGAGCCTGACCGTGATCCGGGGCGCCGAGCCGGGTGTGCGCCTCGGCTGGTCGGTGCCCAAGCTCCGCCAGGACCCGTTCCGCAACCCGCTCATGTGGATTCCGGCCACAGCGGTCATCCTGGTCTGGAGGCAGCTGCTGCCGGCCTGGGCCGCGGCGGCCATCCAGCGGGGGGAGTGCGACGCGCTCATGTCGCACTGGCGCCTGGTCACGCCGCGGCTGGCCCGGGCGATCGCCCGGGCCGGTGGCGAGCTGTACGTGTGGACGGTCGACGAGCCCGGGCGGATCCGCCGTCTCGAGCGTCTCGGGGTGACCGGGGTCATCACCAACGATCCGCGTCTGTTCGCGCAGTCCGGCAACTGAGTCCGGACGATCCGCGGGCGCCGTGGCCCGGCCCGACCTAGGTGATCTTGCAGGTGGCCGCGCTGTAATGCGGCGGCCGGGCGTAGTCGGCGTTGGGGTGCCCCGCCGTGGTGGTCCGGGTCGTCTCACCCAGGAGCCGCCCGGAACGCCGCCAGATGAAGGTCACGGTGGCCTTGAAGGTCGGCTGCGGCTGAGGGGCGAACTGGAACAGCGCGCCGCCCTGCTGGAGGCCTGAGGAGAACCGGCCCAGCCGCACCAGCTTCGTGCCCAGCGTGGGTACGGGCAGGAATTGGTTCTTGCTGGTCGAGAAGTAGTAGAGCTTGATGTTCATCGACAGCCAGGCGGGGAAGCCGAGCGCCGGCATCTGTCCGCGGATCCCGAGATCCCGAGAGCCCTGGTCGCGGACGTCGCAGATGTTGATCGTCGCCCACAGGCTGCTCGAGCTCTCGGCCCTCCGGACCGCGGCCCGGAGCCGGGCCGGGGAGGGCTGGCCGGCCGGGGCCGACCCGGCGCCCAGGGCGGGAGCGGCAGCCGATGCGGTCGTGGCCCCAACGATCAGGCAGACCATCGCCATGAAGCGACGCATCTGAGTCACCATAGCGAGGCTGTGATGAATCGACCGCCGATTCGTAGTGAGAGTGTGATCGAGTCACAGACCGTCGCCGGGGCCGCTCAGGGCGTCAGCTCGTGGGTGGGTCTCGAGGAGCTCTACCGCTCCAGCCGGGATGACGTGTACGCGTACGTGCTGACCCTGCTGCGCGACCGCGGCGCGGCCGAGGACATCACCGCGCTGGCCTTCGAGCGGGCCTATCGCCGTCACCGCACCTTCGACCGCCGCCGGGGGGAGCAGCGCGCCTGGCTGTTCGGCATCGCCCGTAACGCCGCCCTCGACGAGCTGCGCCGCCGGAGCCGTCAGGCCAGCCTCCTGAGCGAGCCCGCCGACACGGACAAGGCCTCGGTCGAGGACGGCGTGGAGGTCGCGCTGCGGCGGTCCGCGGTCCGCGACGCCCTGTCGCGGCTGTCGGCCCGCGAACGCGAGGTGGTGGCCCTGAAGTTCCACGCGGGGCTGTCCAACGGCGAGCTGGCCCGGGTGCTGGGCATCGGTGAGAGCGCCGCCGGCACCCTGCTCTACCGCACCATGGAGAAGCTGCGAAAGGCCTGTCATGACTGAGCCCTCCGAGGTCAGCGAGGCGCTGGCGGTGATCGATGCCACCCTGGCCGGTGAGCCGGTCGAGCCCGACTACGCCGAGCTGGCCGAACTGTCCCTGATCCTGGCCGCGATGGGCGAGGCCCCGAGCCCCGAGTTCGCCGCCGCACTTGACCGGCGCGTGGAGCGCCGCTTCGCCCCCGAGACGGCTGGCGGCGGAGCCGCCCGGCGGCGCGGGGGCCGGCGCTGGCTG
>DASVYO010000114.1:0-5399 GCA_036392135.1 Solirubrobacteraceae bacterium
CGGGCCCGGATCAAGGTGCTGATCGACAAGATCGGGATCGATGCCTTCCGCGAGCAGGTCGAGGAGGAGCTCGAGGGCGACTGGGTATCCGAGCGGGACTTCTCGCTGGACGGGATCTTCTACGACCTGGATGAGGAGGGCGCCGCCCCGCCTCCCGAGCCCGCCTACGCCAGCGCCAACGGCGACCAGCGCGAGTTCGACCGCTTCCTGGACTCCAACGTCGCGCCGCAGCGCCAGCGGGGGTTCAGCACGGTCGAGGTGAAGGTGATCCGCGGTGACCTGACCCCGGATCAGCTCCGGGGCCTCGGGGAGATCATGCGCCGCTACACCGGCGGCGCGGCGCGGACGACCGTTCACCAGAACCTGGTTCTGCGCTGGGTCCGTGATGAGGCGGTGTACGAGGTGTGGCGGGCGCTGGCTGAGCTGGAGCTCGGCGAGGCCGGGGCGGATGAGATCTCCGACGGGGTCAGCTGCCCCGGCACCGACTCCTGCAAGCTCGGCATCACCAGCTCGATGGGTCTGAACGCGGCCATCCAGGAGCGGATCGCCCAGATGCAGATCGGTGACCCGCTGACCCGGCGCATCCACATCAAGAACAGCGGCTGCCCCAACGGCTGCGGCCAGCACCACATCGCCGACATCGGCTTCTACGGGGCCTCGATCAAGGTCGGCGAGCACACCATTCCCGCCTACATCCCGCACGTCGGCGGGGTCTACGAGGGCGGCGAGGTTCGCTACGGCCAGCGGCTCAAGGCGCGGCTCCCGGCCAAGCGCGTGCCCGAGGCGGTCGAGCGGTGGGTACGCTTCTATGAGACCGAGCGCGAGGAAGGCGAGCTCTTCCGCTCCTTCGTCGACCGCGTCGGAACCCAGTCCTTCGAGGCCCGCGTGAAGGATCTGACCCTCCCGATTGAATTCGATCTCGAGAACATGAACCACTTCATCGACTGGAACCGGGAGGTTCCGTTCAAGGTCATCCGCGGCGAGGGCGAGTGCGCGGTCTGATGAGCAGCCGGACGCCCACCGGCGCCGTCCCGGATCTGGAGTCAGCCACCGCCGAGGAGGTGGTGGCCTACGGCGTGGAGAAGTTCGCCCCCCGGCTGACCATGGCCTGCTCCTTCCAGAAGGAGGAGTCGGTCCTCGTCCACATGCTGAGCCGGGCCAATCCGGATTTCCGGGCCTTCACGATCGATACCGGCGTCCTGTTTCCCGAGACGCTCAGCACCCAGAAGGCGTTCGAGGAGCGCTTTGGCGTGCAGTTCGAGGTCATCGACGCGCGCAGTCCGGGGGCGCCCTGGACGGCCGAGAACTGCTGCGGCACCGCCAAGGTTGCCGCGCTCGAGCGCGGTCTCAGCGACGTCGACGCGTGGATCACGGGGATCCGCCGCGAGCAGGCGCCGACGCGGGCCTCGGCGGCCAAGCTCGAGCGTGACGAGCGGCGCGGCATCTGGAAACTGAACCCGCTGGCCGACTGGAGTGAGAAGGATCTGTGGCGCTATATCCTCGCCCACGATCTGCCCTACCATCCGCTGCACGATCAGGGCTACGCCTCGATCGGGTGCGCTCCGTGCACCCAGCCTGGAGCCGGCCGCGAAGGCCGCTGGACCGGCCAGGACAAGACCGAGTGCGGCATCCACGTCGTCTGATCCCTCGCCCATAGCCCGATGAATCCGTTTCACTACGAGCTCTCGCATCTCGAGGCCCTCGAGGCCGAGTCGATCCACATCTTCCGCGAGGTGGCGGCCGAGTTCGAGCGTCCCGTGCTGCTGTTCAGCGGCGGCAAGGACTCGATCATCCTGCTCCGCCTGGCCGAGAAGGCCTTCCGGCCCGGGAAGTTCCCCTTCCCGGTCATGCACGTCGACACCGGCCACAACTTCCCCGAGGTGATCGAGTTCCGGGACCGCGTCCTCCGGTCATTGGGCGAGCGGCTGATCGTGGCCCACGTCCAGGACTCGATCGACGCCGGCCGGGTCACCGAGGAGACCGGCCCGCGCGCCTCGCGCAACCGCCTGCAGACGACCACGCTGCTCGACGCGCTCGAGGAGCACGGTTTCGACGCCGCCTTCGGCGGCGCCCGCCGCGATGAGGAGCGCGCCCGGGCCAAGGAGCGCGTGTTCTCCTTCCGTGACGACTTCGGCCAGTGGGATCCCAAGCGCCAGCGGCCCGAGCTGTGGTCGATCTACAACGGCCGCATCCGCAAGGGCGAGCACGTCCGGGTGTTCCCGATCTCCAACTGGACCGAGCTCGACGTGTGGCAGTACATCGCCACCGAGGGGCTCGAGGTGCCCTCGATCTACTTCTCGCACCCGCGCCAGGTGTTCGCCCGCGACGGCATGCTGTACGCGCAGAACGAGTTCATGGAGCTGATGGAGGGCGAGGCCCCGTTCCAGGAGTCGGTGCGCTACCGCACCGTCGGCGACATGACCTGCACCGGCGCCGTGCGCTCGACGGCCACCACGCTCGAGGAGGTCGTGGCCGAGATCGCCGCGACCCGGATCACCGAGCGCGGCGAGACCCGCGCCGATGACCGGGTGACCGAGGCGGCCATGGAGGACCGCAAGCGTGAAGGCTATTTCTAGTGTTGTCGAGGACCTCGCCGCCTCCCACGCTCTCCACACCGCTGAGCCCGGGACCTACTCGATGACCGCCGCCGCGGCCAACAACGGCCACTCCTACGCGTTCAAGCGCCGCACCAGCGAGCTGTTGCGGATCGCCACCGCCGGGTCGGTGGACGACGGCAAGTCGACCCTGATCGGCCGGCTTCTGCACGACTCCAAGTCGATCCTGGAGGACCAGCTCGAACACGTCCAGGCGACCTCGGAGCGCCGCGGCGACGGCTACCTGAACCTCGCCCTGCTCACCGACGGGCTCCGGGCCGAGCGCGAGCAGGGCATCACGATCGACGTCGCCTACCGCTACTTCGCCACCCCGCGGCGCAAGTTCATCATCGCCGACACCCCGGGCCATGAGCAGTACACGCGCAACATGGTCACGGGCGCCTCGACGGCGGATCTGTCGATCGTGCTCGTCGACGCTCGCAAGGGCGTCAGCGAGCAGACTCGGCGCCACGCCTACATCTCGTCCCTGCTGCGCATCCCGCACGTGGTGGTGGCCGTCAACAAGATGGACCTGGTCGGCTATGACCAGGAGGTCTTCTACGACATCCTGGAGGAAATGTCGGACTGGGCCGCCCGGCTGCAGATCCCCGACATGACCTTCATCCCGATCTCGGCCCTGAACGGCGACAACGTCGTCGATCGCTCGATGGCCATGCAGTGGTACGGCGGGGCTCCGCTGCTCTACCACCTCGAGAACGTGGTCATCGCCCCCGATCGCAACCTCAACGACGTGCGGTTCCCGGTCCAGTGGGTGATCCGCCCGATGAGCGATGAGCACCACGACTACCGCGGCTACGGCGGCCAGATGGCCGGCGGCGTGCTGCGCCCGGGCTCGGAGGTCGTCGTCCTCCCGGGCGGCCAGCGCAGCCGGATCGCGGCGATCGACTCCTACGGGGAGGAGCTCGAGACGGCCTTCCCGCCGATGTCGGTGGCGCTGCGCCTGGAGGACCAGATCGACATCTCCCGCGGCGACATGATCGTCGACCCGGACGACCAGCCGGTCAGCGCCCGGGAGCTCGAGGCGGTGATCTGCTGGATGAGCGACGCCGCCCTGCAGCCCCGCGGCCGCTACACGATCAAGCACACCTCGCGCAGCGCCCGGGCGATCATCGAGCAGGTCGAGCATCGCGTCGACATCAACACGCTCGAGCACGTGTCGGCCGCCCAGCTCGGTCTCAACGAGATCGGCCGCGTGCGCCTGCGCTGCAGCGCGCCGCTGGTCGTCGATCCGTACGCGCGCAACCGAACCACGGGCAGCTTCATCCTGATCGACGAGTCGACCAACGACACCGTCGGCGCGGGGATGGTCCTCAGCGCCACCGCCTAGCCGGGCCGGCGCCGGCGGCCTGGCTGCGCCGCGGCCGGTCGCACGCACGCACGGGGGCCGCTCGCACCATCCACACGTCCAATTCTGCGCGCACCGGCGCCGATCAGCCGGGGTGCGCGCAGGATTGGTCGGTTTCCGGCCACTGGAGCGCACACCTCTGCGGACTGGCCTAGGTGCGCGCAGAATTGGGCGGTTTCCCAGCCGGGGGAGCCCCCGAGAACGCCCAGCGCATCGCCGCCCCGGTAAAGTGGCCGCCGCATGTTCTCGAAGGTCCTGATCGCCAACCGCGGCGAGATCGCGGTCCGAGTCATACGCGCGTGCGAGGAGCTCGGCATCGCCACGGTGGCTGTGTACTCCGAGCTCGACCGCGACGCGCTCCATGTGGCGCGCGCCGACGAGGCCTACCTGCTGGGCCCCGGCCCGGCCAGCGAGAGCTATCTGAACATCGAGAAGATCCTGGAGGTCATCGAGCAGTCCGGGGCCGAGGCCGTGCATCCCGGCTACGGCTTCCTGGCCGAGAACGCCGCCTTCGCCAAGGCGCTGGAGGACTCGGGCACGGTGTTCATCGGCCCGCCCTCGTCGGCGATCGAGGCGATGGGCTCGAAGACCCGCGCCCGCGAGCTGATGGCCAAGGCGGGCGTCCCGATCGTGCCCGGCACGACCGAGCCGGTGGAGACGATCGAGCAGGCGCAGAAGATCATCGCCGACACGATCGGCTATCCGGTCGCCGTCAAGGCCGCCGGCGGCGGTGGTGGCAAGGGCTTCCGTGTCGCCCTGACCGAGGACAAGCTGAAGGACGCCTTCGAGGGCGCGGCTCGCGAGGGCGAGAAGTTCTTCGGCGACGCCACCGTCTACCTCGAGCGCTACCTGCCCGACCCCCGCCACGTCGAGGTCCAGGTGCTGGCCGACGGTCACGGCAACGTGATCCACCTCGGCGAGCGCGATTGCTCGCTGCAGCGCCGTCACCAGAAGCTGATCGAGGAGTCCCCGGCCCCGGCCGTCGACGAGGAGCTCCGGGCCCGGATCGGCAAGATCGCCACCGAGGCCGCGGCCGCGGTCAACTACACCGGCGCGGGCACGATCGAGGGCCTGCTCCAGGAGACCGACTCGGGCAGCGAGTACTTCTTCCTGGAGATGAACACGCGCGTCCAGGTCGAGCACTGCGTGACCGAGATGGTGACCGGGATCGACATCGTCAAGGAGGGCATCCGCGTGGCCGCGGGCGAGCCGCTCTCGATCACCCAGGAGGACCTCGAGCTCCGGGGTCACGCGATCGAGTGCCGGATCAACGCCGAGGACGCCAGCAAGAACTTCGCCCCCGCGCCGGGCAAGATCGGCCACTACCGCGAGCCCACGGGGCCGGGCGTGCGGGTCGACTCGGGCGTTGGCCCCGGCTCGGAGATCAGCCCGATGTATGACCCGATGGTGGCCAAGCTGATCGTCTGGGACGCCGACCG
>DASVYO010000115.1:0-14587 GCA_036392135.1 Solirubrobacteraceae bacterium
GCCGCGCGGCTCGGGCCGGCGCCGCTCGCGCTCAGGCCGTGGTGGCGGCCGCGGCGACGCGCCCGCCAGCCGCGCTCACTGAGCTGCTGGGCAGGATCACCGCTGCCGGGTGCTCGCGGTCGTGGACCAGTTCGATGTCCACGGCCCGCAGCTCGACGGCGGTGGCCGGATCCTCCTCCGTGCCCGGATTCCGGGCGTAGCGCGGGTGCGCCCCCGAGGAGACCTGGAGGCGGATTCGATGGCCGGCGGTGAAGCGATGGCCCATCGGCCACAGGGAGACGTCGACCCGCACGGCCTCGCTGCGATCGGCGGCGTCGGGCGCTGTCCCGCCGCGGCTCACCCGCGTCAGGCCGTCACACACGTTCCATGATGCTCCCGCCCGGTCCACCTCGCAGACCCGCGCGAAGATGTCGAACGACGCCGCCTCGGAGCGCACCCACAGCTCGACCGAGACATCCCCGATCGCCTCGACGGTCGCGTCCAGCGGCTCGGTTGTGAAGGTGACCACGTCGGGACGCGCCTCGAGCGGGCGGTTGTCGAGCACCGCCTGCCGGGCCAGGAGCACGGGTCCGCCCAGCGAGGGTGTCGGGTCGGCCGGGTCATATCGGTAACGCGTGCCGGGACCGTTGTCCTCGGTCGGGGTCTCGTCGCTGAGCCGGCCCCCGGTACGCAGCCACAGCCGACGCTGACCGGTGCCGGGCGGCGGCCAGGTGTCGAAATCCCGCCACCCCCCGCCCGAGCGCTCGCCGGTGATGAACAGACGCACGGCGCTGCGACGGACCAGGCGGTCGTCATCGAGCAGATGGGCCCGCAGCCAGGCGATGCCGTCCCGATGCCCGCGTGCGGCCAGTCCCGGCGACATATGGGTCCAGGGACCAACCGTCAACTGGGGGTGGCGGCCGGCGGCCTGCAGAGCCACGAAGTCCTGAAGCATCCAGGGCAGCAGGATGTCGTACCAGCCGCCCACCATCTGGACCGGCGCGGTGACGCGCGGCACCTCGGCCGAGTAGTTGCGCACCGACCAGTACTCGTCCTCGCGACCCGGGCTGGCGAACGCCTCCCGGAACCAGTCGACCTCTCGCCCGGTGGCCCGCACATCAAGGTCGGTGAGCGGCAGCTCGGCCATCACCGGGGGCAGCCGCCGCACGGCCCGGTCGATGGCCAGGGGCCCAAAGCGACGTTCCTGGACGGCGAGCACGGTCATCCACGACGCCGCGTTCTCGAGCGCGATGCCGCCCCCGGCGTAGGTCTGGTCATAGAACTGGGATGCGCTCACCTGGATCGCCAGCGCGGCCAGATCGGGGCCGGCGTCGGCCGCCAGGGCCCACTGCACGAGCCCCAGATAGCTCGGGCCCATCATTCCGATGCGATCCCGATGCCACGGCTGCTCGCGCAGCCAGCGCAGGGTGGCCAGCCCATCGGCGCGCTCGTCAAAGGGCGAGAAGCTCCCGCCGGATCCGAACGTGCCGCGGACACTCTGCACGACGACCTGAAGACCCCGCTCGGCCAGCAGCCGACCGAACATCAGCCCGACGAACGAGTGACGGCCATAGGGCGAGCGGACCAGCACGGTGGGCTGGGCCTCGGCGGCTCGAGCCCGTGCCACCCACCGGTCGGCCAGCAGGATCTCCCCGTCATCCATCCGCACCGGCAGGTCGGCCTCGCGCCGGACGTCCGTGGTCTCAGCCGCCACCAGCCGCATCTTGCGCGCCAGGATCTCGCTGACCAGAGTCACCCCCTGAATCCTAGGTACCGCGTGTTCGCCCCCGTCGCCGACTTTCAGGACACCCGCTCCCCCTCCCTCGATGCTGCCGCTTTTCCGGGCCCCCGCCCCCGCCGCCCGCACCCTCGAGTGCGCCCCGGCATGTGAGCCTCGAGCCCCGACCCGCTAGAACTACGGCGCGATGCTCGAACTCGACATCCGTCCCGGCGGAGCCGAGGACGAGGGGGCGGTGCTGGCGCTGTTGGACGAGGCCATCGAGTGGCTCGTGGCACGGGGCCTGTCCGGCCAATGGGGCGAGCAACCGTTCTCGCTGCGGCCCGATCTGCAGGCGCGCGTGCGGGAGACGCTGCGCGAGAACGAGGTCCGCATCGCCGAGCACGGGGGACGGGTGGTCGGTGTGCTGGCCGTCGGCGCCTGCCCGCACTACGTGCCCGGCAATCCGGTGCCCGAGCTTTACGTCCTGCTGCTGGCCAGCTCGCGCCGGATGCCCGGCGAGGGCATCGGCGCCCGGCTGCTCGACCTGGCCTGCCAGATGGCCCGCGAGCGCGGCCGGCGCATGGTCCGCGTCGACTGCTGGGCCGACTCCCCCCGGCTGGTCCGGTTCTATGAGCGGGCGGGCTTCCGGCGCGCCGGCCGCTACGACCTGCGCGGCTGGCGCGGCCAGATCCTGGCCAGGACGCTCTGAGGAAGCTCACACAAACCGGGCCGCGTGATCGTGCCCGGTTGGGTATACCGGGAGGATGCCTCAGATTCAGATTCCCACCCGCCCTCTCGGCGCATCCGGACTGACGGTCCCGGTCGTCGGCCTGGGCTGCAACAACTTCGGCCGTCGCCTGGACCTCGACGGCACCCGGGCTGTGGTCGACGCGGCGCTCGCCGAGGGCCTGACCTTCTTCGACACCGCCGACATCTACGGCGGCGCCGGCGCCAGTGAGGAGCTGCTGGGCGAGATCCTGAAGGGCCGCCGGGATCATGTCGTTCTGGCCACCAAGTTCGGCATGGACATGGGCGACGGCCAGGGCCCGCGCGGCTCCCGTGGCTACATCGTGCAGGCCGTCGAGAACTCGCTGCGACGGCTTCAGACCGACTGGATCGATTACTACTGGTACCACCAGCCTGACGGCGTGACGCCGATCGCGGAGACGCTCGGCACGCTTCAGGAGTTGCTCACCGCGGGCAAGATCCGCGGGATCGGAGCCTCCAACTTCGATGCCGAGCAGCTGCGGGAGGCCGACGCGGTGGCCCGTGAGAACAGCCTCACACCGTTCACCGCCGTGCAGAACGAGTACAGCCTGCTCGTCCGCGAGGCCGAAGATGACGTCCTGCCAGCGTGCGAGGAGCTCGGCATCGGCTTCGTCCCCTATTACCCGCTCGCCTCCGGCCTGCTGACCGGCAAGTATCGCCGCGGCCAGCCCGGCCCGGACGGCGCCCGTCTCTCGGACCGCGAGGAGATCGGGACTGACGAGCAGTTCGCGATCGTCGAGGCGCTCCAGCGCTATGCCGGCGAGCGCGGACTCTCGCTGGTCGACGTCGCGATCGGTGCGCTGCTGACCCGGGAGGCCGTCTCGACGGTGATCGCCGGCGCGACCAAGCCCGAGCAGATCCGAGCCAACGCCGCCGCCGCGCGCTGGGTCCCCAGCGCCGAGGATCTCGACGCCCTCAACGACGCCCTGTCGGTGACGCCCGCCTAGGGAGGTTTGGGAGCTAAACCCGAAATGTTCGGGTTTTCATCCCAGCCTCCGGTCAACCGGACCCGGGACCCGCCAGGCGGGCGCCGGAGCCTCAGTCGTGGTCGGGCAGGCGCCAGCCCGGGGCGGCCGGCAGGTCGAGCGCGTCCTGCGGTCCCCAGGACCCCGGCTGATAGACCAGCGCCGGCGGCGGGTTCTCGAGCACCGGTTGGACGACCTCCCACAGGCGCTCGATCTGCTCGCTGCGCGTGAACAGGAGGCGCTCGCGCAGCATCACGTCGTGCAGGAGCCGCTCGTAGGCCTCGAGGCCGCCGTCGCCGTCAAAGGCCTGGGCGATATCGAGCGTCAGGGCGGCGCGGCCCAGGTCGATCGTCGGCCCCGGGACCTTGGCCTGCACCTCGATCCGCACCTGGGGGTCGTCGGAGAGCTCGAACACGAGCTCGCTCGGGCGCGGCCGGTGATTCTCCGAGTGGTCAGGGAACAGGCTGAGCGGCGCCTCGGTGAAACCGATCGTCACCGTCCGCCGCCCCTCGGCCAGTGATTTGCCGGTGCGCAGGTAGAACGGCACGCCGCTCCAGCGCCAGGTGTCGACACGAACCTCGAGCGCGGCGAAGGTCTCGATCCGTGAGTCATCGGCCACGTCGGGCTCGTCCCGGTACCCCTCGTATTGCCCGAACACGACGCGCTCGGGATCGATCGGACGCAGCGAGTCGAACAGCTTCGTCCGCTCGAGGTGCAGGGCCTCAGCCTCGAGCCGCGAGGGAGGCTCGAGCGCGACGATGCCCAGGATCTGCAGCAGGTGCGTCACGACCATGTCCCGGAAGGCGCCCGTCTGCTCGTAGAACGCCGACCGGCCCTGGATGTCGATCGCCTCCGGCACGTCGATCTGCACGTAGGCGACGTGGTCTCGATTCCAGATCGGCTCGAGCATCCCGTTGGCGAACCGGGCGACCAGGATGTTCTGAGCCGCCTCCTTGCCCAGGAAGTGGTCGATCCGGTAGATGTCCTCCTCCGCCAGCACCTCGTGCAGGGCGGCGTTCAGCTCGCGGGCGCTGTCGACGTCGTGCCCGAAGGGCTTCTCGACCACGAGCGCGCAGTTCTCGGCGATCCCCGTCCGGCCGAGCATCGTGACCATGTCGCGCGTCGCCGAGGGCGGCACCGACAGATACACCAGGCGCTGTCCGTCGGCCTCGATCTCCGCCTCGGCGTCCCGCACCGCTCGGGCCAGATCCTCCCCGTCCTCGGCGGAGGAGACGACGAAGCTCAGCTTGTCCGCGAACGGCTCCCAGCACTCGTCGAGCTCCATCCGCCCGTGCGCCTCGAGCGCCCTGCGAATCCGCTCGCGGAACTCCTGGTCGCTGCCCGGTGAGTGGCGGCCCGAACCGATGATCCGGAAATCCTCGGGCATCATCTGCTCGCGGTAGAGGTGAAAGAAACCGGGGAACAGCTTGCGCGCGGCCAGATCTCCGGTGGCGCCGAACAGGACCAGGACGCGCTTGCTGGGTCGCTCGAGCCGGGCCATGGCGCTCACGCGATCCCGGACGGAGTCAACTGGCCAACCGGCACGTGAGCATCTCCAGGTCCGTGGCCGTCTCGCGCGTCATCGCCGTGAGAAGCGTAGACGCCGCGCGCCGCGCCTGGACCGAGTGCGGTCCCAACGAGGATCGGCTCCTGCCCTGGCCGTCGGCGGCGATCCGCTTCCGGGAGGAATGGACACCTCAGGCGGAATGGATCGAGCTCGACGGGGTCGGCCACTGCCCGCAGCTCGACGTTCCCCTCGAGACCGCGGAGCCGATCCTGGGCTTCGCCACCTGAAACGAGCCCCCACGAGCCGGGATCCACCTGACGAGCCCCCCGAGCCGAGACTAAGCTCGAACCATGGCTAACAAGACATGGTTCATCACTGGAACTTCGCGCGGCTTCGGCCGCGAATGGTCGATCGCCGCGCTGGAGCGCGGCGATCGCGTCGCGGCCACCGCTCGCGACCTGAGCACGCTCGGCGAGCTCGCGCGGAGATACGGCGAGGCGCTGCTGCCGCTGGCGCTCGACGTCACCGACCGCAGCGCCGTGTTCGAGAGCGTCCGCCGGGCGCACGAGCACTTCGGCCGCCTCGACGTCGTGGTCAACAACGCCGGCTATGGCCAGTTCGGCATGGTTGAGGAGTTGTCTGAGGAGGAAGCTCGGGCTCAGATCGAGACCAACCTGTTCGGGGCCCTGTGGGTCACCCAGGCCGCCCTTCCGTTCCTGCGCCAGCAGGGCAGCGGACACTTCCTGCAGGTGTCCTCGATCGGCGGCATCTCAGCCTTTCCGGGCATCGGGATGTACCACGCGTCCAAGTGGGGCCTGGAGGGCATCAGCCAGTCGCTGGCGGCCGAGGTCAAGGACTTCGGGATCAAGGTCACCCTGATCGAGCCGGGCGGGTTCTCCACCGATTGGGGTGGTGCCTCGGCCAAGCACGCCGGGCGCCTCGAGGCCTACGCCCGGGTCCATGAGGCCTCCCGGCAGCGCCGCGCCGGCAACATCCCCGGTGATCCGGTGGCTTCCGCAGAGGCCCTCCTGCGCGTCGTCGACGCGG
Organism: Solirubrobacteraceae bacterium; assembly: GCA_036392135.1. Taxonomy (GTDB): domain Bacteria; phylum Actinomycetota; class Thermoleophilia; order Solirubrobacterales; family Solirubrobacteraceae; genus Palsa-465. The sequence goes on from DASVYO010000115.1 coordinate 5,987, forward strand.
ACGAGCCACCGCTGCGCGTGTTCTTCGGGACCGCGCCGCTGGGGATCGCCGAGCGGGACTACGAGAATCGTCTCGCCACCTGGCGCAAATGGCAGCCGGTGTCCGAGCTGGCCCAGGGCGGCCGCTGAGAGGCGGGGACCCGACGCCGGCGGCCCAATGTTTCTCCGGCCGACCGCCAAGACCGATTAGTTTTCGCCCCGGGGAAGGTCTCAACAGCTGTAACCATCTCTTCCAGGAGGCCGAAGTGACCACCACCACCAAGAGCGGGCTCAGCGGCATCAGCCTCGTCTGCGTCCCGTCACCCGATCAGGACAGCGCGATCGAGTTCTACGAGCAACTCGGGTTCGAGAAGCGCACGGACACGCCGTTCGGGGGCGGCTATCGCTGGGTCGAGGTCTACCCGCCGAGCGGGCCGACCGGGATCGCGCTGGCTCCCCCGCCCCCCGGCCAGGAAAAGGTCGAAGGGGTGCAGACGGGCATCGTCCTGCCCACGGACAACATCGATGCCACTCACGAGCACCTGAAGTCGCTCGGGATCGACGTCGATGAGTCTGTGTCCCGGATGGGGGATCCGGTGCCGCCCATGTTCTGGTTCCGCGACCCGAACGGCAACTCGCTGATGATCGTCGAGCAGAGCTGAAGCCACGGGCCGGGGAGCTTCGCGCGGGCGCGGAGCTCCCCGCTCAGCGCGGTTCGAGCTCGGCCAGCAGCGCGCCCAGGTCGAGCTCGTCGCCGAACTCGCCGAGCAGGTGGCCGTGCTCATCGCGAGGCCACCGCTCGACCGGCCGGTCCCACATCAGCTCGACGTCATTGCCGTCGGGATCGCTGATGTAGATCGCCTCATGCGTGCCGTGGTCGGCGGTCTGACGGATCGGCCAGTCAGCCGCCTGCAACCGGCGATAGGCGTCGGCCAGCCCGCGGCGGGTGGGGTAGGCCAGGGCTATGTGATGCAGTCCGGTGACCCCATCGGGCTGGGGATCCCCGTTCTTGGACTTCCAGGTGTTGAAGCCGAGGTGATGGTGATAGCCCCCGGCCGACAGGAACAGGAGATCGCCGGTGGTGCCCCAGCCGGGAACCCCGCGTGCCTCGGCGATGACATCGAACCCCAGCACATCGACGTAGAACGACCGGATCCGGTCGATGTCGGCGGTTCTGAGGTGGGCGTGGCCGATCCGCACACCCGGATCGATCGGATCGGCCGCGCGAGCCCTGGGCTCGATGTTGCCCTGCGCCTTGGACATCTCGTCGATCATCCCACGCCGCGGCATGCGGTGGAAGCCGTCTGATGACCCGCAGTCGTCGTTCAGGGCCGGGCGCGCAACGAGAGGATGCGCACGGCTGCCTGACGCACGGCGCTGACCGCCAGGCGATGCCGCCTCAGCGCCGCGACCAGGGCCTCGCGCACCGTTACGCCGTCCGCCGGGGTGTTCTCGCTGGGCAGGGGCGCGGCGCACAGGATCAGGTCGGCCCCCGCGGTGGCGGCCAGCACGCCCCGCTGCCCCAGGGAGCCGAACGGCGTCACCGCCCCGGCCTCGATGCCGTCGGTGATCGTCACGCCTCGGAAGCGGAGACGGCCGCGGAGCTCACCGCCGATCACCGCCGGTGAGAGTCCCGCCGGGCGCCGGCCGTCCAGAGCCGGGTAGATCGCCCACGAGGTCATGACCAGCCTGACGCCGGCGGTGATCGCGCTGCGGTAGGGCGCTTCATCGAGGGACCGCAGTCGTGACAGCGACTGGTTCAGGGTCACCGGTCCCAGGTCGGTGTTCTGAGCGCGGCCGGCGGCGCCCAGGCCAGGGAAATGCTTGGCCGTGGCGGCCACGCCGCGCCGCTGCTGAGCGGAGATGAACGCGGCCCCCAGACCGCCGGCCACCGCAGCGCGACTCGAGTACGAGCGCCCGAACTGATCTATGAAATCTCCCGGGGAGCGGAGCACATCGAGCACCGGCGCGAGATTGACGTTGATCCCGACTCCGGACAGGTTGGCCCCGGCCCCCGAGCCGGCCGACCGCGCCTGGCTGAGCGGATCGCCGCTGGCGCCGATCTGCTTCTCGGACAGGACCGGAGCGCCGGGCAGGCGGCGCACCGCGCCCCCCTCCTGATCGGTCAGCACCAGCAGAGGCGCGTGCGTCGGGCTGGCCAGGCTGGCCCTCTGAAGCACGGCCACCGTGCTGCGAATCTGCCCTCGGCCGGCGATGTTGGGCGTGAACAGGATCACCCCGCCCGCTTCGCCGGCCCGGATCGCCGCCATCAGGCTGGCCGGTGGCTGCCGGCCCGAGTAGGCGTAGATGATCCGCTGGCCGGCGAGTTGTTCGAGGCTCAGGCGCGAGACCAGCGAGCGCTCTGCCGCGCGTGCCGCCGGCCGGAAGGCCGCTGGAACCGGCTCCGCCGGGGGGGCCGGGCGCGACCCGGTGAACCCGAGGCCCGCGCTCAGCGCGGCGGCGGCGGCCAGATGCACGATCGCCCCGATCATCGTCGCCCCGCCCGCCTGCTCGCCGGCAAATCCACCCCCGGGAATCTAGACAGTCCATTCTCCGGTCAATCAGCGACCCGAGGGCGGCGCCGGCGGTAGGCCTCCGCCGCCCGTGCTCCGCCGCGTCCCCACCCTGGACGGCTCAGCCGATGATCGGCAGATCGCGCTCCTCACCGAGCCCGGTCAGCGCGTCCTGCATGCGTGCGGTGACCAGCTCATAGCCCGCGTCGATGTCCTTGTCGGTGCCCAGCTCCGCCCGCAGATCGATCGGCTTCAGGATCTGGATCGAGATCTTGGCCGGCAACGGGAGCCGCAGCGGCAGATCCAGGAGCGTGAGTCCGAACGGCGGGCCGATTGCGGCGGGCAGGACCTTCAGGCGGGCCAGGCGATCCAGGTGCAGAGCCCGTGCGCTGCGGCTGCCCTGCCCGAGGAACAGCGCCGTTTCCTGGCCGCCGATGGCCACCACGGGCACGATCGCCACGTTGTGCTTGAGGGCCAGCTTGATGAATCCGGTCCGTCCGGCGAAGTCGACCTCCTCGGACTCCCAGCTGGGACGGAAGGTCTCGTGGTCGCCGCCGGGATACACGAGCAGGGCGGCGTCGCGCTCGAGCGCCCGGGCCATGTTCTCCGGAGAGGCCGGGACCGTCCCGTAGCGCTGCACGAGCGCCCGGGCCCCCGGCAGCTTGAAGACGAGGTCGTGAGCGAGCTGGAAGAACTCACGCTGAGGACCGAAGTGGTCGTAGAAGGCCTGCGCGAACACGAACGTGTCCACGATCACGACACCTCCGGAATGATTTCCGACCAAAAGCACCGGACCCGTGGCCGGAATGTTGTCCAGCCCGTCGACCTCGGCCCGGAAATAGAGCTCGGACGTGAGCCGCCAGGCGGCCAGGGTGTTCTCGATGTACTCCGGGTCGCGCAGTGAGAACGGGTCGTCCTCCCTCCCCCCGCCGAGCGCGCCGGCCACATCCGAGGCCACGGCCGCGAACATGCGCCGGTAGGCGCCGAGCTGAGCCCCGGCACCGGCCGACACCCGGCGGGGACTGAGATCGAAGGGCGTCACGGGGTCAGTCCTGCGTTGGCCTCGACGGGCTGCAGCAAACTCCGGCCCAGGTCGGCGAATGAGTTGCTGCCGGTGAGCGCCAGGGCGACGTCGATGTCCGCCCGGATCACCTCGAGCACATGGCGTACCCCGGCCTCGCCCCGGGCGGCCACCGACCACACCCAGGGCCGCCCGATCAGCACCGCACGAGCGCCGAGAGCGATCATCTTGACCACGTCGAGGCCGGTCCGAACGCCCCCGTCGACCAGGATCTCGACCTCGTCGCCGACCGCATCGACGACGCCGGGGAGCGCCCTCACCGTGGAGGGCACCGAGTCCAGCTGACGGCCGCCGTGGTTCGAGACCACGATCCCGTCCACGCCGGCCTCGACGGCGCGACGGGCGTCCTCGGGATCGAGCACGCCCTTGACGAGCAGCCGGCCGTCCCAATGCTCGCGCACCCAGGTGACGTCTTCCCAAGTGACGCTGGGATCGAACTGGCTGTCGACCCAGTCCTTGAAGGCGTCCGGTGTGCGCGCGTCGGGGACCGCGTGCTCGAGGTTGCCGAAGGTCAGCGGACGACCCCTGACGGGGACGTCCCGGATCCAGTGCGGGTGCGTCACCAGGTCCAGCGCCCGGCGCGCGTTGATCCACGGCGTGGTGCTGCCCACCGTCGCGTTGCGCGTGTCCCGGTGCCGGGCGCCGACCACGGCCAGGTCGACGGTCAGGACCAGGACCGGCGCCCCCACGGCGCGGGCCCGTGCCATCAGAGCCTCGGCGTAGCTGCGGTCCCGCATCACATAGAGCTGGAACCACGGGGGTCGCGGGCTCGCGGCCGCCACCTCCTCAATGCTGCAGATCGACACCGTCGATTCGATGAACGGGATGCCGGCGGCGCAGGCCGCCCGCGCGGCCTGGGCCTCCGCGCGGCGGGCCATCATCCCGCCCAATCCGACCGGGGCCAGGATCACCGGCATCGCCAGGTCCTGGCCCAGGACCCGCACGCCCGGCTCGCGGTGGGAGACGTCGCGCATCACCCGCTGGCGCAGCAACAGGGCCTCGAGGTCGGCCCGGTTGGCCCGCATCGTGCTCTCCTCATAGGCGCCGCCGTCGACGTAGTCGAACAGCTGCCGGGGGAGCCGGCGGCGGGCCAGCTCGCGGTAGTCCTGCACCGTCGCCGGGACGAGTCCCAGCGGTCGATCAGCTCGGAAGCGCACCGGCTCACCCTAACCGTTCGCGGCGCCCCGAACGCCGGTGGCGGCCATTCGCAGGGTGCCTCTAGGATGCCGGACATGGGAGTCCTGTCCCTCGCGCTGCTGCCCGCCCGGGCGGCCGTCGCCGCCGCCGAGATGGCTGTCGCCGCCGGGCATCTCGGCTCACCACAGGGGCCGCTGCGTCGCCCCGGTGGCTACGCCGAGCGGCTGTCCGTGCTGCTGGCCGAAGGGGGCCCGATCGAGCAGCTCGGCCGACTCGGTGATGCCGACGGCCCCCTCAGCCGGATCGAGCAGCTGGCCCGCTTGACCGCTGATGATCGGCCGCTGGGCCGGGCGCTGGCCCCCGACGGGCCGCTCGATCAGCTCCTGACCGAGGGCGGCGTCCTCGAGCGCCTGCTGGCCCCCGGCGGCCCGCTTGACCGGCTGATGGCCGAGGGGGGCGCACTGGAGCGCCTGCTCCGCCCAGACGGCCCCCTCGAGCGCCTCCTGGCCGAGGACGGGGCGCTTGAGCGCCTGACCGCGGACGGCGGTCCGCTCGACCGGCTCCTGGCCCCCGACGGGCCGCTCGAGCGCCTGATCGAGGAGGACGGGCTACTGGAGGCGATGCTCGCCGAGGGCGGCACGATCGAACGCCTGGTCCGCGCCGACGGCACCGTCAACCGCCTGCTGGCCAGTGACGGCACGCTTGACCGGCTGATGGCTCCCGGCGGCCCGCTCGAACAGTTGACCGCTCCCGGCGGAAGCCTGGCCCAACTCGGCGTGCTGTCAGACAGCCTGGCCCGGCTGAGCGGCAGCGTGGCCACGCTGCGCGACGCCGCCGAGACCCTCAGCCAGGTCGTGGAACCCCTGACGCGCGTCGTCGAGCGGCTACCCGGGCGCCGTCGGACCTGAGCCGGCCCCGGCGGCTCAGGTCCGGCCGGTGCGCTGGCGCGGCCCGCCACCCGAAGCTGCTCATCGCTCCGCGAAGTTCGCCGTCCTTCATATATACGTCCATTAGCTCTCCAGCCATCGTCCGCGGGGGCCGATGGGTACCTGTCGCCAACGGCAAACCTGCCGCCGGGACAAGGAGGTTCCCCCTGTGCCGTCCAGCCGGTTCGAACTCGTTGTCGAGGTCCTGGCCGCCGCGGCTTTCCTCCTCCTGGCTCTGCCGGACCTCCTCCGCCACGACTACATCGTCCCGCTGCTGGCGCTGCCGTTCGGCGCCCTGCTGTGGGTCATCGAGCGCGAGCGCAGAGCCCGGACGGCGCGTGCTCGGGAGGCCGTGACCGATCCTGTGACCGGGCTCGGCAATCGACGCCTGCTCGCGGCGGCACTCGGCGAGCGGCTGCGCGCCCCCGCCCTCTCAGACCCGGATCCGTTTCTGCTGGTGCTGTTCGATCTCGACGGGTTGGGGCGCTACAACGACACCTTCGGTCACCACGCCGGCGACGCTCTGCTGGCCCACCTCGGCGGCCGGCTGGCCTCGGCGATCGGCTCCGGCGGCACCGCCTTCCGCCTCGGCGGCGATGAGTTCTGTGTGCTGCTGCCCGACGTGCTCGGCGAGATGCAGGAGCAGGTCACCCTGGCCACCGCCGCCCTCTCGGAGCGTGGCCAGGGGTTCTCGATCGGCGTCTTTTGCGGGGCGGTCCTGCTGCCCCACGAGGCCAGCACACCGGACCAGGCCCTGCAACTGGTGCAGCGGCGCCTGCACGCCCGCACCCAGGCTTCCCCCACCGCCGGCCGCGAGCCGGCCCAGGACACGCGCCTGCGCGTCATGCAGGCCAGGCCGCCGGAGTTGCCCACCCGCCCCTCAAGGGTGGCCGAACTCGCCGTCCGGGTCGGCCGCCGCCTGGGCATGACGGCCGAGCAGATCGACGAGCTGGCCCGCGCCGGCGAGCTCCATGACATCGGCAAGGTCGGGCTGCCGGAGGCGATCCTTTACAAACCCGGGTCGCTCGATCCTGACGAATACGAGTTCGTGCGCCAGCACACGATTCTGGGCGAGCGGATCATCAGCGCCGCTCCGGCGCTGCGACCGGTGGCCCGGATCGTCCGGGCCACCCACGAGCGCTGGGACGGACACGGGTACCCGGACCGGCTCGGCGGCGCGGAGATCCCGCTGGCGGCCCGGATCATCGCGGCCTGTGATGCCTATGAGGCGATCACCAGCGAGCGCTGCTACCGCTGCGCCCGCAGCGCCGAGGAGGCCCGCCAGGAGCTGCGCCGCGAGGCCGGCCGCCAGTTCGACCCCCGGGTCGTGGCGGCCGTGATCGACCAGCTCGAGCGGCCGTCTCGGACGCTCGACGTGGCCGCGTAATCAGTGCCGGCCGCCCGCCCAGGCGACCGGAGCTCTCAGCTGACCGGCTCGAGCACGAACACGGGGATCTGACGGTCGGTCTTGGTCTGGTAGCCGGCGTAGTCCGGCCACACCGCGACCGCCCGCTCCCACCAGGTCTGGCGCTCCTCCCCGGACAGCTCGCGGGCGGTGTAGTCGGCCTTGGCCGGCCCGTCCTGGACCTCGACCAGCGGATGCTTGACCAGATTGACGTACCAGGCGGGATGATCCGGCGCCCCGCCCTTGGAGGCCACCGCCGCGTAACGCCCGTCATGCTCGACGCGCATCACCGGGTTCTTGCGCAGCTTGCCTGACGTGGCGCCCTTCGAGGTGATGACGATCACCGGCACGCCCCGCAGCTCGGTGCCCCGTGTGCCGCCCGAGCTCTCGTATTCCTGCACCTGGTCTCGGACCCATTTCTGTGAGCTCGGCTCATATTCGCCCTGCAGCGGCATGGCAACTCCTAAGGTCGCGGTTTGCTTCGATCCTAGGAACAGGTGTCAGTCTGCCGGGCGCGAGATCGTCATCATCCTTCAGAGCTGACGGGCCCGATCCATGCCGCTTGACCCGACCGCACTCGAGATTCCCCTGATCGGGGCGCCAATGGCCGGTGGCCCGTCCACCCCGGCCCTGGCCGCCGCGGTCTCCGCGGCCGGCGGTCTGGGCTTTCTGGCCGCCGGCTACCGAGCGCCCGAGGCCGTGTCGGCCGACATCGCGGCGGTCCGCGCCGCCACGACGCGGCCCTTCGGAATCAATCTGTTCGCACCCCTCGGTGAGCGCGCCGACGCGGCGACGGTCGCCGCCTACGCCGAGCGCATCCGCCCCGAGGCCGAGCGCCACGGAGTTGCCCTGGGCGCGCCCCGTCACGATGACGACGCGTTCGCGGCCAAGCTCGAGATCGTCCGGCGAGAGCGCGTCCCGGTGGTCTCGTTCACCTTTGGCTGCCCGCCGCCGGAGGTGATCGCCGCCCTCGAGGCGGCCGGCTGCTCCGTGTGGGTGACCGTGACCAGCCTGGCCGAGGGCCAGCTCGCCGCGGCGGCCGGAGCCGACGCGCTCGTCGCCCAGGGAGCCGAGGCCGGCGGGCACCGGGGCTTCTTCGCCGATGACGATCAACAGGAGAACCTCGGCCTGCTGGTGTTGTTGCGGCTGCTGAGCACCCGCCTGGGGTTGCCGCTGATCGCCGCCGGCGGCATCATGGACGGCCCCGCGATCGCCGCCGTGCTGTGTGCCGGCGCGTCGGCCGCGCAGCTCGGAACCGCCCTGATGCTCACGCCCGAGGCCGGGACCTCACGGGTCCAGCGCGAGGTGCTGTCCGCACCGGGGCCGACGCGTCTCACCCGCGCCTTCAGTGGCCGGACGGCCCGCGGGCTGGTCAACCGGTTCATGGCCGCCTACGACGCCGACGCACCGCGCGCCTATCCGCAGGTCCATCACCTGACCAGCCCGCTGCGGGCGGCGGCGCGCGAGGCCGGGGACCCCGGCGCGGTCAATCTCTGGGCCGGCCAGGGACATGAGCTCGCGCGCGCGGAGCCGGCCGGCGAACTGGTGCGGGCGCTGGCCG
>DASVYO010000116.1:0-41056 GCA_036392135.1 Solirubrobacteraceae bacterium
GCTTCGACGGTGACCTTCATGGCGTTGTCGGAGGCGAACAGCTTCGCCATCGATGTCCACATACCGAGGTCGGGGGTGGGCCGATCGGCGAGGGCGCAGGCCTTGTAGAGCAGCTCGCGGGCGGCGGCGGTGCCGGTCTGCATGTCGGCGAGCTTGAACTGGATGCCCTGCAGGTCGATGATCGGCCGGCCGAACGCGATCCGCTGCTTCGCGTAGTCCACGGCGTAGTCGAGTGCGCCTTGCGCGATCCCGACCGCTTGAGCTGCGGCGCCGAGTCGGGTGCGCTCCAGGGTTCCCAGCGCCACCCGCATGCCGCGACCGACGTCGCCGATCACGTTGGCGGCGGGCACGCGAACGTTGTCCAGGACGGGCGAGCCGGTCGGTGAGCCCTTGATCCCGAGTTTGTGCTCGTAGCCGCCGATCGAGAATCCCGGCCGGTCAGCCTCCACGACGAACGCGGTGGCCCGGGAGTTGGCCCGGTCGGTGATGGCGAACACGACGTAGAAGTCGGCCACGCCGGCGTTGCTGATCCAGTTCTTGGTTCCGTTGATAACCCACTCGTCACCGTCCTGCACCGCGGTCGTGCGCATGGCCCCAGCATTCGAACCGGCTTCCGCTTCGGAGAGTGCGAACGCCGGAGCCCACTCGCCGGTGGCGCAGCGAGGCAGGAATCGCTGTTTGAGCTCATCGGAGCCGAACATCGCGATCGGCAGGGTGCCGAGCTCTTGAACCATCAGCATCAGCGCGCAGGAGGCGTCGGCTTTGGCGATCTCCTCGACGGCGATCTGCAGCATCAGCGTGCCGGTACCGGTGCCGCCGTACTGTTCTGCGAACGGCAGCCCGAAGATGTCGTTGGCGGCCAGCAGCCGACGGATGTCTGACGGGTACTCGGCGTTGCGGTCGATTTCGGGCGCCCGTGGCGCGATCCGCTCGCGGGCGATCTGCCGGATCGTTGCCCGGAGATCCTCGAACTCATCCGGGATCGCATACGGGGCCGGGGTGGTGTACTGGAGCGAGCTCATGTCGTCGCCGCTGTCGTCAGGGGGGCTGACGGGGTGTAGTCGTAGAAGCCATGGCCGCTCTTGCGGCCGTGGTGGCCGGAGACGACCATGCGTTTGAGGAGCGGGGGTGGGGCGTACTCGGGGCGTTTGAACTCTTCGTAGAGGGAGTCGCAGACGGCGTACAGGACGTCCAGGCCGATGAAGTCGCAGAGGGTGAGGGGGCCCATCGGATGCCCGCAGCCCAGGCGCATCCCCTCGTCGATGTCCTCCCGGCTGGCGAAGCCATCCTCATACATGCGCACGGCGGCCATCAGGTAGGGGACGAGGAGCATGTTGACGATGAACCCGGAGCGGTCCTTGGTGCGGATCGGGCGTTTGCCGATGCCGGTGACGAACTTCTCGGCGGTGCCGACGGTGTCGGGGTGGGTCTCCAGGCCGATGACGACCTCGACGAGCTTCATGACCGGGACGGGGGAGAAGAAGTGCAGGCCCAGGACGCGGTCGGGGCGTTGGGTCCAGGAGGCGAGTTCGGCGATCGGGATCGAGGAGGTGTTGGAGGCCAGGAACCGGGCGTCGGGGAGCTGTTGGTCGAGTTGGGCGAAGAGCTTGCCTTTGACCCGGGGGTCTTCTGTGACGGCTTCCAGGACGGCATCGACGCTGCCGAGGTCGTCGAGGTCGGTGGTGTAGACGATCCGCTCGGTGAGCTGCTCGGCGGCTTCGGGGGTGAGCTTGCCCCGGGACACGGCCCGGTTCACCGACTGCGCCAAGCGCTCCCGGGAGCGTTGCAGCGGCGCCGGCTCCGGCTCATAGACGGTGACCTCGATGCCGGCACCCGCGGCCGTCTCGGCAATGCCGGACCCCATGAAGCCCGCGCCCAGAACGGCAATTTGAGAGATGGTCGTCACGGGAGTCTCCATGGATCTCCTTATCAGCCGCCGGCTGGAGTTAGTTTGACTTCTAACTATTGAAGCACGGATACCGCGCTGCGGCCATCAAAACGAGCACGAACGTCGACTTAGCGCATCACGCCGTGCTCGAGTCCTCGCGCCCGGACGAGACGATGAGCCCGCGCGATGGTCGGACGGTCTCAGGCCGCTCGACCCTGCAGACGACGTTCGAGTTCGGCCAGCGTGGCGCGGGCGGCGCCGAGCTCAGCGGGCGCGAGCCCGTCGGCGATCCGGCGGGCCCAGTCGACCTGGGCGGCCTGGATCGCCCGTAGGGCGGTGCGGCCGGCGGGGGTGAGCTCCAGGAGCTTCGCCCGCTGGTGGGCGGGGTTGGGTGTGTACAGCGCGAGGCCGTCGTCGACGAGCCGGTCGGCGATGCGCTGCACGCTCTGGCGGGTGTGGGCCAGCGCACGGGCGATCGCAGCGACGGACTGCGGGCCGTCCTCGACGGCGGCCAGCACCTGCCAGCGCGCGGAGCTCTGCCCGGCGGGACGGGCGAGCTCGTTGCCCGCCTCCTCGAGAGCGCCGGCCAGCTTGAACACCTGAACCACCAGGGCGCTGAACGCGTCACCGGAGGCCCCGCGCGGTTTGACAGCACGCTGTCGTTGAGGTAAGCTTGGCGTCATTGACAGCAGACTGTCATATAGCCGGTGCGAAGGCAACCCGGAAGGAAAGGCACCATCGTGGACATGAAGCTGGAGTTGGTCCCGGTCCCCGTCTCCGACGTCGACCGCGCCAAGGCGTTCTACGCCGAGCGGGCGGGCTTTCACGCCGACCACGACCATTCGCTCGGTGAGGAGGTCCGCTTCGTGCAGCTGACCCCGCCCGGGTCGGCGTGCTCGATCGTGATCGGCACCGGTATCACCACCAGCCCGCCCGGCTCGGCTCAGGGCCTCTTGCTGGTCGTCTCCGACATCGCGGCCGCCCGGGCCGAGCTCGTAAAGCGCGGCGTCGAGGTCAGTGAGATCCGTGATGAGGAATGGGGCTCCCGGCACGCCTACTTCGAGGATCCGGACGGCAACTCCTGGCAGCTGCAGCAGCCCCGGTAGTCGGGCAGGTTGCGCTCGAGCGGTCCTGGGTTCGGCCGGTGGAGCGGTGACGAGGTGAGCGGCTCAGATGTCCAGATCCCCGGGCGACGGCTGCGCTCGCACATCGAGATCGCCGGGCGACGATTGCGCAACCAGCGCCTGGCCGGCGCCGGGCTCAGGAGTGCGACCGACGTCGTGCGCTGGCTCGGAGCCGTCCAGAGCCAGATCTACCCGGCGGCACGGTGGTCGGTCGGCCAGCGTGCCATCGGTCTCAGCGCCGCGAGCATCGATGATGCTCTCGCCCAGGGCAGGGTGATCCGGACCCATGTCCTCCGTCCCACCTGGCACCTGGTGAGCGCCGAGGACATTCACTGGCTGCTTGACCTCACGGCCCCGCGCGTCCAGCAGCGCAACGCGACGATGTACCGGAAGCTGGGCCTCGACCCGCCTCTGTTGGCGAGGGCCGACCGCATCCTGGCCGGCGCGCTGGGTGGCGGCCGGCAGCTGACCCGCGCCGAGATCGCCGCCGAACTCGACCATCACGGCGTTCCCACCGACACGCTGCGGCTCAGCTGCATCCTGATGCACGGCGAGCTCACCCAGCGTCTGTGCAGCGGCGCCCGGCAGGGTCGCCAGCACACCTACGCGCTGCTCGAGGAACGGGCGCCGCGCACGGTCCCGCTGGCGCGTGACGAAGCGCTCGGCGAGCTCGTACGGCGTTACTTCACCAGCCACGGCCCGGCCACGATCAAGGATTTCAGCAGCTGGTCGAGCCTCACGATCGCCGACACCCGGCGCGGACTCGAGATCGCCGGCGGCGAGCTCGAGCAGACGACCGTGCAGGACCGGACCTACTGGTCTGCCAGTTGCCCCGCCCCTCCAGCCGTCACCGGCGCTCCCCGCGCGCACCTTCTGCAGGGGTATGACGAGTACACGGTCGCCTACCGCGACAGCCGGCACGTCGTCGATCCGGCGCGCCTGGCCGCCGTGATCCCGGGGCGCACCGCAAGGTTCACCCACAACCTCGTGCTGGACGGGGAGATCATCGGCCACTGGCGGCACGCCACCTCAGGGCCGCCCCACGTCGAGATCCAACTCTTCCGCGAGCTCGAGCCAACCGATACTCGGGCGGTAGATGACGCCGTGCGTCGCTACGCCACATTTCTCGGTGAGCCGTTGAGCTGGTCCATTCCGTAGGCCGAAGCAGTCCGGCCGTACCATTCCTCGGCGGCACGTGTGGGACCGGGCTGTTCAGGGGATCCGCCCCCCAGCCGGGCGAGCCGACCTCGGGGCCGGCTTCGCATCGCCGGTGGGGGATGGTCCACTCTGGCGTCGGCGCGTGGCGGGCATGTCGATCAGCACCCACAGCCCGGAGGCGGCGGTTAGCCCGGCGACGATTGCGACCGCGCCGCCGTACCCGAGCGCGTCGGCGATCGCGCCGGCGATCAGCGCGCCGATCGCGTAGCCCATGTCGCGCCAGAAGCGATACACGCCGACCACGGGCGCGCGCGCGACCGGGGAGACGGCGTCCGACATCGCCGCGATCAGGGTCGGGTAGACGAGCGCAGTGCCAAGGCCGAGCAGGGTGGCGGTGGCGAGCGCGATCGCCACTCGCCCACCGCTGAGCGCCAGGATCGAGAGCGCGGCGGCCTGGAGCAGCATGCCGGCGACGATCAGCGGTTTGCGACCGATCGCGTCTGACCAGTGGCCCGTGGCGATCTGCGCGGCCGCCCAGACGCCCGGGTAGACGGCCGCGACAAGCCCGATCGAGCCGACGCCGGCGCCGTGCGCGGCTAGGAACAGCGGCACCAAGCCCCACGCGAGGCCGTCGTTCAGGTTGTTGACCAGTCCGGCCTGCGAGCAGGCGCGCAGCGCGGGCACCCGGTAGCTGGCCTGCGCGAACGCGGTGCGCAGCCGCGGCGGCGTACCGTCCGCTCCGGGATCGTGTTGGGCCTGCTCCAGCGCGACGTGGGCGCCGGTGTCACGGACGAACAGCACCGAGAGCACGAAGCCCGTCGCGGCGATGATGGCGCCGGCCACGACGAGCACGTCACGGGCGGCGAAATGCGCGGCGAGCAGCCCGCTGAGTCCGGCGGCGAGCGCGACGCCGCCGTAGCCGGCGGCCTCGTTGAGCCCGAGCGCGAGCCCGCGGCGCCGGGGGCCGACCAGGTCGATCTTCATCACGACGGTCATCGACCACGCGAGCCCCTGGTTGACGCCGAGCAGCGCGTTGGCGGCCACGATCCATCCCCAGCTCGGTGCGGTGGCGATCAGCACCGGCACAGGGAGGGCGGCGGCCCAGCCGGTGATCAGCAAGCGGCGGCGGCCGGCGCGTTGCGCGAGCGTCCCGGCGGCCAGGTTGGTGAGCGCCTTGACGATTCCGAACGCAACGATGAACGACAGCACCGCGGCGCTCGACCCCAGCCCGAACTGCTCGCGGCCGACGAGCGGCAGCGTCGAGCGCTCGAGGCCGACCATCGCGCCGACGAACGCATTGACCAGAACGAGCAGCGAGAACTGGCCGGCGTTCTCACGCAACCCCAGGCGGACACGCTTGGTGCTCACGCGACTTCAGCCAGGGGGCGGCCCGAGCGGTTGGCGGCCACGATCGCCGCCTGCTGCTCCGGGGCGGGGGGGATGTCCTGCGTGAGCGCCTGCACGAAGGCGTCCTCGGAGTCGAATTGCAGGGCGGTGTTATGGCGGCGCTCGAACCCGATCGTCGAGACCGGCGTGGCCGACAGGCCGCGGCCGCACACCGACCCGGAGTAGTGAGCCGGATACAGGACCAGGTGATCGGGGAGCGCGAGCAACCTGTCGGTCAGCGAGTGGTACAGAGCCCGCGCCATCTGCTCGACCGTGTCCTCGCCGTGCGCGTGGAGATCCGGGCGCCCGGCGTCACCGACCAGCAGGGCGTCGCCGGTCAGGACCAGCCACGGCTGATCGCTGCGGCGATGATCGGTCAGCAGGTAGGCGTGGTGGGCGAGCGCGTGGCCAGGCGTGGCGATCGCCTGGATCTCCGTGTTGCCCAGCCGCACGATCTCCCCATCGGCGAGCGGATGGTGGTCGAACTCCACTCCGGCCCCGGCCGGGAGGTAGGCGCGCGCGCCGGTCCGCGCGACCAGCTCGGGGAGCCCGGAGACGTGGTCGGCCTGCACATGGGTGTCGAGCACCGCGACGATCGGTACCCCCTGGGCGTGCGCCAGCGCGATGTAGTCGTCGACCAGGTCGACGTGCGGGTCGACCACGGCGAACCGGCTGTGCGTGGCGCACCCGAACAGATACGAGGCGCAGGCGGTCTCGTCGTTGAACAGCTGGCGGAAGAACACGTCGACCTCCGGGCGGAAGGGTTGGCGCTTGACAAGCTATCAAGCGATCTATTGAATTACAACGATGGAACCCGGTCGCGAACGAAAGGACGCTCTGTTCGAGGCGGTCGCCCTGATGGGCAAGGCGTTCGCGAGCCCGGTCAGGCTTGAGCTGCTCGACCTGCTGGCGCAGGCTCCCCGGACCGTGCAGGAGCTGGCGCGAGCGAGTGGGCAGTCGATCGCCAACGCCTCCCAGCATCTGCAGGCGCTCTACGCCGCGGGGCTCCTGTCACGCCGGCGAGAGGGCACGAGCGTCCGCTACGCGCTGGCCGGCCAGGATGTGCTGGCGCTGTGGCTGGCGCTGCGCGACGCGTCAGCGGCCCGGCTGGCAGAGGTCGAACGGGCGGCGCGCGAGTACCTCGGCGAGGAGGTGGAGGCAATCGGCCGCGAGCAGCTGCTCACCCGGCTGAGCCGCGGCGAGGCGGTGCTGGTGGACGTTCGCCCCGCCGAGGAGTACGCCGCCGGCCATATCGTCGGCGCCCGCTCGATCCCGATCGACGAGCTCGAGCGCCGCCTCGCCGAGCTGCCCCAGGACCGCGAGGTGATTGCCTACTGCCGGGGCCCATTCTGCGCCTACGCGAACCAGGCTGTCCGCACGCTCAGGTCGGCGGGACGGCGAGCCCGTCGGCTCGAGGAGGGCTGGCCGGAATGGAGCCTGGGGTCTCCGCCCGGCGAGGCCACCCGGCAGCCGGCGCTCAGCGGTCCCGTCGAGCGCTGAGGAGCTTCCTCGCGCTCTGGGCCCGGCCGATCAGCCGCCGGCCCGTCTCCACGGCGGCCTCGCCGCCCATCGCGAGCAGCTCCGAGCCGACGCTGCCCTGAAACGGTGGCTCGGGGAGGGTCGGGTAGCGATCCGGGCCGCTCGGGAGCAGATCGACGATCAGGGTTGACCAGCCGAAGCGACGGGCGGCGAGGCCCTCGCCGTTGAGCGGGTTGTAGTACTCGCGGAAGCCGTGGCGGTCGATCATGGCCAGGCAGCCGGCCAGGATGCGGTCGGCCTCGGCCGCGTAGCCGTGGCGGCGCAGCGCCGGCTCCAGCAGCCACACGGTGTTGATCCAGGCCGGTCCGCGCCAGCAGCGAAACCCGTGCCAGCCGGCCCGGAAGGTGGGCTCGTCCATGGCCACCGAGGGGATGCCGAACGGCGCCCGGTAGCGGCGCGGGTCGAGCAGGTGCTCCTCGATCAGGCGGCGCGCGATCGGCTCGGGCAGCGAGGGCAGGGCCAGCGGGGCGAGTGATGACCAGGTCGAGACGCGCAGCGGCGTGTGGTCGCGCCCGGCCAGGTCCCAGAACAGCCCGCGTTCCTGATCCCAGCACAGGTCGAGCAGGGCCTGCTCGGTACGCTGCGCACGGGCGGTGAAGCTGTCATCGCCGCTGAGCCGCCCCAGCGATCTGAGGCTCAGGGCATAGAAGACGTTGACGAGCACGTCCTCCACGTGCTCGTCATAGCGCTCCATGATCGCCCGCGAGTCGTAGCGCAGGCGCCGGGAGCGCTCCACGAGCCACATGTAGCCGGGTAGGTAGTGGCTCATCCATCCGAATACCGCGTCGTACTTGGGGGAGTCGTCGAGCCCCGACTCATCCGGGTGGATGATCGAGATCAGGCCGTCCTGATCGGGGTCGCGGTGATGGTCGAGCCAGTCGTAGTGCAAGCGCAGGGCGTCGAGACCCTCGGTCGCAAACTCCGGCGCATCGGTCGACGCGCGCGCGACCACCTCCCAGGCCAGGGCGAGCACCGGCGTCTGGATGTGGGCGCTGGCCTGGTTGCTGCGCCATGAGTGCGTGGCGTAGAACGGGGCCCGTCGCCACCCCGCCGCGTCATGCCAGAAGATCGTGTGAGGAATGAACCCGTCGAGCCTCCCTCCGCGCACCAGCGTGCGCAATTCCTCCCGGGCCCGACGGGGGTCAAAATGGCTCCAGACGATCGCGTGAAAGCAGGAGTCCCAGTACCACTGGTGGCGGTAGCGGGGCGGGGCGGGGCAGGTGAAGGCATAGGCGGTGCCGTCGGCCAGGTGTCCCTCCCGCCAGCTTCCCGCCAGCACCCGGCGCGCCTCGGCCCGGAGCTTGGCCGCCCGTCCCGGCAGGAGCGGCCGGCTCACCGGCCCTGAAGCCACCCGACTCATCGGCACAGGCGCCTGAGATCCTCCAACTCGGCCGTGAACACGCGATCCCAGCTCATCGAGTCGGCCAGCCTGGCCGCTGCGGCCGCATCCCGCGGGGTGGCCAGCGCCCGTTCCACGGCCCCGGCCAGAGCGACGGGGTCCTTGGGTGTGAAGGGCGCCACCAGCGCACCGGCCACACGCGCCGCCGGGGTGCTCGAGCAGGCCACGACGCGGGCGCCGCTGGCCGCCGCCTCGAGCACCGCCAGCCCGAACGTCTCATGGGGTCCGGGCGCCACCACGCAGGCCGCCTCGCGGTAGCACCGGGCCAGGGTGGGCCGGTCGGCGACGAACGGGTGAAACTGAACCAGCCCGCCGAGCCCGAGCTTGCGCGCCCGCGCCTCGATGATCCCGCGGGCCGGGCCCTCCCCGATCAGTCGCAGCGGGCGGCCCCAGCCGCGCATGGCCATCGCGCTGAGCAGGTCACCGATCCGCTTCTCCAGGGACAGCCGTCCCACATACAGGAGGTGCTCGCCGGGCGGTGCGGGCCCAGGGCGAAAAGCGGGATGCAATCCGAGGCGCAGCGGGATCGAGGCCGAGCGACCGGAGTCGGGCTCGGGGTCGACCTCGGACATCACCGCGTCGACGTGTTCGTAGGCATGGTGGTAGATGCGACGCAGCGGACGCAGATAGACGGCATCCGGACCCGGCAGGCCGGCTGCGTTGAGCGCCGGCGAGGCATGGTGCACCGCGACCACGGCCGCTCCCAGCCGGTGAGCCTCCCGGGTGACGCTGAGCGGACGCCAGAACGGGTCGTGCAGGGCCACTACGTCGGGTCCGATCATGCGCAGCGTCTCACGCAGGGCACGCGCTCCGAGGGGGAGGCGGTAGCCGTTGGAGGCCGCCAGCTGCAGGGCACGCAACTCGTGCCGGAAGTTGTGGTGACGCTCGCGCCGCCCGGGCAGCAGAAGGTGGTGCTCGAAGGCGCCCGTCGCGGCGGCGAAGCGGGCCTTCTCGTCGAGGTAGGTGCGGATCCCGCCGCTGCGCTCGGCGTAGAACAGCGCCACATCGCACACGACCAGGGGTTTCTCGCGGATCTCTGACCACCCGGCCGCGCTGCTCACCCGCTAAGCGTGAGGCCCCCGGACGCCGGGGTTGTTAACTGACGGTGAAGTGGGTCCGTCGCCGCAGCTCGCCATCAACGACGTGGGGACCGGCAAGCCGCTCGTGCTCCTGCACGGGGTCGGGGCCGACGCCCAGATCTGGCGCGCGGTCGCGGGGCGGATGCGCCACGCTCGTCGCCTGCTGTTCCCCGACCTCCCGGGGTTCGGAGCCTCGCCGCCGCTCGGCTCCGGGTTCGAACTCGGGGAGGTCGCCGACGCGCTGGGCGCAGCGCTGGAGGCGGTGGCCGGCGAACCGTTTGACCTGGTCGGCAATTCCCTCGGTGGGGCGGTGGCGCTGGTGCTGGCCCGGCGTCACCCGCAGCTGGTCGACCGGCTCGTGCTGGTCGCTCCGGCCGGATTCTCGCGATTCCCGCCGGTTCTGACCGAGCCGGTCGCTCGCCTCGCGCCGGCGGCCCTGGCCGGCCGGCGGATCCTGGGCGCGCCCCTGGCCGGAATCGGACTGGCCAGGCGGGTCATGCTGTGGGGTACCGTGGCCGACCCGGCCGAGCTCTCGGCGCAGGACGTTCGCCTGATGCTGGGGGCCTCGCGCCGGTCCTCACGGATCGCCGCCGCGGTCAGTGCCGTCCTCAGCGCCGATCTGGTGGATGAGCTGGTGGGCCTCGGGCGGCCGCCGGCGCTGATCTGGGGGGAGCGTGACCGGGTCGTCCCGCTCTCGACCCTGGCCGCGCTCCTGGCCGCCTGCCCGGCCGCGCGGGTGGAGATCATCACGCGGGCCGGTCACGTCCCTCAGCTCGAGCGGCCGGCGGCGTTCGTGGGCGCGCTCGAACGCCTGCTGGCGGCCTCCTGACCGGCCGCGGAACCGTAACGGTTTCATCACAACTCCGCTCCGGCCCCGGCTTACGCTGATTTCCGGGGACTTCAGATCATGACCGTGTCCATCGTCGGGACTCCTCGCAGCGCCCGCCTCCGCGACGGACGGATCATGAGCTTCGCGTCCGCCGGTCCCCCGGATGGATTTCCGGTCGTCTACTGCCACGGCGCGATCGGCTCGCCGCGGTGGCGCACCCCGCAGCTCGACGCTCTCGTGCAGGAGCTAGGGGTTTGCTATCTGATCGCCTATCGGCCGGGCTTCGGCGGATCAGATCCGAGCCCGGGGCGCCGCGTGCTCGACTTCGCCGATGATCTGGCCGAGCTGATGGACGCTCTCGGGCACGCGCGGTTCGCCGTCGTCGGCGTATCGGCCGGCGCGCCCTACGCACTTGCCTGCGGCCGGGCGCTGCCCGACCGGGTGGCCGCCCTGGCCGCGATCAGCCCGCTGGGGCCTGCGCATGGCGCCGGGTCGAGCTCGAGCCTGCGCTACCGGGTCCCGCTGCTCGCCTTCGGGCACGGCCGCTCGGGACCGGCCCTGGCCGGCTGGTGCGCGCGGGCCGTGGGCTCGGCCGCCGACACGCCGGCGTCGGCCATGATCGATGACTACCGGGTGTGCCGCCGGCCCTGGGGGTTCGACCCCTCCGAGGTGCGGCTGCCCGTGACCGTCTGGCACGGCCGCGAGGACCCGCTCGTACCCGTGGCGCACGCGCTCCGGCTGCGGGCCGTCCTCGCGACCAGCACGGCTCGGATCGAGCCTGCCGCGGGTCATTTCTTCTACCACCAGCGGCTGGGCGAGATCATGGCCGGCCTGCTCGCGTCCGCGCGGCAGGACCGCGGCTGCCCCGAGGCGGCGATCGCTCAGTCGGTGGCCGCCTAGCGTCTTTTCCGGGCCCGCAGGGCAGGTCAGCGCTCGTTCAGGGCGAGCGCGGCCAGCCGCTCGATTCCGGCGCGCGAGCGGGCGACGGCCAGAAACCGTCGGGCGTGGCAGAACATGGCGTCCGCTACGCCCGTGACGGCGATCAGGTCGGGGCCCTCGCGACCCGCCCACGCCTCCGGCAGATAGAGCCGGTTCTCGAACGAGCCGAGCGCTCGCGGCACCGCCTCGAGCCCGAAGCCCTGGCGCTTGGGATAGATGACGAACAGGGCGTCGGGGGCCTCGGGCACGAGCACCTGCTTCCACGGCGCGTTGACCGGCAGCTCGACCACGCGGGCGTCGGGGGCCGCGGCGATGGCCGCCCGGACCACGCGCTGCGCGCGCCGCCCGGCCGCGGCCGAGGCGATCTCGCGGGCCAGGATGTCCCGGGCGAGGTCGACGGCAGCGTCAAAGCGCCCGGCCTCCTCGTCGGGGGTGAGGGTCTCGTCCCAGCGCGCGTTGAAGCCGCCGATGATGGCATTGACAGTCATCGGGCGCAGTCCGTCGATCAGCGACTGCACGACCTGCTGGCCCGTGTCGTTCGCGTCCACGGGCTGCACGAGCGTCTCCTCGACCGTCTCGGCGACCTCCGCGTCGCCGCCGCAGGCCCGGGGGCCGAACTCGCGCCAGACCAGACCGAAGGACGCATAGCGCACGCCGTTTGGGCGGGTGCGGTCGAAGTCGCGCTGATGGTGGTCGAAGTCGCCGCTCGAGGGGTCGTCACGAAAGCCGACGTCGACGCGCATGTCGGCGCGGGCGATGGCGTCCGGGTCGCGCGTCCGCATGACCTCGATCGGCTCGCCCAGCAGCCCGAGAACCGCGATGGCGAACACCTCGTCGGCATGAAAGGAACCGTCGTGGGTGGCGATCAGCATCCCGGAGACTCTAAAAGAGCCGGGACCGGTGACCGATCCAGACCCTCGTAGCAACTACGGACCGAGATACGTGAAGCGCCTGACGCGACCTCGAGGCGGCTGCGCGATGCTCGGCGATGATGACCGACCGCCGGTGTGTGCTCGAGCGCGATCACTTCGAGGAGTTGCTGGGGGCGCTGGCCGGCCGCGGTTACACGATCATCGGGCCCACGGTCCGGGACGGAGCGATCGTCTACGACGAGGTTGCTCACGTCGCCGATCTGCCCGTCGGCCTCACCGACGAGCAGGAGGCCGGCCGCTACCGGCTGCGCCCGCGCGACGATCAGGCGCTGTTCGGCTTCGCCGTCGGGCCGCAGTCCTGGAAGCAGTACCAACTGCCACCAGAGGTCAGGCTGTGGCGCGCGCGGGTGGATGAGCGGGGCGAGCTGACCGCCCTGACCGAGCCGGCGCCATCCGCGCCCCGCTACGCCTTCCTGGGTGCGCGATCCTGTGAGCTGCATGCGAAGGGGATCCTCGAGCGGGTGCTGCTCGGAGGCTCGCATCCCGATCCCGCCGATCAGGCCCGGGCCGAGGACGTGTTCGTGATCGCCGTCCAGTGCGGCCAGGCCGGCGGGACCTGCTTCTGCGTTTCGATGGGCACCGGCCCCGTGGCCGAGCGGGGGTTCGATCTGGCTCTGACCGAGGTGCTGGAGGACGGCGAGCACTACTTCGTGGTCGAGATCGGATCCGGGCGCGGCGCCGAGGTGATGGGCGACGTGCGCCACACGGCCGCCGGCGGTCACGCCCGGGAGCGCGCCGCGGCGGTGCACGCCCGGACCGCCTCGGCGATGGGACGGGAGCTGGACGTCACCGGCATCAAGGAGCTGCTGTATCGCAACTACGAGCATCCGCGCTGGGCAGAGGTGGCCGAGCGCTGTCTGACCTGCGGCAACTGCACGGCGGTCTGCCCGACCTGCTTCTGCACCACGGTCGAGGACGTGACCGACCTCCAGGGCGAGCACGTCGAACGCCGGCAGCACTGGGATTCGTGCTTCACGGTTGATTTCTCGGGTGTGCACGGTGGGGCCGTGCGAGGCTCGCCACGCTCGCGTTACCGGCAGTGGATGACCCATAAGCTGGCCACCTGGCACGACCAGTTCGGCACGTCGGGCTGTGTCGGCTGCGGGCGTTGCATCACGTGGTGCCCGGTCGGGATCGACCTGACCGAGGAGGCCCAGGCCATCCGAGAGAGTGAGACCCCGTGAGGACGATTGAGGCGCTGATCGCGGCCACGCCGCTGTTCGCCGGACTCGAACCGGGCCACCTGGAGCTGATCGCCGGCTGCGCTCGCAATGACCACGCCGAGGGCGGCACGCTGCTGCTCCGCGAGGGGGAGCCGGCCGAGCACTTCTACCTGATCCGCGAGGGGGCGGTGGCGCTCGAGGTGCACTCGCCGGGCCACGGCTCGATCGTGATCGAAACCCTGCACGCCGGAGACGTGGTCGGCTGGTCGTGGCTGTTTGCGCCCTATCGCTGGCAGCTCGACGGGCGCGTCCTCGAGCTCACGCGCCTGGTGGTCTTCGACGGGGCCTGCCTACGCAACAAGTGCGAGGCCGATCACGAGCTCGGCTATCAGCTGATGCGGCGCTTTGCCGGCAACCTGGTCGACCGGCTCCAGGCCACGCGCCTCCAGCTCCTGGACGTCTACGGCCATGCTGTCACCGGCTGACCGGGCCGGCTTGAGCGGGCCGATGGTGCCCGAGCCGTTCGAGGTGGTGACCACGCGCCGGGACACCCCGGACACCTGGACGCTGGAGCTCGAGGCCTGCTCCGGGAGGCCGATGCGGTTCGCCCCCGGGCAGTTCACGATGCTGGCCGCCGGCGGCGCGGGCGAGGTGCCGATCTCGATCAGCGGCGATGCCGACGAGCCGCTCCGGCTCGTGCACTCGGTGCGCGGTGTCGGTCTGGCCACCAGTGCGATCTGCGCCGCCGAGCCGGGTCAGATCCTGTCGGTGCGCGGGCCCTTTGGCCGCCCCTGGCCGCTCGAGTCGGCGCGCGGCGCCGACGTCGTCATCACCGCCGGTGGGATCGGTCTGCCCCCGCTGCGCCCCGCGATCCTGCATCTCCTGGCCCGGCGTGAGCAGTACGGGCGTCTGGTGCTCCTCTACGGAGGACGGAGCCCGGATCTCCTCATGTACCCCGGTGAGCTGAGGTCATGGTCGCAGCGCGGCCTCGAGGTGTTCGTGACCGTCGACAGCGCCGGTCCCGAGTGGCTGGGTCACGTGGGCGTCGTCACCCGCCTGATCGACCGGGTGAGGCTGGACCCCGGTCTCACGGTGGCCATGGCCTGTGGCCCCGAGGTGATGATGCGCTTCGCGATCGCCGCGCTCGTCCAGCGCGGCGTTCGGAGCGACCGCATCCACGCGTCCATGGAGCGCAACATGCAATGCGGGATCGGGCACTGCGGACACTGCCAGCTCGGGCCCACGCTGGTCTGTCGCGACGGACCCGTCTACCCGTGGTCCGAGATCGAGCCCTGGTTGTCGATCCGGGAGCTGTGATGCCCGCGCGAGCGCATCGTCCGAGCCTGGCGGTCTGGAAGTTCGCCTCCTGTGACGGATGCCAGCTCAGCCTGCTGGACCTCGAGGACGAGCTCCTGGAGGTTGCCGAGCAGCTCCGCATCGCCCATTTCACGGAGGCCTCCAGCGCCACCGTCGAGGGCCCGTACGACATCTCGCTGGTCGAGGGATCGATCACCACGCCCCATGACGCGCAACGGATCCGCGAGGTCAGGGCCAGCTCGCGGGCGCTCATCACCATCGGCGCCTGTGCCACCGCGGGCGGCATCCAGGCGCTGCGTAACTTCGCCGACGTGGAGGAGTTCACGCGGGTCGTCTACGCCTCACCGGACTACATCTCCACGCTGGCCGACTCGACCCCGATCAGCGCCCACGTGCCGGTGGACTTCGAGTTGCGCGGCTGCCCGATCAACAAGCACCAGCTGCTCGAGGTGATCAGTGCTCATCTGGCCCACCGCCGCGCGCGGGTGCGCGCCCACAGCGTGTGCCTGGAATGCAAGCGACGCGGCACGGTGTGCGTGATGGTGGCCCACGGTACGCCCTGCCTGGGGCCGGTCACCCACGCCGGCTGCGGGGCACTGTGCCCGGCCTACGACCGCGGCTGCTACGGGTGCTACGGCCCGAAGGAGACGCCCAACACCGAGTCACTGAATACGGCTTCCGGCCTGTCCGACCCCGACCTGGTACGGATATACCGGACCTTCAACGCCGGCGCAGAGGATTTCCGCGCCGCCAGCCAAGCTCATGAGCGACGGATCCCCGAGCCTGAGACGCACGATCCGGACTGACTACCTCGCCCGCGTCGAGGGCGAAGGCGCGATGTTCGTCGAGATCGTCGACGGCGAGCTGCGCGACGTGCGGCTGCGCATCTACGAGCCTCCCCGGTTCTTCGAGGCGCTGCTGCGGGGGCGGCATTTCAGCGAGGCACCGGACATCACCGCCCGGATCTGCGGGATCTGCCCGATTGCCTACCAGACCAGTGCCGTCCGGGCCATGGAGGACGCGTGCGGGGTGAGCATCGACAGTGGTCCGATCCGGGACCTCCGGAGGCTCATCTACTGGGGCGAGTGGATTGAGAGCCACAGCCTCCACGTCTACCTGCTGCACGCTCCGGACTTCCTGGGCTACGACGGGTTTGTCGAAATGGCCCGGGAGCATCCCCGGATCGCCGAGAGCGGCCTGCAGATGAAGAAGGCCGGCAACACCGTCATGGCGCTGGTCGGCGGCCGCGAGATTCACCCGGTCAACCTTCGGGTCGGCGGCTTCTATCGAGCTCCTGCCCGCCGGGAGCTGGGCACGCTGGTCGAGCCGCTCCAGCGAGCCCGAGAGACGGCGCTGGCCACCGTCCGCTGGGCGGCCACGCTGCCGTTCCCCGAGGCCGTGCGCGAGCCGGAGCTCGTGGCCCTCGCCGACCCCGAGGGCTACCCGATCGATCGCGGCCGGATCGTCTCCGACCGCGGACTGGACATCGCGCCCCAGGCGTTTGATCAGCACGTGGTCGAGGAGCACGTCGAGCACTCAAACGCCCTGCACGCGCGCCTGCGCGGGCGGGATACCTATCTGACCGGCCCGCTGGCCCGCTACAACCTCGCCTTCGATCAGCTGCGCCCGCTGGCCCGGGAGGCCGCCCTCGACGCGGGACTCGGCGCCACCTGCACGAACCCGTTCCAGAGCATCGTCGTGCGCTCGGTGGAGCTCGTGCAGGCGTGCGATGACGCCCTGGCGCTGATCGCCGCCTACGAGCCACCGGAGCGCCCCTACGTGGAGGTGGAGCCGCGCGACGGGGTCGGACACGGCGCGACCGAGGCACCGCGCGGGCTGCTCTACCACCGCTACGAGATCGACGCCCAGGGCAAGATCCGCAGCGCGCGGATCATCCCGCCCACCTCCCAGAACCAGCTGGCGATCGAGCAGGATCTCCGCGAGGTGGTGGGCGGGCACCTCGAGCTGCCCGACGATCAGCTCCGCCACCTCTGCGAGCAGGCGATCCGCAATCACGATCCATGCATCTCGTGCGCGACGCACTTCCTCGAGCTGACCGTGGAGCGCCACTGACGCCGGTGCCGCCGCGGGTGCGGGTGATCGGCCTCGGCAACCCGCTGCGGGGCGACGACGGGGCCGGATTGCTGGTCGCCCAAGAGCTCGCCGGCCTGGCCCGACCGGGCCACGTCGCCGTGGAGGCCTACGAGGGCGAGGGCGTGGGCCTGCTGTCGCTGTGGGAGGGGGCGGATGCGGTCTGGCTCCTCGACGCGCTGCACGGCGACGGACCGGCCGGGGTGATCCGCCGGTTCGACGCCGGTGCGCGCCCCCTACCGGTCAGCACCCGGAGCGCCTCCACGCACGCCACCACCGTGGCCGACGGCATCGAGCTCGCTCGGGCGCTGGGGCGGCTTCCGCGTCGGATCGTGCTCTACGGGATCGAGGGGGAGGCCTTTGGCACCGGTGAGCCGATGAGCGTGGCCGTTCGGGAGGCGGTCCCGAAGGTCGTGCGCACCGTCCGCGCGGAGGTCAGCGCGGCCCTGGCCGGCTCATGCTGAGGGCGGGGCGTTCGGCTGACGTTGATGGGTCGCGGCCGGCGCCCGGCCGTCCTGCCGCCGCGGGCGGCGGGGCGAGCGTCGCCGGCGGACGTGGCCCTGCCGGTCAAGACGCCCCAGCGACTGGAGCTCCTGCTCGATCTGGTCCACGATGTCGCCGGGATCGGGAATCATCGCCGCGTCGACCATCAGCCCGATGGTCACCTCACCGCAATAGCTGAAGATGCTCACGCTCATCCCGATGTGGCCGGAGGTCGGGGCCCAGATCAACACGCCCTGGACCGGGACGCCGGCGAAGTACACGGGTTCCCGTGGGCCCGGGACGTTGGTCATCACCGCCGTGCCCTTGGCGGTGAACAGATCGATGATCCGGCGCTCGATCGGCTCGGGGGTCATGCCGGTCAGGCTCAGCAGCCCGTAGGACACCGGCCCGTCGCGCCCCTGCTTGATCTCGCTCATACGGCGATGCACCGCGACAAGGCGGCGGTAGCTGCCGCTGGTGGCCACCGGCAGGGGCAGGAACACGAGCCCGAAGCGGTTGCCGAGCTCGGTGGGGATCGGCGCATCGAGCGGCCGGAGGTTGAACGGGACCATCGCCTGAACCTCCCCGACCGGGCCGCCGCGCGCCTGCAGGTAGTGACGCAGCGCGCCGCTGACCGCCGCCAGCAGCACGTCGTTGACCGTGGCGTCGTGCCGATGAGCGGTCCGCTTGATCTCGGCCAGCGACAGCGGTGAGGTCCACGCCACCCGTCGGCTGATGCCGGGGTCGCCCTTCAGTGCGGTGGCCGCGTCGGCCGGCGTCAGCAACAGCCGCAGCGCCGTGCCCCCGTCGCGGGCCACCGCACCGGCCAGCCTCGCCGCGTGGGCGGGCGATGTCGTGATCTCGATGCCCTGACGGGCGGCGCTCACGCCGATGCGCGCCGCGCCACCCAGCACCGCTGCGCCGGCGGCGGCAGCCGATCCGACCACGCCGCCCGAGCGCCGGCGCGGGTGCCGAGCCGGCTCCGGCGCGGCCACGGCCGCGTCGGGAGCGGAGTCGGTCAGGGAGAGCATCACCCGGGCCAGCGCGATGCCGTCTGCGATGCAATGGTGCATCCGGGAGATCAGGGCCGCGCCGTCGCCGAAGCCGTCGACCATGTAGGTGTGCCACAGCGGGCGCGTGTGGTCGAGCGGCATCGTCATCAGGTCGCCCACGAGCTCCTGGAGCGCTGCGGTGTCCCCGGGCGCGGGCAGCGCGAGGTGGTGCATGTGGTGCTCGAGATCGAAGTCCGGGTCCTCCTCCCAGCGCGGCGGCCGCAGCGGCAGGTGACTCTCCACCACCCGCTGGCGGAACTTCGGGTAACGATCGATCAGCCGGTGCTGGATGATCTCGCGCGTCCGGCTCCAATCGACCGGCCGGTCGAACAGCATCACCGAGTTGATCACCATCAGGTTGGTCGGCCGATCCATGTGCAGCCATGCGGCGTCGGCGCTCGAGAAGCGCGTGCTCATCGTGAGTCCTCGGGCCGCTCGTACAGGTCGGCGAATACATCGGCGTACTTCACGTAGACGACGGAGCGCTTGACCTTGAGGGTCGGGGTGAGCTCACCGTCGGCCTGCGAGAGCTCATGGCCGAGCAGCGCGAACCGCTTGACCTGCTCGATCCGGGCCAACTTCGCGTTGACCGCGTCGACCTCCTTCTGAACCTCGGCGTGGACGGCCGGATCCTCGGCGATCGTCACCGGATCGGTGGCGATCCCCAGGCGCTCGGCCAGCTTCACCGACTCCTCCCGGTCGAGGGTCAGCATCGCCACGAGGTACGGACGGTCATCCCCATAGACGACCGCCTCGGTGACATAGCGGCTCTCGCGGAGCAGGCTCTCGATGTTCACCGGCGTGATGTTCTTGCCGCTCGAGGTGATGATCAGGTCCTTCTTGCGCCCGGTCACCGCGACGAAGCCGTCAGCGTCGATGTGGCCGAGGTCGCCGGTCAGCAGCCAGCCGTCGCTGCTCAGCGCCTCCGCCGTGGCCTCCGGATCCTTGTAGTAGCCCATGAACACCTCGGGCCCGCGGATCAGGATCTCGCCGTCCTCGGCGATCCGCACCTCGGTGCCCGGCAGCGGCTTGCCGACGGTGCCGAAGCGAACCGCCTCCGGCGTGTTGACCGTCGCCGCGGCGCAGGTCTCGGTCAGGCCGTAGCCCTCGAGCACCAGCACCCCACAGGCGTCGAAGAACTCGAGCAGCTCGCGGGCCACGGGTGCCGCTCCGACCATCGCCAGCTGCAGCTGCGGCCCGAACACGCCCTTGATCTTTGACAGCACCAGCCGCTCGGCCAGCCGATACTGCAGGTCGGTCAGCACGTCGGGCAGGCGCCCCGCCCGGACCGCCGACCGCGCTCCGGCGCCGACCGACACCGCCCAGTTGAACAGCCGCCGCTGGACGGGTGGGGACTCGGCGATCCGGCCCATCACCACGCCGTGCATCTTCTCGTAGATCCTGGGCACGGCCGGGAAGTGCGTCGGCGCCGTCCGGCTGAGCTCATCAGGGATCTTGCTGGCGTCGCCGCTCCAGTAGATGAGGCGGGCTCCAACGCTGAGCGTGACCGCCTGGGCGACCCGGGCCAGCACGTGCGCGAGGGGCAGGAACTGGTACATCGAGTGGGTGTCGTTGAAGTGCAGCTGCTGCGCGTAGAGCCGGGTCGTGGCCAGGAAGTTGGCGTGGCTGAGCATGCAGCCCTTGGGGGGCCCGGTCGTGCCCGAGGTGTAGACCAGGGTGGCCAGATCGTCGGCGCTCTGGGCCTGCAGACGGTCTTCCACCGCCTCGGGGGGGATCTCCTGGCCCCGGCGGCGGAGCTCACCGAGGGTCAGCTCCCCGTCCTCTCCGCTCAGCAGGACGACGTGCTCCAGCGCGGGACAGCGATCCCTGACCAGTGCGACCTTGGCCGCCTGGTCGGCGTTCTCGCAGAACACCAGTCGCGTCTCCGAGTGAGCGAGCACGTAGGCGCACTCCTCAGGTGAATTGGTGTGGTAGATCGGCGTAACCACGGCGGCTGCGCACATCGCGCCGCAGTCGGCCAGGGTCCACTCCGCCGAGGTGAGGCCGAGGATCGCGACTCGGTCGCCGGGCTCGATGCCCAGCGCGATCAGGCCCCGTGCGATCTCGGTCGCGATCGTGCCGAGCTCGCGGTAGGTGATTCGGGCCACCGGGCCGCCGATGTTGTACTCGAGCGCCGTTCCGTCATGCGTGGCGGCGGCCTTGAGGATCATCGCGCCGAGCGTTTGCGGCTCGCGGGCGGCGGTGGAGGGCGGCTCGGGTGAGAGGCCTCTGCTGATGGGGGTGAGTGTGGACATGGTTCGTGACTCCTGTCAATGGGCGGGGCCGGGTTTGCGGCGCAGCGCGGCCGGACGCGGCAACCTGCGGGTGAGCCCGCGGCCCGCGGCGGCCTTGGCCGGACCGGCCGGCTCGGCCGGACCGGCCGGCTTGGTCGGCCACCAGCCGAGGCGCCCGACGATGGCCATCGCCGCGGGGAGGATCACCGGGATGACCACGAACGCCACCAGCGCGACCGCGAGCGCCGCGGCGACCGCGACCATCCGGACCGGTTGCAGCTCGGTGAACATGAACGGGACGACGACCCCGATCGTGATCAGCGCGATCCCGGACGTGGCGGCCAGCGTCTGGCCCAGTGCGCGCACGATGCTCCCGCGCGCGTCTCCGCTGAGGATGAAGTTGTCCCGCGCGCGCGTCACCAGGACCACCAGGTACAGGAGCGTCGCCCCGAAGATCGCGGCCACGATCTCGGTCATGAGGATCGGGTACCACCGCCCCGGGCCGCCGAGCGGTGGATTGCTGCCGCCGAACAGCAGCTCCATCACCCCGAAGCCGGTGGCGGTGACCAGGGCCGCGCAGAGGACGGCGATCCAGGGAATCAGCACCGAGCGCAGCATCAGCGTCAGCAGCAGCGCGACCCCGACGGCGGTCCCGATCATGACGTCCACGAGCTTGTCGCTCGCGTTACCTGCCACGTCGAACAGGCTCCCCGCCGGGCCGCCGACGGCCACGTCGAGGTGACTCGTCCGGGCCAGTGAGCCGGACAGCGTCCGCAGCTGCCGGCCGAGCTGCTCGGTGCGCGGGTCACTCGGCCCGTAGCGCGGAACGATCAGGATCTGCGCGGCGTTCCCGCCCTGGTTCAGGTTGATCATGTAGCTGGCCGCATTGCGGTCAGAGGCCGGCGCGCCCGCGATCGCCGAGAGCACGAAGTAGCCCGAGTTGAAGATGCCCGGTGACTGCCTTTGCAGCTTCTTGAGGTCGGCCGTGGACGGGATCTGCCCGCGGGCCTTGATCACCGACGCCTGCATCAGGCCAAGGCCGCTGATCAGCTGGCCGGCCGGCCCGACGCCCCCGGACAGGCCGGCCGCGAGCTGCCCGGTACCGCTGGTCAGCTGGGCCAGGCCGGCCTCGAGCTGTCCGGCGCCGGTGGTCAGCTGCCCGAGCCCGCTGGTCAGCTGGCTGCCGCCCCCGGAAAGCTGGTTCAGGCCGCCGGCCAGCTGAGCGTTACCGTTGCGCAGCTGGAGGATTCCGTTCCTGAGCAGCGCGGCGCCAGTCGCCGCGGCCGTGAGCTCCGGGGCCAGCTTGCTGACCTCCTGCTTCGTCCCGGCGGCGTACAGGGCCGAGATGGCGGCATTGCTGGCCGCCCCGGAGATCGCCTGGCCGGCCGCGGCAGCGCTGGCGCTGGCCGCGTGAAGTGCGTTTGCCAGCTCCCCATACTTGGGATCCGACTTGCCGGTGGTCATCGCGCCCAGGGCGGCGACGGCGCTGTTCAGCGAGCTCTCGGTGGCCTGCGTGCTCCCCTTGGCCGATATGACCTGGTTGTTGGCCGCTGCCGCGGCGGCGGCTAGCGTACTCAGGGCCGGGAGCTTACTCGTCACCTGGGGGGCTCCCTGGCCGAGTCCGGCGGCGAGCTTCGAGGCCCCGGACAGCGCTATCCCGGCGCCGTTGCGCAGCGCCGTGGCGCCGCTCAGCGCCTGGGCCAGGCCGGCTGAGATCTGGGCCGAGCCGGCGCGCGCCTTACCCAGCATCTTGTGCAGCAGGCCGGCTCCGGCCTGAAGCTGTCCCGAGCCGCTGTTGGCCTGGCCAGCTCCCGACGCCGCCTGCGCCAGTCCCGATTGCAGCTTCGCCGACCCGGCGCCGGCCTGTCCGAGCCCGTCGATCAGCTTCAGCAGGTCCTTCTTGCTCTTGTCCGAGATCTTGGCCGACTTGACCAGCGAGGGGCCGAACTTCTTCAGATCGGCCGCGCTCGGGCTGAACGACCCCCCCGGGCCGGTGACCGAATAGACGGCCGGATTCCGGGCGACCTTGTTCTCGTAGCGGCGAAGCGCGGTCAGGGAGGAGTTGGAGGTGATCGGGCCCTTCGGGTTGACGACCACCACGGCGAACTGCGCGAGGTAGCCGGGGCCCATCACATGGGAGATCCGTTCGAAGGCCACGCGGGCCTGGTTGTCCGGCGGCAGGAGCTTGATGTCCTGCGGACCCGTCTTGGCGCCGAGCGCGGGGACCGCCAGCGCGAGCATCGCGGCGGTGGCCAGCGCCCCGACGGCCAGCGGATGACGCGTGAGCGCGCCGCTGAAGCCGACCATGCGATCCCACGCCCGGGACAGGAAGGCGGGGGCCGGAAGCCGCCACTCGAGCGCCGGGCCGAACAGCACGAGGGCGGCGGGAACGACGACGACCGCTGCGCCCGTGGCCAGCAGCGTGCAGATGACGGCACCGATGCCGAGCGTGGCCAGCACCGTGGTGGTGCCGAACAGGTCGGCCAGCAGCATCGCGGCGACCATGGCCGTGCCGGCGAACAGCAGCGCACGACCGGTGCTGCCGATCGCCTCGGAGACGATCGACTCCGGCTTTCGGCCCGGATCGGCCAGATCGTCATGGTGAAAGCGGTCCAGCATCACGACCGAG
Organism: Solirubrobacteraceae bacterium; assembly: GCA_036392135.1. Lineage (GTDB taxonomy): Bacteria > Actinomycetota > Thermoleophilia > Solirubrobacterales > Solirubrobacteraceae > Palsa-465. The sequence goes on from DASVYO010000116.1 coordinate 23,243, forward strand.
AAGGACGCTCCGCGGGCCAGGCCGGCGATCGCGGCCGCCGTCAGCGCCAGCGCGTCCACGTCCAGGAACTTGCCCAGCAGCGCCATCACGCCGAACGCGGCGAGCGTGGTCGCGCCGGTCACGACGGTCACCAGCGCCGCCGAGAGCGGCGAGCGCAGCCCGATCAGCAACAGCCCGAACACGACGGCGAAGGCGATGAAGGCGGCGTTCCGGAGCACGGAGACGACGTCGTTCTTGAGCGCCCGGTCGAGTGAGGGCTGACCGCTGACGTACGCCCGCGCGGGGCGGGTCACGTCGTGGGCGACGAGCCGCTCGATCTGACCCTGGTCGGTCTTGACCACATCCTTCTCAGAGCGGTCGACGGCGACGATGATCATCGCCGCCCTGGGGCTCGGCCGCAGTCCGGAGGACGCCGTCCCCTTGTCCCAGGCCGAGAGCACGCGCGTGTGAGGCCGTTTGAGCAGGTCACGTACGAGGGCTGGGCCCTGGCGGTTCAGCTGCGCCGCCGGTCCTTGGAGCAGGATCGGCACCAGCTGCGAGGGACCGAAGGTGGTCTTGGCCAGATGCTCGGCGCGGGCGGACTGGGTGCCCGGCACGACCGTGACCGTCGGCGAAATGGTGCTCGAGACCCCGAGCCCGATCAGCGCCAGGACGGCAGCGATGACCAACCAGCCGGCGAGCGCCAGCCATGGTCGGCGAATCGAGAATCGGGCCAGGGAGATCATGTCGTTTCATCCTCGGTCGGGTGTGGTGCGGGGTCGCGCGGGAGCATGGTGATCAGGAGCCGAAGCCCGCCTGCAGCAGCGCGACGATCTCGTGCAGCAGCGGGATCCGCGGGTTGGTCCGGATGCTGGGGTCGGTGAACGCCGCCCGGGCCAGATCCGGTAGGGCGGCCTCGAACTGCGCGCGGGTTACGCCGGTCTCAGCCAGCGTCCGTGGTTCATCGACGGTCTCCAGCAGCTCCTCGACCCGGCCGAACAGCCGCTCGCGCCGGTCGCTCTCGGAGCTTCCGCCGATGCCCAGGATCCAGGCGATCTGGGCGTACTTCTGGGGCGCCACGTAGGCCGAGTAGCCCGGCGCGGGCATGAACTTGGACGGCAGCGAGGCGTTGTAGCGCAGCACGTGCGGCAGGAAGATCGCGTTGGCGCGACCGTGCGCGGTCCCGAACCGGGCGCCGACGGCATGGGCCAGGGCGTGATTCAGCCCGACGAACGCGTTGGAGAAGGCCAGTCCGGCGATGGTGGCCGCATTGGCCATGGCCGAGCGCGCGCCGAGATCGGATCCATCCCGGTAGGCGCGCGGCAGCGCGGTGAGAATCAGGTTCACCGCCTGCATGCAGAAGGCGTCGGTGAACGGGGAGGCGAACACCGAGACCGCGGCCTCTAGGGCGTGGGTGAGCGCGTCGATGCCGGTGTCGGCGGTCAGCGCCGGGGGCATCGACAGGGTCAGCGTGGGATCGACTATGGCGATGTCGGGGACCAGTGAGTAGTCGACCAGCGTCACCTTGCGCTCGCCGACGGTCAGGACCGCGGCTGGGGAGACCTCCGAGCCGGTTCCGGCCGTGGTCGGGACGGCCACCAGCCGGATCGTGTGGGCGAGGTCGGGGAAGGCGGCGATCCGCTTGCGGGCGTCCAGGAAGGGCAGCGACAGCTCTCGCACGCTCAGCTGTGGACTCTCGTGGAACAGGCGGATCGCCTTGGCGGCGTCGATCACCGAGCCACCCCCGACGGCGATGATCATGTCGGGGTCGATCCGGTCGAGCTCCTGGGCGCCGGCGCGGATCTGGGCCTCGTCGGGTTCGGGCTGCACGGCCGAGAACACGTGGACGGCGGCCTCAGCGGGCAGGTGGCTGCGGACCTGCTCGGCGACGCCCCGGGCCTCGGTCGGCCCGTCGGTGACGATCATCGGCCGCGTGGCGCCGAGCATCCGGAGGTTCTCCAGGGCGCCCGGGTTGAAGTAGGTATCGGACGGCACCCGGAACCACTGGGGCGGGGTCTGGCGCCGCGCCACCGCCTTGACGTTGAGCAGGTTGCGGTAGTTGACGTTGTCGGTGGTGGTCGATCCGCCCCACGTGCCACAGCCGAGCGAGAAGGTGGGCGTCATCGAGTTGTAGATGCCGCCCAGCGCTCCCACCGCGGTCGGAGCGTTGACCAGGATGCGCCCGGTGCGGATGGCGAGCGCAAAGCGGCTGATGACGCTCTCCTCGGTGGCGTAGACCGCTGAGGTGTGACCCAGGCCGCCATGCTCGGTGACCAGTTCGCAGGCGGCGATCGCGTGCTCGACCGATGGCGAGCGGACCACGCCCAACACCGGCATCAGCTTCTCGGCGATGAACGGGTGATCCCCCAGCTCGCCGAGGTCGCTCGGTAGCGGCGCGAGCAGGACCTTGTCGCGTTCGGAGCCGGCAAAGCCGGCCAGCTCGCCCAGCGCGAGGCAGGACTGGCCGAGCACCGCCGGCTCGACCCGGCCGTCTTCCCCGAATGAGCGCGCGGCGAGCGCGCTCGTCTCCTCGGCGCTGAGCACCCGCGCGCCCATGCGGGTGAACTCCTCCATCACGGCGTCGTAGATGTCCGTGTCGATCACGCACGTCTGCTCGGCGGGGCAGATGACCGAGGAGTCAAACGTCTTGGAGACGAGGATGTCCACGACGGCCATCGGGATGTCCGCGCTGCGGTGCAGATACACGGGTGCGTTCCCCGAACCGACGCTCAGGCAGGGCTTGCCGGCCGCGTTGGCGGCGGCGACCGCCTTCGGCCCGCCCGTGGTCCAGATGAAGTCAACGCCGGGATGGTGGAACAGGTACTGGGAGACCTCGAGCGTCGGATCCGGAATCACCTGCAGCGCGCCCGGCGGCAGGCCGGCGGCCTCACCGGCCTCCTGCAGCAGTTCGGCGGCGCGAGTCGTGCAGCGAGCGGCCCGGGCCGACGGGCGCATGATCAGCGCATTGCGGGTCTTGGCGGCCACGATCGACTTGAACAGCGCGGTCGAGGTGGGGTTGGTGATCGGCAGCAGGGCCAGCACCACGCCGATCGGCTCGGCGATGTACTGGATCGCGCGTTCGCGGTCCTCATCAATGACCCCGACCGACTTCTTGTCCTTCAGATAGTCGTACAGGAACTCGGTGGCGATGTAGTTCTTGAGCACCTTGTCCTCGAGGACGCCGAAGTGCGTCTCCTCCATCGCCAACTCGGCCAGGTCGAGCGCGTGCTCGAGACCGGCCACGGTCATCGCCCACACGATCCGGTCGACGGCTTCCTGGTCAAGGCCGCGCAGGGCCGCGGCGGCCTGGCGGCCGCGCGTCACGTACTCGTCAATCCGCGGGATCCAGTCCGCCTGGTCGCTTCCGTCGACGGTCTGATCGATGTGGAGCGTGGTGGCCATGTGGCCAGCCTGGCAGCGGCTCCGCGGGACTTACACCGGGGCAATCCGTGGTCGGTTGCGAGCTTCTACGGGTGGTACCTACGGGGCTCCTCGGAGGCGCGCCGGGGCCGGCACTGGTTAGCTCCACGGGAATGGACGCCATCCAGCGTGTTCCGGTTGCCGCGATGGATCCTCATCGCTTCCGCTCGGTGCTGCCGCCGCCCGAGTTCGCGGCCCTGGTGAACCTCATCGAGCGCTCCGCCGCCGTCCTCTCCGGTCGTGTCGTCTGGAACGTGAATTCGACCGCCAGGGGTGGCGGCGTGGTCGAGCTGCTGCGGCCGCTGCTCGGGTATTCCCGCGGCAGCGGCGTCGACGCCCGGTGGCTGGTGATCGGCGGCGATCCCGCCTTCTTCTCGGTCACCAAGCGACTCCACAACCATCTGCACGGCACCGAGGGAGACGGAGGCCAGCTCGGCGCTCCGGAGCGCCGCACCTACGACCAGGTCCTGGCCGTACACGCGGGGGCGCTGGCCAAGCTCGTGCAGCCGCGCGACATCGTGATCCTCCACGATCCCCAGACCGCGGGGCTCGTCTCACCACTGCACGGCACCGGCGCGACGGTCATCTGGCGCTGCCACGTCGGCGTGGACAGCAGCAACCGCATCGCGCGCGAGGCCTGGAACTTCCTCCTGCCTTACCTGGGCGACGCCGACGCCTGCATCTTCTCGCGCGCCGCCTTCGTGTGGGCGGGGCTTCCCGCATCGAAGCTCGCCGTCATTCAGCCTTCGATCGATGTCTTCTCACCCAAGAACGCCGAGCTGGCCGGCGATCGCGTGCTGGCCATCCTGAATCGCGTCGGTGTCCTGGCGCACCGGTCACCCGGCCCGCCGGCCTTCACCCGCTCGGACGGCACGACGGGACGGGTCGGATGCCGCGCCGGGATGCTCCAGGCCGAGCCCCTGTCTCCCGGCGACCCGGTCGTCGCCCAGATCTCGCGCTGGGATGCGTTGAAGGATCCGCTCGGTGTGCTGCGTGGATTCGCCGCGCGGGTGGCTCCCCACAGCCCGGCCCACCTGCTGCTTGCCGGCCCGGCGCCGGCCGCTGTTGCCGACGATCCCGAGGGCGCCGACATCTTTTCCGCCGTCTGTGAGGCGTGGCACGGGCTTCCCAACGGCCTGCGCGACCGCGTGCACCTGGCGGCGCTGCCCATGGACGACGTGGATGAGAACGCGGCCGTCGTGAACGCGCTGCAGCGTCACGCCACGATCGTGGTCCAGAAGAGCATCGCCGAGGGCTTCGGGCTGACCGTGGCCGAGGCGATGTGGAAATCCCGGCCGGTGGTGGCCAGCCGGATCGGAGGCATTCAGGATCAGATCGTCGACGGCGAGTCGGGCACGCTGATCTCCGATCCCTCTGATCCCGTGGAGTTCGGCGCCGCGATCCTGGGCCTCCTGGGTGACCCGTCGCGCGCGGCGCGCTTCGGGTCCGCGGCGCACGAGCGGGTGCGCACGCACTTCCTCGGACCGCGCCACCTCGCGTGCTACTTCGAGCTCATCGAGCATCTCATCACCGGCGCCGGGATTCCGCCCACCCTGGCCCCGGACCAGCCGGGTCCACCGGAGCCCGACCGGCTGCGGGCCATCTCCTGATCAGCCGCTGTCCGGCTCCTGTCCGCGGTTACTACGCAGCCAGATCGGGCCCGACCCCGATGTGCGCGGGCGTAGATGGTGGCACGCTCCGGACATGCCCCATGTTCATTCAGCCGTTCCCACCATCCGCGTTGACCGCGGTCTCCAGGGCCGCTGGGAAGTCGCCTTGCCCGAGTCCGGCACCCATGTCAGCTGCCAGACCCTCGAGGACGCCCGGCGGACCGCCCTCCTGCGTGCGGCGCGCCGCCAGCCGTGTGAGCTCGTCGTCCGCGACGCCTATCACCGCGTGATCCAGCATGAGCTGATCGGCGCGGGTGAGGATCCGGCCGGCATCCACGCGCCCGGTCGCGGCTGAGCGCAGCGCAGCGGATCAGCCCAACGGCGGCGGATCAGCCGAACGGCGGCGGCGCGGCGGTGGCGCTGAACGGCGGACGGTCGGCGTAGGCCTCCTCGGGTGAGGTCGTGGGCCGTGACACGCTGGCGCCATGGGCCGCCGCTGTCGCGTCCACCAGGTACCGAATCCTGTGGTTGGGCGAACGCGTCCCGACCATCAGGATCGCGCACGGTGTCTCGCCGGCGCCGATCGTGATGTGGGCCGTGTCCGCCGGGCAATGCAGGTAGTCCCAGGTGCGCATGCGCCGCTCCTGGCCCTCCACCACGGCCACGCATTCGCCGGACAGGACCAGGAAGCCCTCCTGCTCATTCTCGGCGTGATAGAAGCCGGGCTTCTCGCCGGGGAGCAGAACGTGCACGCCAATGCCGAGCCGGCCCGACGGCGCGGCGGGGGACTCGAACAGGCACCAGGTCCCGCCTCCCGCGACGGTCTCCCAGCCGATCTCCGACAGGTTGAGGATGAACCAGCCGTCATCGGCCGGAACCTTGCCCTCCGGGGTGGTTTCGATACGCGCTGCCTTCACCGCGGGCCTCCTTGTTCACACGCTCCGCCCGATGCGGCGTCGTGAGCATCTCCGGACCAGATCGGCGTCACGCGACGAGATCTGAAGGGAGGAATACCGGAGAACGGCCCCTCTCAGTCCAGCATCAGCGATTCGCGGGACAGCCGCTCAGGCGCAAAATCCGGGAGCAGGTCGGCCGCGTGCTGTGGCGCCCCGGCGGTCTCGATGCCCAGCGAGCGCGCCAGCAGCTGAAGTGTCGCCGCGAGGGGCTCCTTGCGGTCGGCCAGCGTGATCGCACCGTGGCGCTTGGCCAGGCGCGCGCCATCGGCGCCCAGGACCAGCGCCACGTGGGCGTAGCGCGGGCTCGGCAGTCCGAGCAGGCGGCTCAGCAGGATCTGACGCGGCGTCGAGTCGGCCAGGTCGGCGCCCCGCACCACCTCGCTGATGCCCTGGGCGGCGTCGTCGACGACCACCGCGAGCTGATAGGCGGGGACGCCGTCCGCCCGGCGGACCACGAAATCATCGACCACCGCGGAGTACTGGCCAAGCAGCCGGTCATGGAACGTGATCCGCTCGGCGCCGGCACGCAGGCGCAGCGCGAACGGCTGCCCGGCGGCCTGCCGGCGGCGGCGCTCGGTGTCGGTCAGCCCGCGGCAGGTTCCCGGATAGGCGCCCTCGGGGAGTTCGCCATGGGGGGCCGAGGCGGCCTCCCGGATCTCGGCCCGCGTGCAGAAGCACGGGTACAGGCGGCCATCGGCGTCCAGGCGCTCCAGGGCCGCTTCGTACAGCGGGATGCGCTCGGACTGCCGAACCGGTGGCGCATCCCAGTCCAGGCCCAGGGCGGTCAGGTCGTTCAGCTGGGCGCGCGCGAACTCGGGCCGTGAGCGAGCCGGGTCGAGATCCTCGATGCGGACCAGGAACCGGGAGCTCTGGGAGCGCGCAAACAGCCACGCCGCCAGAGCGGTCCGCAGGCTGCCGAGATGCAGCGGTCCGGTGGGGGAGGGAGCAAAGCGCCCGTCGGCGCTCCCCGCCGTCGTGTGCCGGACCGCCCCCATCCGCCGCCGCTACCGGTAGCTGATCAGCGGCGGGTTGGTCCGCTCCAGGTGCCCATGCTCGTTGAAGGACACCAGGGTCAGGCCACGGCGCCCGGTGACAAGCTTCGTGATGCCCGTGTTGACGCTCACCCGGTTGAAGGCCAGCAGCGACTGGTCGGGGTACTTGAGGGCCGCCGAGCAGAGCGCGGCCACCACACCACCCGAGGTGAACACGAGTCCGGTCGAGCCCGGGGACAGCTCGGCGGCGAGCTCGCCCAGGGCGGTGGTGATCCGCCCGGCGAAGGCGGGCCAGGATTCCCGGGCCGGACTGCTCGGGCCGGCCTCGATCCAGGCGGCCAGCCCATCCTCGAGCACGTCCTGGAACTCGGCCGAGGAGACCGGCTCCGCGCCGGCCTCCTGGTGGGTGCGCGCCCGGGTGCTCGAGTGATGGGTGAGGATCTCGTCCATGTCGTACTCGTTCCAGCGCGTGTCCACGAGCACCTCACGTTCCAGCAGCGTCGCGCTCGGTTCGGCCGTCTCATACTGGCGGCGCAATGAGCCGCTGACGATCAGCTCGACCCTGGTCTCGCGATTGGCCAGTTCGCGGGCGAGCAGGAGCGACTGCATTCGTCCGCCCTCGGACAGCACGTCGTAGTCGGGTCCACCGAACGAGGCCTGCCCGTGGCGGATCAGCTGGATCGTGGGCACGCCCTGAGCTTATGAGCCCGGCGACCCAAGCCGCGCTGAGCGATCGTGAAGCGGTGGAGCTCCTCCCTCGGGGCCTTGCTCGCGGTTCATGACCGGGGCGGTCGGGCGCCCAGCTGCTCCGCCACGGCATGTGAGCCGCTCTCCAGCACCGGGGCCAGGCTGGCCGCGGCCAGCGAGCCGATCGCGGCCTGCAGGCCCAGCGACACGAAGCGGTACAGGACGACCGCCGCGGCGGCCAGGCCGAGCGGGACGCCGGAGGCGGTGAACACCCCCAGCATGATGGGCTCAACGCCCCCGACGCCGCCCGGAAGCGGGACCGCGTTGCCGAGCTGGCCGAGCAGGTAGGCGAGCAGGATCACACCCAGCGGCGCTGAGCCGTGCACGGCGTGGAAGGCCAGTATGAGCACGCCGCTGTCTCCGGCCCAGTAGCCGACCGAGCTCAGCAGCAGCCGCGGATCCTGCAGACGGCCCTGGGTCTCGCGGACACCGGCCGGGATCGCGCTCACCATCTCGAAGCCCAAGCGCTCGAAGCGACCGTGTCGCTCGCCCCGGTGGCGCCGGGCGTAGGCCGACGCGGCCACCGTTCCCGCGGCCGCCAGCGCGACCACACCGATCGGGGCCAGGGCGACGAGCGCCGGCGCGCGGCCCGGACCGAGTCCCAGCACCACGCCCAGTCCGAGCAGGAGCGCGACCAGGATGTAGGGCAGGTTGAAGACGACGGCGTGAACCACGCTGCGCACCATCAGCCGCGACAGCTCCATGCCGCTGGCCAGCAGCGCCCACACGCGCAGGATCGGTCCCCCCGCGCCGGTCGGCATGACGACGAACGCCCCCAGCTCGCCGAGCGCGATCTGAGCGCTGCGCAGCCATCCGATCCCGGCCTCGCCCGGTCCGAACACCACGTTGAACAGGTTCGCATAGGCGAGCAGCGAGACGGCCTCCGCCAGGCCGGCGAGCACGAGCCAGCCGACGCTCAGGTGCGCCAGGCGTCCGCTCGATCCGGGCACGATCCCGGCCAGGGCAAAGGCGGCGGCGCCCAGAACGGCGATCGCCAGGCCGACCCGGACTGCCGTCCGACGCCGGCCGGGACGACGCCGGCGCGGGTTCGCGGCGGCGGCATGCGGGGCCCGGGTGCTGCTCAAGGCGTCACCGTCGGGCCCGGAGTGGAGGCGCCTACGCGGCTTGGCGGCTCACGCCGTCGGCCTCGGGACCGCAGTCGCGCAGGTCGGTGGCCAGACGACGGGCCGTCTCCTCCTCCCAGCGCCCGGAGGCGACGAGGTCGCGGCACAGATGGAAGATGTCATGCAGGGCGGCCTGCGCCTCCGGGTCGGCGGACAGCTCGGTGCTGAAGATCAGCGTGTCGGCGTCCTGCCGGATGCGCTCCTGCTCGTCGTTCTGCAACTTGCTGGGGCCGAGTTCATCCAGCGTGTGCATGACGCGGCCGTAGGCCTGGGTGCGCTGGGCGTTCATCGGTGGTCCTGGGCGGTGAGACGTGTATCCATAGCTTCAAGAATAGAAGCGGCCGACGACCGGCCGGCGGAGTCACTCGGCCGCGAACAGCCGCGGGTCGGCGGTCGTGATGCCGTGCACCCCCATGCCGCGCAGAGAATCGATCGCGCGGCGCTCGTTGACGGTCCACGCGTACAGCCGGCCGCCGCGCGCCGTCACCTCCCGCAGCAGGTGCCGATCGATCAGCCGGTGCTGGGCCATGACCGCATCCCAGCGGTGGTCGGCCAGACCGGCCAGGACCTGACGGCGCCAGTCGTTCCAGCGCTGGCTGAGGCGCGCGACCCGGCCCCCGACCGAGATGCCGGTCCGGACCTCGGGATCGAGCTCACGCAGGCGGCGGATGACGGCCGGGACCTGCGAGGAGACCAGCGTGCGCTCGAGCAGCCCGGAGTGGCGCAGCGCGCGCAGCACGTCGGCCTCGACCCCGGCGTGCTTGACGTCGACGTTCAGCTCGACGCCGTCAAACCGAGGCGCGCACAGGTGCGCCAGCGCCTCGGACAGGCCGACGGTGGCGCCCCGCCGGGCGTCGAGCAGGGTGTGGGCCAGGATCAGCTCTCCGCGCCACCGGCGGACGTCGAACTCGACCATGTCGACCCCGACCGCGACCGCGGCGTCGAAGGAGGCCAGGCTGTTGCCGGGCGCCAGGGCACTGGCGCCGCCGTGTCCGATGCGCTGGAAGGGACCGCCCATGGCCCGACAAGGCTGTCATGTGTCGGCGACGGCGGCAAGCTTGTGCCCCGGGGCCGGCACGGTGCGTTCTGGTTCCCGAGCTCCGCCGTGGCCCGCGACCGGGCTAGACTCGCCGCCATGAGCCTTGAGGAACACACCAACGAACAGGCCGGCGAGCGCTGCGAGGAGTGTGGCGCCCAGCTGACTTCGGCTGAGCTCCAGGCCGTGCTCGAGTCCGGCGGGCCGACCCTGTGCGCGATTCACGCGGCTGAGGATGAGCCCGGCCTGGAGGCCGACGACGCCGAGATCGGCGAGCAGTAGCCACGCGCCCCGACCGGGGCGCCGGGAAAAGCATCACGCGCGCCCGGATAGGGGAGGCGCGAGATCATTGGACAACTGGCCAGGGCGAGCATCCGGCCTCCGCGGGAACATGCTGACATCCACGCCTAGGTCAGGAGGAAGCCCGATGAGTCCAGAACGCACCCAGGCCTATCGCCGCGTCATCGACACGCTTGATCAGCTCGGCCCGAGCAAGCTGTCGGGAGACGAGCAGGAGCGGATCCGGTACGCCGCCGACTCGCTCATCTTCAGCGCCAACCTGGCCGAGGACGGCGCCGCCCGTGACGCCCTCGAGGAGGCCGGAAAGCTGTGCTCGGCGCTGGTGGCCAGCGGGCGCTGGGAGAGCATCACCGCGGCTCGGCTGGCCGGCGATCTGAGCGCCTGCGGTCCCGAGCCCGCCGTCGAGTCTGAGCCCGAGCTGAGCCCGGCCTAGCCGGGCTCGCGCGTCAGGATCATTCCCCGCCCCGGCTGAGCGCCTCGAACTGCTCGTCGCTGAGTCGCAGGTCGGCCGCGGCCAGGTTGTCCTCCAGGTGCGCGACGGTCGAGGTGCCGGGAATCGGGAGCATCACCGGCGAGCGGCGCAGCAGCCAGGCCAACGCCACCTGGGATGGAGAGGCGCCGGTCTGCTCGCTGACCGCGGCCGCCGGACCGCCGGGACGGGCCAGCTTGCCGGTGGCCAGCGGGAACCAGGGGATGAAGCCGATTCCGCGCTGCTCGCAGTGATCGAGCAGTGGCTCGGCCGAGCGATTGGTCAGGTTGAAGAGGTTCTGAACGGAGACGATCTCCGCCGTCTCCTGTGCCTCTTGGAGTTGCTCGACGCTCACCTCGGAGAGGCCGATATGGCGGATCTTGCCCTCATCCTGCAGCGCTCGGAGCTCGCCCACCTGCTCCGCCAGCGGGACCTTCGCGTCGATGCGATGGAGCTGGAAGAGTTCGATCCGCTCCAGTCCCAGCCGCCGCAGACTCATCTCGCACTCCTGACGCAGGTACTCGGGGCGGCCGACCGGGCGCCAGTCACCCGGGCCGGCCCGGGTCAGTCCGGCCTTGGTGGCGATCACCAGGTCATCGGGATAGGGATGCAGGGCCTCGTGGATCAGCTCCTCGGAGACGTATGGCCCGTAGGAGTCGGCGGTGTCGATGAAGTTGACGCCCAGCTCGACCGCGCGCCTGAGTACGCGAATGGCCTCGTCGTGATCAGCCGGGGGGCCCCACACGCCCTTGCCGGTCAGCTGCATGGCTCCGTAGCCCAGCCGGTGGACGGTCGTCGTCCCGCCGATCGCGAAGGTGCCTGAATTGGCGACGCTTGAAGTGCTCATCCTGTGGCTATCTCCGTCCGGGCCGCCGGCCAAACCGCGCCGGTTTGCGACCAGCGCGCGGAGTGACGCGCGGCGGTCATCTAGCAGCCCCCCAGGGCCCGCAGCCGCCGCCGGTAGATCTGCGCGTCGGGGTGCAGGAAGTCGCTGTGGGTCTGGGTCCGGAGACGGGGGACATCCTCACGGTGGTAGGGGCTGGACAGGCTCTCGGCATGCCCGATCACGTCGCGGGTCGGAATGCCAAAGCGGCACTGCAGCCAGTGCACGAGGTGCAGGCTCGCGCTCATCTGGCGACGGTTGTCGAGCACCTGCCCGTCGGAGTAGCCGACATGCTCGATCCCGATCGCCGTCCAGTTCAGGCCCACGGTGTGCCGGGCGATCGTCCCCAGCGAGACCAGCTGATGAATCAGCCCGTTGGAGTCGATCACGAAATGGGCCGAGGTGGCCGGCAGCTCATGCAGCTCGGAGTCCGGGAGGTCGCTCGCGAATGTGTTGAAGGTGGCGCCGTAGCTGGCCTCGGTGTAGTGGATGACGATCACGTGCGGGTGCCGCAGCCGCCAGGTCGGGGCCATGAAGCTGTGGTAATGCCGCCGCACGTAGGCCACCGTCTGCGCCCTGCGCACGGCTCCGAACGGGATCGGATCCCAGGTGATGGCGGGCGGCCTGACCGCGGCCGGGCGCGCCACCGCGGCCGCCCGCCGCAGGCTCACGTACCGGGCGGTGGCCGGGGCCCGGTTCGCGACGGGCGGCGTATGCCGGTTGGACGGCCCCGCCGCGCCGCACCCGGTGCCGGCCAGCACGCCGAGGACCAGCGGCAGGAGCCTGACGAGCCTCATTCCCGGAAGCGTCCCCGACAGCTGTCCGGCATCAGGCCGGCCTGAAGCGCAGCCGGGCGCCGGTCTGCAGGCCGTCGGCGGTGAAGGTGGCCGTGGCGCCGTTGAGGATGAAGGTCAGGCGACTGCCGTCCTCGGTCTCGACCTCGAGCCGGCGCCCGCCGGCCTCGACCTGCTGGACCGTACCGGCCACGGTCGAGCCGAGGAAGTCGATCAGCACCTCACGTCCAACCTGTGGCATGACGCGAAGGGACACAGCCCTCAGTGATAGCGCAGCAGACGGCCACCGGGCACACCGCCCGGTGGCCGCTGTCCCTCGTGCGCTGAGACCCGAGCGCCGAGCTTGTGAAGGCGGCGCCAACATACTCCGGACTGATTGACCGGTCAAGCGGGTGCCCGAGCCGCTAGTTTCACCGGTTCCCGGCCGTCGCGCGCGGCGCGAGTACGGCCGGCGTGAACTTGATCAGAACCGTGAAAGCGAGTCCCGTGATGGGCACCCCAGACAAGCAGTATCTGTTCACCTCGGAGTCGGTCACCGAAGGGCACCCCGACAAGGTGGCCGATCAGATCTCCGACGGCGTTCTCGACGCCGTACTGGCCCAGGATCCGAACGGCCGCGTGGCCTGTGAGACGCTCGTCAACACCGGTCTGGTCGTCGTCTCCGGGGAGATCTCGACGACGGCCGTATTCGACGTCCAGGAGATCGCCCGCGAGACGATCCGCGGCATCGGCTACGACGACGCCGAGCTCGGCTTCAGCGCCGACGCGTGCGCGGTGCTCAACGCCGTCGATAAGCAGTCGGCCGATATCGCCCAGGGTGTTGATGAGGCCTACGAGTCGCGCGCCGCCGGCGGCGGTGACGAGCTTGACCTGGCCGGGGCCGGTGACCAGGGCATGATGTTCGGCTACGCCACCCGGGAGACGCCTGAGCTGATGCCGCTGCCGATCTCCCTGGCCCACCGCCTCGCGCGGCGCCTGGCCGAAGTGCGCAAGGACGGCACGCTCGACTACCTGCGCCCCGACGGCAAGACCCAGGTCAGCGTCCGCTACGTGGGCGGCGTGCCGGTGGCGGTCGAGAAGCTGCTGATCTCCACTCAGCATGCCGAGGGCTCCGAGTCGCGCCTGCGCGAGGATCTGTTCGAGCACGTCGTGCGGCCCGTACTGCCGTCCGAGCTCTACGACGAGTCGACGCTGCGCGCCGGGTTCCTGGTCAACCCCACCGGGCGCTTCGTGATCGGCGGTCCGGTCGGCGACTGCGGCCTGACCGGGCGCAAGATCATCGTCGACACCTATGGCGGCATGGCCCGTCACGGCGGTGGCGCGTTCAGCGGCAAGGATCCCTCCAAGGTCGACCGCTCGGCGGCGTATGCCGCGCGCTGGGTGGCCAAGAACGTGGTGGCCGCCGGCCTGGCCTTCCGCTGCGAGGTTCAGGTCGCGTACGCGATCGGCGTCGCGCGGCCGGTGTCGGTGATGGTGGAGACGTTCGGCACCGAGGCCGAGGGGATCTCCGCCGAGCGCATCGAGGCACTGGTCTCAGAGCACTTCGACCTGCGTCCCGCCGCCTTCCGCCGGCGACTTGACCTGCACCGTCCGATCTATCAGCAGACCGCCGCCTACGGCCACTTCGGCCGCGAGGAGGAGGCCTTCAGCTGGGAGCGCACCGATGTGGCGACGGAGCTGCGGGCCGCCGCCGGCTTCGGAGAGCTCGAGGTGGCGGCGGTATGAGCATCACCGTCGTCGGCTCATTGGCGTTCGACGCCGTGGAGACGCCGTTCGGGGTGCGCGAGCGCATGCTCGGCGGGGCCGCCACCCACTTCGCGCTTGCCGCCTCCTTCTTCGACCGCGTCCGCGTGGTCGGCCCGGTCGGTGATGACTTCGGTGAGCCGGAGATGGCGGTTCTGGCCACCCGCGGCACGGCGGTCGATGACGTCGAGCGGGTACCCGGCGGCCGAACCTTCTTCTGGAAGGGCAAGTACGGGTGGGACCTGAACAGCCGCGAGACGCTCGACACCCAGCTCAACGTGTTCGAGCATTTCCAGCCCAAGCTGTCGGAGGCCTCGCGCGACTCCGAGGTGCTGTTCCTGGCCAACATCCAGCCCGCTCTGCAGCTGCAGGTGCGGGAGCAGTGCGAGGCGGCCCGGTTCGTGGCCCTGGACTCGATGAACCTGTGGATCGACATCGCCCGTGACGAGCTCATGGAGATCATCTCCCGGGTCGACTGCCTGATCCTCAATGACGAGGAGCTCCGCCAGCTGACCGAGAAGCCCAACCTCATCAGCGCCGCGCGCGAGGTGCTGGGGTACGGACCGTCGATCATCGTCGCCAAGCAGGGTGAGTACGGCTCGGCGCTGATCACTGCCGAGCAGTTCTTCGCGCTGCCCGCCTATCCGCTGGAGACGGTCGTCGACCCGACGGGCGCGGGTGACACGTTCGCGGGCGGCTTTGTCGGCTACATCGCCCGCCAGCTCGACACGGGGCTGGCGCCTGAGGTGCTGCGCAACGCGATGGCCTACGGCACGTCGCTGGCCTCGTTCAACGTCGAGGGCTTCGGCACCGATCGCGTGCGCGAGGTCGGTGCCCGTGCGATCAGCGATCGGGTGCAGGACCTCTGGGACTTCGCCCATTTCGAGCACCTGGCCGTGGAGCTCGTCTCCGCCTGAGCGCTGGTGGCCGTCAGCCCCCCGGTGGGCGCGGCGGACGCTGAAGCAGCGCGCCCAGGATCCCGGTCGCGAACAGCAGCACGATCACCAGCGCCATCGCGTCGACCCCGTTGAACCCGTGGTTGCGGATGTCGAGCGCGGTGGCGACCGCGATCGCGCCGGTGAAGACGAGGGCGATGATCAGGATGAGGATCCGCATTCTCAGCTCACCAGGCCGCGCCGAGGCGCGGTGGGGGAGTGCGCCGGGTTCGAGTCAGCAGCCGGATCGTCACCAGACCGAACACGAACCCGCCGACGTGCGCGAAGTAGGCCACGCCGCCGCCGCCCCCGGTGGGGTTGGTCAGCCCGGCGGCTCCGAACACGGCCTGCTCGGCGAACCACAGGCCCAGCACCAGCAGCGCCGGCAGTTCGACCAGGGTGAAGATCACGATGATGAACACGAGGCACAGCACCCGAGCCCTGGGGTAGAGCACGATGTAGCCCCCCAGCACGCCGGCGATCGCGCCCGACGCCCCGACGGTTGGCGCAAGCGAGTTCGGTCCCACCAACGTCTGCAGGGCCAGCGCGGCGATGCCGCCCAGGAGATAGAAGGCGATGAACCTGATCGGCCCCAGTGCGTCCTCGACGTTGTTGCCGAAGATCCACAGGAACAGCATGTTGCCGGCGATGTGGAGGATCGAGGCGTGCATGAACATGCTGGTCAGCACGGTCTCCCAGGTCGGCAGTCCGCTGACGACGCCGTGCTGGCGGGTGCAGGCGAGCTGCGTGGCCGACAGCACCCCGCAGTGCACCCCCGGGTGGCTGAGCGCGTACGGGATCGCCCCGTAGCGCACGACCTCGCTCGCGCTCGGGCCGCTGAGCAACGAGCCGCCGTGACGCACGGCCAGCAGATAGACGATCACGTTGGCCGCGATCAGGCTGATCGTGACCCAGGGCAGCCGGGCGGTCGGGATGTTGTCCTTGAGCGGGATCAAACCGCGGCGGAGCTTACGGGTGAGCGAGGGCGGCGCGGCTCCTCTGGCTCGTCGGGCGCTCCGGCACTACCCGGCGCCACCCGGCTCGCGCGGGGCCTGGCCCGCCGGTCAGGCCAGTCCGACGGGCGCCCCCGCCGTGGTGATCCGCCACGGCTGGGCCTCGTCCTGAGTGAGCGCGAACGTCCAGCGCTCGGTGAAGCTGCTGGTCCGCGATCGGCTTCCGGCCAGCACCGCCGTCGTATCTCGGTCCTCGAGGTAGCGCCGTCCGGTGATGTCGGCCTCGATCGTCATCGTCGGCGGGTCGGCGGCGGCATCGAGCCCGACGATCCGGATCCGCTTGATCGAGGGCCCGCGCACCACCACCCGCACATGGCCGCTGGTGTCTCCGGCGTAAAGGAGCTCGCGGGCGGCGGCCGGCGTGGCCAGGCGTGTGAGCAGCGCGTCGTCGCCATCGACCGCCTGCGCCCAGGCATCGATCGCGCGCCGGGCGGCGACCTCGAGCACATCGGGGGCAAAGCGCCCGTCCGCCAGGCTGAGATCGTTGGCCGCGCTGCGGGCGTCACCGGTGAACTGAAGGTCGGCCAGTTCGGCCACCTTCACGTTTGCGGGGACGGCATCGGCGACGGCGCCTTCGATCAGCGACTGGTCGCGCAGGCCCTGCTCGTCGCCCCAGGCCGTGGCCACGATCTGGTCGTCCAGCGCATGCCTGCCCTCCGCGCCCTGCTCGATCGAGGCCAGCACCCAATGACCCGCGGCCCGTCGTTGCAGGGTCCAGAACTCCCGCACGTGGTTGATCTCTCCGAGGGCGCCGGCCCGCTTGATGCGGCGGCCGTAGCCGTCGACGACGTAATCCTTGATGCGCGCGTCGACGCGGACCACGATCCGGTCGGTGTCGGGGTCGCCCTTGCGGTGCAGACCGACGTATTCGATCTGGGGCTCGCCGATCGGCTCGACGTGGTTGCGCCAGCCGCGCCGGGCGAAGTCATCGAGCCGCCGCTCCCATTCGGCCAGCAGATCGGGCGCGACGAGTCCCCGCAGGCGGGCGCGGTCGTCGGCATCCCAGGCCCGCTGGATATCCATGAACAGTCGGGCCGCGGTCGCCCGCACGGCGTCGGGGGCGAAGTCCGGGTCCTCGTCGGCAGCCTCGGCGGCCGCCAGCTCCACGCGGCGTTCGCGCTGGGAGGTACGCCGCTTGCCGCCCGCGCGCTGGGCCCCGCGCTCGGCGGCCGCGGCCTGCATATTGGGAACCATGCGGGTGAAGAAGAAGTAGGCCAGGACCAGCGCGATCAGCACCAGCGCCCCCAGTCCATGACCGAGCATCGCGATGTGGATCAGCAGGTCGATGATGATGTAGAGCGCGAACCCGCGCCCGTGACCGCCGCCCCCGCCGCCATTGAAGCCCGCCGAGCCGCCGCCGGCGGCGGCCAGGGCGCCCGGGGCGGCGATCAGCACCAGCGCCGCGACGGCCAGGGCGATCAGCAGGACCCGACGCTGCCTGTTCGGGCGGTGGTGGTTCATGTCAGGCTGAGGCCGCTTGCGCCAGCGGGCCGCTGCCCGGCTGGTCCTGCACGATGTGCTGGTCGGCGTGGTAGCTGGAGCGCACCAGCGGGCCGGCCGCGACATGAGTGAACCCGAGTTTGTAAGCCTCGGTCTCCAGCGCCTTGAACTCATCCGGGTGCCAGTAGCGGACGATCGGCAGATGCCGCTCGGTCGGTCGCAGGTACTGGCCGACGGTCAGGACCTGGACGTGGTTCTCGCGCAGCTCACCAAGCGCGTCGACCATTTCCGAGAACGTCTCCCCGAGGCCGACCATGAGCCCGGACTTGGTGGTGACCTCGTCACCGCCGTACTCCTTGGCGTTGCGCAGCAC
>DASVYO010000117.1:0-2398 GCA_036392135.1 Solirubrobacteraceae bacterium
GTGGGGCCGACGCCGCGCCGAGCAGCTGCCACACCGGGCGGCCCGCCCGGCGCCCGGCCAGGTCCCATAGCGCGAGATCGAGTCCGGCGACAGCCTGGGGGAGGACCGCCCGCTGCCAGCAGGCGGCCAGCAGCGCGCCGATGTCCTCGCCGTCGCTGCCCTCGAGGAGGTCGCGGCAGTCCTCGATGGCCGCTGCGGCGTCGGCCAGGCGAACGCCGTCGTAGGCCGGCAGCGGGGCGGCCTCGCCGCGGCCGATCACGCCCCGGTGGTCCTCCAGCGCGACCACGAGCAGCTCACGCGCGTGCACGGCGCCGGTGGCGGACACGAACGGGGCGCGCAGCGGCACCTGGACGCTGCGCAGGGTCAGCCTCATCGGCGGAGCGGGGTCAGCCTCATCCGCTCAGCAGGAGACCCACCGAGAGCAGCCCGCAGAAGACGAGCTGGAGCATCCCGGTCTGGGCCAGGGCACCGTTCAGCGAGGGTCCGTCGGCCCGGTTGCGCACCACCCGGATCACCCGGACGGCCAGCGGCAGGGACAGCCAGCTGAGCATGATCCACGCCTTGACGGGGCCGAACACCCAGGTGACGGCGACCAGCGGGTAGGCCAGGTACACGGTGGCGGCGAACAGCGACCGGGTTCGCTCCCGGCCCAGGCGCACAGCCAGCGTCCGCTTGCGGGCCCGGCGGTCGGAGTCGATGTCGCGAACGTTGTTGACGACCAGGATCGCGGCCGCCAGCAGGCCGACCGGAACCGACAGCGCGAACGCCTCCCAGCGCAGGTGACGCGTCTGGACAAAGAACGAGCCCGCCACGGCCACGACGCCGAAGAACAGGAACACGAACACCTCGCCGAGGCCCTCGTAGCCGTAGGGCTTCGGGCCGCCCGTGTAGGCCACCCCGGCCAGGATCGAGGCGGCGCCGACCAGCAACAGCTGCCAGCCGGCGACCACGACCAGGTAGACGCCGGCCAGGACCGCGAGTCCGAAGGTGACGTAGGTGGCCACCAGCACCTGCCGGGGCGGGACGAGGCCGCCGGCGGTCACCCGGACCGGGCCGAGCCGATCCTCAGCGTCGGCGCCGCGCCGGGCGTCGGAATAGTCGTTGCTGAGGTTGGTCCCGACCTGGATGAAGATCGCGCCCAGCAGCGCGGCCACGAAGCGCAGCGGGTGAAACACATTCAGGTAGCCGGCCAGGGCGGTGCCGACCAGCACGGGGGCGACGGCCGCCGGCAGCGTCCGCGGCCGCGCGGCCATCAGCCAGATCCGCACCTCGCTCGGCACCGGTCCCGTCCTCAGGCCCGCCGCGGGAACTTGGAGAAGTCAGGCCGGCGGCGCTCCAGGAACGCGTCGCGTCCCTCGGCCGCCTCCTCACTCATGTAGAAGAGGAGGTTGGCATCGTGGGCAAGCTGCTGAATCCCGGCCAGCCCATCCTCGTCGGCGTTGAAGCTGGCCTTCAGCATCCGCAGCGCGAACGGGGACAGGGCGAGCATCTCCTTACACCAGGAGACGGTCTCCTGCTCGAGCCGGTCGAGCGGCACGACGGTGTTGACGAGGCCCATCTCGAGCGCCTGGTGGGCGTCGTACTGGCGGCACAGGAACCAGATCTCCTTGGCCTTCTTGGGGCCCACCAGCCGCGAGAGCACGCTGGCCCCGAACCCGCCGTCGAACGAGCCGACGCGCGGACCGACCTGCCCGAAGCGGGCGTTGTCGGCGGCGATCGTCAGGTCACAGACGACATGCAGCACGTGGCCGCCGCCGATCGCGTAGCCGGCCACCATGGCCACGATCGGCTTGGGCAGGCGCCGCATCTGGACGTGCAGGTCGGTCACGTCGAAGCGCCCGACGCCGCTCTGCGCCCCGGCTGCGGCCGGATCGGCCCCGGGCACGTAGCCGCCGCGCTGACCGCGCACGCGCTGGTCGCCGCCGGCGCAGAAGGCGTCCGGGCCCTCGCCGGTGAGGATGATCACGCCGACCTCCGGGTCCTCGCGCGCCTGCTCGAGGGCGCGGGAGATCTCGACGACCGTCTCGGGCCGAAAGGCGTTGCGGACCTCGGGTCGGTTGATGGTGATCTTGGCGATCCCGGCGTCCTCACCGGTACTGCGCTCATAGCGGATGTCGACGTAATCGCCGGCCGGCTGCCAGCTGGTACTCAAGGCTTCCTCCTGGTGACGATGGGCAGCAGGACTCTACGCAAGCCCGGCCGCGGCCCGCTGGGCCGAGCCGGGCCGGCCGGCGCCCGGTTGACTAGGGTGGCCAGGATGGAACCCTGGCTGGCCGTCGCAGCGCGCAGGCGTCCCCAGCGCACCGCGCTGCAGACGCCGGGGGGCGCCGCGGTTAGCTACGCCGAGCTGCTCGAGCGCGCCCGCCGGGCCGCCGGGGGGCTGCGCGAGCGCGGCGTC
>DASVYO010000118.1:0-82044 GCA_036392135.1 Solirubrobacteraceae bacterium
GACGGTCAGGACCTGGACGTGGTTCTCGCGCAGCTCACCAAGCGCGTCGACCATTTCCGAGAACGTCTCCCCGAGGCCGACCATGAGCCCGGACTTGGTGGTGACCTCGTCACCGCCGTACTCCTTGGCGTTGCGCAGCACGCGCTTCGAGCGCTCCCAGGTCGAGCCGCGCCGGGCCACCGGATACAGGCGCGGCACCACCTCGACGTTGTGATTGAACACGTCGGGGCGCTCGGCGATGACCTTGGCGAGCGGCATCTCCGCGCCGCGAAAGTCGGGCGTGAGAACCTCGACCTTGGTGCCCGGCGACTGGCGGCGGATCTGGCGGATCACGCCGACGAAGGCGCTGGCCCCGTAGTCGGGGAGATCGTCGCGGTCGACGCTGGTGATGACCGCGTGGCGTAGACCCATCCGGGCCACGCTGCGCGCCACGCGGGCCGGCTCGAGTGGGTCGTTCCAGGTCGGCTTTCCGGTCTTGACGTTGCAGAAGCCGCAGCGCCGGGTGCAGGTGTCGCCGAGGATCATGAAGGTGGCCGTTCCGCGCTGCCAGCACTCGCCGATGTTCGGGCAGGCCGCCTCCTGGCAGACCGTGTGCAGCTGCTCGCCTTCGATCAGCGACTGCAGCTCCCGGTACCGGGGGCCACCGGGTGCCGGCACCTTGAACCACGGCGGCTTGCGCGACCGGTGGGGAACGACCTCGGGGCCGAGCACGGTCAGCACATCGGCGATTCCACCCGGATTCGACCGCGAGCGGGTCGAATGTTGCCGTTCGTCCACGGAATTAAGCCTATCGCGGCGCCTTTGTGACCCATTTTTGACACGGGTTCCTGGACCATCGGAGGGGATGTCCGAAGCCGTCCCGGAGCCCGATCGCCTCGGCGCGTGCGCCGATACCGCCTCGCCGCCCGCGGCGAGGTCCTCCTCGATCGGGCGTGGCCGAGAAAGCGGAAATATGGTCCGGTTTCTCGGCCATCACGAGCTGGCGCGGGTGGCAACCCGGCAGCACGGCGTGATCTCCCTGGGTCAGATGCGGGGTCTCGGTCTGACCACCGCCGCCGTCAACAAGCGAGCGGCTGCGGGGAGCCTGCACCGCATCCATCGCGGGGTGTACTCCGTCGTCCCGGCTCAGCTGCTCTCCCCGCGGGGGCGGTTCATGGCCGCCGTCCTGGCCTGCGGCCCGGGCGCCGTCCTGTCGCACCGCTCGGCCGCGGCCCTGCACGGCCTCAGGGCGACCGACCGGGTGAGGATCGAGGTCATCGTGCCGCGCCGCAGCGGCCAGCGGCACCCCGGGCTGCAGATCCATCGCTCGATCACCCTCACCGAGGCCGACGTCACGACCGTCGACGGGATCGCCGTCACCACCATCGCCCGGACCCTGGCTGACCTCGCTGACGTGCTCCCGGCCCGAGCGGTGGAACGAGCGATCGAGCAGGCCGTGATCATGGAGGTACTGGATGGCCGCGCCCTGAGCGATCAGGTCAGCCGTCATCCTCGCGGCCCGTGCCTGCGCCGGCTCACGGCCGAGCCGATCGCGCCGCCAACCGACTCGGAGGTTGAGGAGCGGTTCCTCACCGTCCTCCGGAAGGCCGACATTCCCGAGCCCGAGCGCCAGGTCTACCTGGCTCCGGACGACACCGGCCCGATGGTGCGGGCGGACTTCGTGTGGCGTGCGCAACGGCTGATCGTCGAGACTGACGGTGCCAGAGTCCACCGGACGCGCCGCTCCTTCGAGGCCGACCGCCGCCGCGACCAGCGGCTCACCGCAGCCGGCTGGCGGGTCATCCGGATCACCTGGCGCCAGCTGACCGAGCACCCGGACGAGATCATCGCGCTGTTGCGGCGGCTGCTCGCGGAGTAGCTCAGGCGACGGCCGGTGCCCGCTCGGCGCCGACGGCCGCCTCGAGCCGGTCGGGCGAGACGATCCGCTGCCTGAGTCCGAGCGCCTGGGCCACCGTGTAGGCGACCCGCTTGCGCACGCAGCGCATCGGCCCGCTTGCGCCGGTCGCCCGCTCCGCCTCCGGCCCCGTCTCCGCTCCCGCCTGATCGGGCCATCCCGGCGTCTTCCGGCTGCGGCCGGTCTCCTTGATCAGCGAGGTCATGGAAACCCCGTCCAGGCCGCAGGGGACGATCCAGCCGAACGGCTGCAGATCGTTCTCCACGTTCAGAGCGAAGCCGTGGGTGGTCACTCCACGGGCCACATGAACGCCGATCGAGGCGATCTTGCGGTCCTCGACCCATACGCCCGTGTAGTCCGGACCGTCCTGCACCCGAGCCCGGGCGCTCACACCCTCCTCGGCCAGGACGGAGACCAGCGCCCGCTCCAGCGTGCGGACGTATTCGAGCACGTCGCTGACGCCGACGATCGGATAGCCGACCAGCTGCCCGGGACCGTGATAGGTCACCTTGCCGCCGCGGTCGGTCTCGACGATGTCGATCCCCTGCGCCCGGTACCAGTCCTCGCCCATCGGCAGCTCGCCGGGGCCCGAGCGCCGCCCGCGCGTGTACACGGGCCAGTGCTCGAGCAGCAGCATCACATCGGGTACGGCGCCGGCCTGTCGGGCCTCCCGCACGCGCTCCTGCAGGGCCAGCGCCTCGCGGTACTCGACCGTGCCCAGCTGGCAGACCCAGAGTTCGTTCATCTCCTAGGAGCCTACGCCCTCCAGGTTCCGCTTCACCGAGGCCAGGAACTGGGCCGACAGGGCGCCGTCGAGCGCACGGTGATCCCAGCTCAGACCGAGGATCGTCATCGGGCGGATGGCGATCGCGTCGTTGCCGTCGGGGTCGGTCACCACCACCGGCCGTTTCACCACCGCCTCGAGGTCCAGGATCCCGATCTGCGGCTGGTTGATGATCGGCGTGGCCATGATCGAGCCGTACTGGCCCGGGTTGGTGATCGTGAACGTGCCTCCGCGCACCTCGTCGGCGCTCAACTCGCGCGCGCGAGCGCGCCGGGCCAGGTCGCGAATCCGGGCGGCCAGACCCTCCTCGGAGAGCTCGTGCGCGCCGTGGATGACCGGGACGATCAGCCCGTCATCACCGAGGGAGACGGCGATCCCCAGGTTGACCTCGTGCACGCGCGTGTACTTCTCGCCCTCGAGCCAGGCGTTCAGCGCCGGGTGCTCACGCAGGGCGGCGACCGTGGCCCGGGCCACGAACGCCAGGGCCGTCACGCCGAGCCGCCGGCGGGCGGTCTCGACGCGGCTCATGTCGACCTCGATCCAGGTCGTGCACGTGGCGGCGGTATCGAGGGAGCGCTTCATGTGCTCGCCGATCTGGCGGCGCATGCGTGAGAGCCCCTCGCCGCTCGAGGTCACGGGGGACGTGGCCGGGGCCGGCGGCACGGGATCGGGCCGGTACGGGCTCTCGATGTGCAGCGGCGGTTCGGTCACCTCGGTCCGGCCGGAGCCGTCACCGCCCACGAGCGCGAGCACGTCCTGCTTGCGAACGCGCCCGTCGCGGCCGGTGCCACGCACGGTGCTGAGGTCGACTCCGTGCTCGGCGGCGATGCGCTGCACGACCGGGGAATACCGCCGACCGGCCCCGTTGTGCCCCGGGGACGCCGTCGCCGAGCCGGCGGGCGCTGGCGCCGACACGGCGGACGGAGCGGAGGGAGCCCCCGGCACGGCCGAAGCGGCCGGGGGGGCCTCGGACGGCGGGGACGCGGACGCGCCCTCGCCGCCGGTCGCGATCCGGGCCAGCACGACCCCGACGTCGACCGTCTGGTCGACCTCGACCAGGATCTCGGCCATCACGCCGCTGACCGGGGCCGGGACCTCGGTGTCGATCTTGTCGGTGGAGATCTCGCACACGGTCTGCTCGGCCGTGACCGCGTCGCCCACGCCCACGCGCCAGGCGACCACGGTGCCCTCGGCCACCGACACGCCCATCTGGGGCATGGCCACGTCGACCAGGGCCGCGGCCTGCTCGGATCCGCTAGTAGGCAAGGAGCTCACGGCAGGCCTCCTTGACTCGATCGACACCGGGGAGCACGGCGGCCTCAAGCGGCGGTGAGAACGGGATCGGCACATCGGGTGAGGCCACCCGGACGACCGGGCCGTCCAGATCCTCGAAGCCCTGCTCGGCGATCAGGGCGGCCACCTGCGCTCCGGCGGCACAGGTCATGTTGGCCTCATCGACGACCACGACCTTCGAGCAGCGGGCCACGGAATCGAGGATCGCCGCCTCGTCCAGCGGCACCAGCGAGCGCAGATCGAGCACCTCGACCGAGGCGCCGTCCAGATCCTCAGTGGCCTGCAGGGCCACATCGACCATGGCGCCGTACGCGATCACCACCAGATCCGATCCCGGCCGGGCCACGCGCGCGCTGAACGGGGTCTCATAGATCCCGTCCGGCACCTCGCCCTTGACCCGGCGATACAGGTGCTTGTGCTCCATGAAGCAGACCGGGTTGGGATCGTGGATGGCGGCGTGCAGGAGCCCCTTGGCGTCCTCGGCCGTCGAGGGCGCCACCACCTTGATCCCGGGCGAGTGCATGAACAGCGCCTCGGGGTTCTGGGAGTGGAACGGACCGCCCGAGAAGCCCCCGCCCGACGGCAGCCGGACGACCAGCGGCACGGCCAGGCCCTGGCGGTAGTGCATCTTGCCGGCCACGTTGACCAGCTGATCGAAGCCGCAGGAGATGAAGTCGGAGAACTGCATCTCGCAGACCGGACGCAGTCCGACCACGGCGGCGCCCACGGCGCAGCCGATGATCGCCGACTCGGCCAAAGGGGTGTCCATCACCCGGTCGGTGCCGAACTCGGCCACGAAGCCGTCGGTCACCTTGAAGGCGCCCCCGAACACGCCGATGTCCTCGCCCATGATCATCACGCGCTCGTCGGCGCGGAGCTCATCACGCAGGGCGGAGGAGATGGCCTGGAGGTAGGTCATGGTCGGCATCAGCGATCACCCCCGGCCCGGGCGAAGCCACTCCACGGGGCCTGCCCATCCCCGAGCGGCTCGGCCTCCCCCTCGCAGAACACGCCCTCGAGGACACGGTCAGCCGACGGCATCGGACCACTGAGAGCCTCCGCGGCCGCGGCGTCGATCTCGGCCGTGACCTCGGCCCGCAGCGCTTCGACATCCACGCCGAGGGCGCGCAGGCGCTTCTCCTGACGGTCGATCGGATCGCGGAGCTTCCACTCCTCAACCTGCTCCTTGGGCACGTACTTCATGTCGTCGTGCGCGGCGTGACCGTGCATGCGCATCGTCACCGCCTCGATCAGGGTCGGGCCGCCGCCGGAGATGGCGCGCTCCCGGGCCTCCCGGGTGGCGTCGAACATCGCCTCGACATCGTTGCCGTCGACGGTCAGGCCGGCGAAACCGTAGGCGGCGGCCCGCTCGACGGGGTCGACCGCGAACTGCTTGTCCAGCGGCGTCGAGTACGCGTACTGGTTGTTCTCGAGCACGAACACGACCGGGAGCTTCTGGACACCCGCCCAGTTCATGGCCTCATGGAAGTCCCCGCGGGAGGTGGAGCCGTCACCGAACCAGGTCAGGGCGCAGCGGGCTTCGCCGCGCAGCTTGAAGGCCATCGCCATGCCGGTGGCCACGAGCATCATGTCGGGCAGCATCGAGACCATGCCGACGCAGCCGAGCTTCCGGTCGCCGAAGTGCACGTTGCCGTCGCGACCGGCGGTGATCCCCGCGGCCCGGCCCATGTACTGGGCGAAGATGCGCGCCGGGGTGACTCCCCGGACCAGATGCGCGGCCAGATCGCGGTGCAGGATGCACAGCCGATCCTCGGAGGCCATCGCAAACGCGGCGCCCGCCGAGACGGCCTCCTGGCCGAAGCCGTCGTAGAACGAGCCGGGCACCTTGCCCTGGCGGTACAGGCTCATCGCGCGCTCCTCGATACCGCGCATCAGGAGCATCGCCCGGTGCAGCCAGATCCGGTCGGCCAGCTGCAGGTGCTGGTGCTCGCCCACCTCCTCCGAGGTCGGCGTAGCGATGTCAGTCGCCATGTCGATCGTCTTCCCTTCCTCTCTCTGAACCGGCGCGGGATCTCCGTTCGGCTCGTCGTTTGAGGGCGTGACGGGATCTCCGCCAACACCCCCGCATCCGGGCGCCGGAGCTTACTCCTCGCGGCGGTCCTCGACACGGGCCTAGTCTCCTTGTCATGGACGCTGCGTGGCTCGTGCGCTGGCGCTGGCGGCGCCGTGGAGCATGGTTGTGGCCGACCTTCGTGGCCGTCACGGCGCTTGATGCGGTGATCGTCCACGTGTTGCCCTTCCTGGGTGATGCGCAGTCGCTGGCCGGGGGGCTGATGACCGGCCTGCTGGCCAACCTCGTGCTGGTCGTGCTGTTGTCGCGTCCGCTGGGCGTCCTGCTGCGCCGCCGCCGCACCGACATGCCGCGCACGGTGGCCGCCAATTACGGTGGGACCGCTGCGGTCATGCTCGTGCCGGTCCTGCTGGTGCTGGCCGGCTGGCTGCACCGGCCGGCCATCGAGGACCAGCAGCGGATGATGCACGACGCCATCACGCGCGCCATCTCGTTCATCGGCGATCGGGCTCCCGAAGCCTTCCGGGCGGGCGTGACCCACACCAGCACCTATGCGATCCAGCCCGGGTCGGTGTACCGCACGTGTGTGCCCAATGCGGCCCGAACCCGCACCTACTGCGTGATCGTCAACACACGCATGCCGCTGGCCCACAGCGTCGTGTTTGCGGGCTACGAGCCGAACTCGCTGTTCGCGCAGGGGGCCAGCTGAAGACGCGCCGCGAGGCGGGGTGCTCAGACCGGGTCGAGCTCGACCGGCAGCCGGAAAAGGGAGGCGAACCGCAGCGCCAGGAACGGGTCTCCGGACAGCTCGAAGCGTCCGCTCGACAGCAGCTCGGGCCAGCTGGCCAGCCCAGCGGCGAGCAGGATCAGGTCATCGGAGGCGATCGTGGCTCGGGCGCCGGGCGCCTCGGGGGCGCCGGGCCGCACCGAGCAGGTCGCGTCGGTGATCGACAGGGCAAAGCGGTCGGCCTGCTCGCCCTGCGGATCGCGCACCGCCAGTTCCAGCACGGCCTCCAGTCCGTCGGCCGAGCCGGGGTCAAAGCGGCGCCGGATCGCCCCGGGCAGGGCCCGCACGACCAGGCGGTGCCCGCTGGGGTGCCGGTCCAGCGCGGCCAGCCAGCGGCCGGCGGCCTGCCTCACGCGACTCATGACAGCAGGTGCTCCAGCGCCTCGGTCGGATCTGAGAACAGCATCAGCGCATCATCGGTGGCGACCATGCGCCCATAGTGTGTCGACATCTCGTGCTGGATGGAGTACGCGTCGATCTCATAGCCGATCTCCTCCGTGATCTCGTGATAGGGGATCACGAGCCGGTCGCGGGCCCGGATGTCCCAGAACGCGGGCTGCTCACGGACCTCGACACCGTCGCGGCGGCCCATGAACGCGGCCACCGCATCGCCTTCGGCGCTTTTGGCCATCACGATCCCCACGTAATCGAAGCTGCCGTCCGCCGGACGCGACTCCGCGGACCGACGCACCGTGGCCGCGACCGGGACGGCTCGGGCCACTGACGCCGCGGAGGAAGACCGGACGGCCTCGCGCTCTGCGGGCCGCTGGCCGACCAATGCGCACAGCTCGGGCAGCCCGGCCTCGTCGAGCATCGCGCCCGCATAGGCCTGGACGCGGGCCGTGGCACGCAAGACGTCGAGCCCGATCCCCTCGGCGAGCGGCGCCAGCGCCGCTGCGGCGGCCAGGGCCTGAGGCAGCCAGTCCCGCACCCAGCCCGAGAGGATCTCGCGGTTGTGTGCGCCGCTGCGCGGATCCTCCAGCAGGAAGCGGGCGAGGGCGACGGTCCAGGCGCGGGTCCATTCCCATTCCTGGGTCTCCACCCGGGCCAGGACCGGCGTCACGGTGTCACCGTGGGCGGCCGCGGCCCTCGTTCCGAGCTCCCGCCGGACCAGCGTGGCCACCACCGGCTCGAAGCACAGGTTGGCCGCGAACAGGACCTCCGCCCAGTCCGCCGTGGCCGCCAGCCGCTCGAGGAAGCGCCGCGCGCCCTGCCAGGCCTCCTCACCGATGAACGCCTGCCGCGCCGCGTCGATTGGGAATTCGAGACCGAGGTGCTGTTCGAGGTCCATCGCATAAAGCACGATCGCCTGAGCGGAGCGCTGCTTCATGGCCGCCTGCAGGCAGACGCAGGTGGCGACCGTGTCCGACAGGCAATCCCGGGCCGCGGTGGCCAGCGCGAACCACAGTCCATGCTCCAGGTAGGCGGGGACCTGAAGCTGGGCGCGGAGGAACTCCACCCAGCCGGGCTCGAGGTCATCGATCAAACCCTGCTGCGCGGCGGACCGGAGCGCCCCCTCGATTTGCTGCTCGACGGCCGTGCCGGCCTGGTAGTAGGTCCGCTCCCACTGCTGGCCGGGATCGCGGAACGCGAACCAATCAGCGCTGCGCAGGGCGGTCGAGGCGTCGTTCCATGTCCCGCGGCCGTCGGCGAAGTGCAGCGGCCAGCCGCGCGTCAGATGACGGTGGATCGAGGGCTGGGTGTCGACCGTGACGTCCTCGTACAGCGTCGCCCGACGCGCGGCCGGCGTGAACCATGCGAACTCGCGCTCGGAGGCAGGGGCGGTGGCGGAGGCGGAGGCGGCCGTGGGGCCGGACGGATCGGCTGCAGCCGGCGCTGAGGCCGACGTCGTGAACCGGTCGGCGAAGATTCGCGCCGGGTCGACGCCCCGGCCTTCGAGCAGTTCCTGCACCGCGTCGAGCATCGGCGGCGGCCCGCACATGTACACGTCGGGCGCATCGAACTCGGCGTCGATCGCCTCGTGCACGAAGCGGCCGGTCACGGGCGCGAAGCGGAAGTCCGCCAGCCGCTCGCCCAGCGCGGTGATCTCCTCCAGAGCGAACAGGTCGCGTTCCTCGCGGGCGCCGTAGAAGAACCGCACCGGCCGCTGGCAACCCTCGACGGCCAGCTGCCGGAGAACCGCGAGCACCGGCGCCATGCCCGAGCCACCGGCCACCATCAGGATCGGCGCCTCCGAGCGCCGCAGGTGAAAGGCGCCGTAGGGGCCGGTGAAACGCAGGTCGGTCCCGGCCACCACGCGGTCGCCGAGCATCCCCGAGAAGCGTCCGCCGGGATAGCGCTTGATCATCAGCTCGACCACGCCGTCTCCGGGAAGATTGGCGATCGAGAACGAGCGCCGCTCACCGTCGGTGCCGGGCACGTGCAGATCCAGGAACTGACCGGGCAGCCACGACAGGTCCTCGGGCACTGACAGCGTCAGTCCAACGATGTCGTGGGTCAGTTCGGTCACCGCAGTGACGCTCGCGACACCCTCGCGGATCGCGTGCTCGAGCCGGTAATTGTCGGGGTCGAAATGGAGCAGCTCGACGATCAGGTCGGACTCCGGAACTGCCCGGCACATCAGCGCGTATCCGTTCCCGCGCTCGGTGTCTGAGAGCGCGAAGCTCGAGTAACGCTTCAGGTCGACCTCACCCTCCTGCAGGAAGCACTTGCAGGCCGAGCACTGGCCCTCGCGGCACCCGTAGGCGAGGTTGAGGCCCTGGCGAAAGGCGGCGTCGAGGACCGTCTCCTCGGCGCCGCAGTCGATCTCCTCGCCGATGGGTTCGAGCCGGACCCTCACAGCACCATCTGGGCGAGATCGAGCGGAACCGCCCCGTCTGAGCGCGGCGCGTCGCTCCAATCGCCGCTGGGCAGCCCCAGTTCCCGGGCCACCCGGATGTTCGGGCTCTGCAGCTTCAGGTCATGGGCGCGGATGTCGGACAGCGTCCACTGCCGCGGACCGTCCTCGGCGCGATTCAGGTGCGGTTGGCCGATCAGCGTCTCGCCGTCGGTGCGGACGAAGCCCAGGTCCCGGATCACCTCCGAGGCCTCCCACCCGTGGTAGCGGTCGAGGTAGTTGCGGTCCCCGGTGTAGCGCCCGGGGTTTGACTCATCGAGCCAGCGGCATTCCGGCGAGCAGTAGAACCGCGTGCGCGGGGGGTCAGCGCCGAGCACCCGGTGGCGGCGATCGGTCTCGGACACGCACAGCCCCTGGCAGGTCCAGCAGAACGGCGGCGCCATGTTGATGAAGTCGAGCGGCAGGAAGCCGGCCGCCGGATCGACCCCCCGGCGGTACGCCTCCCAGAAAGCGCCGTACTGCGCATACCAGCCGGGGTAGTGGCGCTCGAACCACTCGAAGTCACGCTCGTCGAGCGGATCGAAGCGCCAGAACGACAGCGGCCAGCCGGCGAAGGCGAGGATCGCGTGACGGTGATGGATGCCGTTGACAATCCGTTCCCGGGCACGCTCGAACATGTCGGGTGGTATGTCCAGGCCGAGCTTGCCGAGTTTCATGATGTAGGCCCGGTGCCAGTCGTCGCGAACCCAGCGATCCCATTTGTCCAGGAAGCACTCGGGATCGGAGCGATCGCGTGAGAAGTACTCGATCACGATCGCCGAGAAGATGTCGATGAAGGCGTGGTTGATCCAGAACGCCTGCTGCAGATCGCGCTCGATCAGCGGTGCGTTGTGGTCGTCCTGGAGGACGGTCAACAGGGTCGCGTAGCCGTTTGAGATGTGCCGTGCCTCATCGGACTGGACCGACAGATACGTGGTGGGCAGCGTGAAGTCGCCGTTCCGGGCGGCCACGTCGGGCGTGGCCACGAACACCACGTTGGTGAACGCCGTCTCGGCCACGACCTGGAGCGTGAACGCGCACTGGATCGGATCGCCGACGATGAAGTGGCTGAGCATGTTCAGCCCCGGGTTGGTCAGCACCGAGCCGCTGAAGGCCTTGGGGCCGAGATGCCAGCCGGCCGGATCGGGCACGTTCTTGGCGTACCAGCGGGCCAGGGCCATCTGCAGCCCGGTATGGCGGATCTCGTCCACGAACTGCACGTGGTAGCCGTTGCGCAGCTCGTTGTTCGGGACCGCGCTCATCAGCATCGACATGCAGCGCCCGGCCGCCACCTCGGCGTAGTTGGTGATGACGATGAACGGCTTGAGGATCTCAAGCCAGCGCTCGTGGGCCTTGGCCGGCATGTCGGCCCGCACCGCGGCGTCATGGCCGCCGTACACGCGCTCGTCCTTCTCGAGCTCCATGGGCAGGTACTCCCGCATGATGTGGCGCATGGGATCCTTGGCCCGGTTCGGGAACCGGTAGCGGGTCGGGTAGCGCACGACCGGATCGTGATAGGAGGGCTCCCAGCCCAGCTGGGCGATTCGCTCGTGGGTCTGGGTGATGCTGCGGCGACGGGGGGCGCTCGGGCTCATGGCCGGGAAACGTACGCCTGTGCCCAGGGGTGGATCTCCGCTCTCCGGCAACGTCTTCGCCGGGCCTGTTTGTCAAGATGTGACAATGAGCGGCCCTGAATGGCGCGCCGAGGCGATTCCGCCCGAGGCCGTGGCTGCGGTCCGGGCCGAGCTCCCGGTGCTCGTGCAGAGCATCGTCGAGGCGGTTCGGGCCGGGAGCCCGGTATATGGAGAGGTGCTGGCCGGACCGGAGGGGGTGGCGATCCGGATGGGCATCGAGCAGGCCCACCAGGCGTTCCTGGCCGCGATCGAGAGCGGCCGCCGGCCGGCCGGGGAGACCGACGAGCTGTGGCGGCGCCTGGGGGAGGCCGAATTCCAGTCCGGGCGCAACCTGGACGACCTGCGGGCGGCGTTCCGGATCGGCACCCGGGCCGCGTGGCGGGGAGCGGCCGATCTCGCCCTGCGCGCCGGCGTCTCAGCACCGGTGGCGATCGCCACCGCGGAGGCGATCTTCGTCTATGCGGATGAGCTGGCCGCCGATGTCGTGGAGGGCTACCTGCGCATGCAGTCCGACGAGGCCGGGGAGCTCGAGCGCCGGCGCCGGCGGG
Organism: Solirubrobacteraceae bacterium; assembly: GCA_036392135.1. Lineage (GTDB taxonomy): Bacteria > Actinomycetota > Thermoleophilia > Solirubrobacterales > Solirubrobacteraceae > Palsa-465. The sequence continues at coordinate 11,809 of DASVYO010000118.1, forward strand.
TGGCCGCGCTCCTGCTCGACCCGGACGGTGGCGACCCCGAGGCGCTGGCGCACGCCGCCGAGCTGGCCCGCTGGCCGGTGCCGCGCCGGCTGGCTGTGCTCGCGCTGCAATCCGACAGCCCGCTCGGACCGGCGCGCCGCCTCGACACCGAGGCCCTGTCCGGAGCCGATGGCGAGGGCGGCTGGCTGATCATCCCTGATCCTGACGGACCCGGACGGCGGGCCGTGCTGGAGCGGGCGCTGGCTGACGAGACGACCGCGCTCGGTCCGACCGTGGAGCCGGGTGACGCGCCGCGTTCGCTGCGCTGGGCCCGGGTCCTGCTCAGCCTGGCCACGCTCGGCGCGCTGCCCTCAGGCCGCCTGCTGCACACCGAGGAGCATCTGGCCGAGCTCATCCTGCTGCAGGATCGCGAACTGGCCGGCGCCCAGGCCCGGCGGGCGCTCGCACCGCTGGCGGAGCTGGCCCCGGCGGAGCGTGAGCGCCTGCTCGACACGCTCGCCGCCTGGCTCGACCATCAGCGGCACACGCCGCTCATCGCCGCGCTCCTTCACGTCCACCCGCAGACCGTCCGCTACCGGATGGCCAAGCTCGGGGAGCTCCTCGGGGATGCCCTGGAGACTCCCGCCGGCCGCTTCGAGCTCGGCCTGGCGCTGCGGACCAGAGCGTCGCTGGGCGAGCCGTAGTCACTCGGTGACCGGCGGCGGATAGACCTCGCGCACGTAATGATCGACCTGGGCCGGTGAGAGCCGGCGGGCGATGGCCAGGTAGTAGATGACCAGGCTGAAGATGGCCAGGACCAGCAGATCCCAGTACAGCCCGATATGGCCGTTGCCGCCCACCAGGACGTTCTTGAACGTACCGACGCTGCCGAGGATGCCTCCGTGCCCGAAGCCGCCGAGGAAGGAGATGACGCCCATCCCGATCAGGTACGGGAACACCCAGATCGCTGCGCCCCAGTCGATCTGGGGCTTGTCGGGGTTGAGGTTGAACGCGTAGGAGATGGCGATCAGGGCGAAGCCGATGAACATGACCACGATCAGCGTGGAGTAGGTCCCCCAGCCCGACCAGTAGACGATGAAGTTGGCCAGCACGAACGAGAGCGGGGCCAGCACGGCGCCCCCCGGGAGCCGGTAGGGCCGCGGCAGCTCGGGCTTCTGCTTGCGCAGCGCGCCGAGGGCGAGCGGAGCACCCGCGTACATCAGCACAGAGGCGCTGGTGACCACGCCGACCAGCTTCGACCAGCTCGGGAACGGCAGCAGGAAGATCAGGCCGATGATCGCCGTGACGATGATGCTCAGGACGGGGACGCGGGACCGGCCGTTGGTGCGCTCGAAGGCGGCTGGGATGTAGCCGTTCTTGCTCAGCCCGAAGCTGATCCGGGACCCCGAGGTCAGGTAGATCAGGCCGGTTCCGCTCGGCGAGATGATGGCGTCGAGCCGCAGGACGAAGGCCAGCGCGCCCAGGCCGGCCAGCTTGGCCACCTGGTAGAAGGGGGCGGCGTTCAGCGCCTTCAGTGCCTCGTTGTTGCCCGGCGTGGCCAGGTTGGTCCACGTGTGGGCGTCGGTCAGCAGCTTCGGATCCAGGGCGCCGATGAAGGCCACCTGGAGCAGCATGTACACCCCGCCGCCGATCAGGATCGAGAGGATCACCGCGCGAGGGAGATCCCGGGCGGGATTCCGGGCCTCCCCGCCCAGCTGCACCGCCTGCTCGAAGCCCAGCAGTGAGAACACGATGCCGCCCGGCAGCGCGAGCACGATCGACTTGAACTCGGCGCCGTGCACGAAGAACCCGCCGCCGTGGCTGAAGTTCGAGCCGTGGAAGTTGGAGACGATCAGGATGATGATCGCCAGCACCGGGATCAGCACCTTCCAGGTCGTCAGCGAGTTGTTCACCCGGGCCAGCCAGCGCACGCCGATCAGGTTGATCGCCGTGAATATGACCATCAGGATGATCGCCACGACGATCCCGAAGCCGTGCAGCGTGGTCCCGTTGTACCAGGTGTGCGCAAACGACCACGAGGAGGCGTACTGGATCGCCGCCAGCACCTCGATCGGCGCCACCGATGCCGCCTGGATGTAGGCGAACCAGCCGAAGGTCGCCCCGGCCAGGCTGCCGAAGGCGTAATGGGGAAAGCGGCTGGTGCCGCCGGAGACCGGGAACAGGCCCCCCAGCTCGGCATGGACCAGGGCCAGCACGATGATGATGACCGAGGCCAGGGCCCAGGCGATGATCGCCGACGGTCCAGCGATCGACGCGGCGGTAAGCGCGCCGAACAGCCATCCCGAGCCGATGATCGAGCCCTCCGAGGCCCACAGCAGGCCGAGGAACCCCACTCCTCGGTCCATGCCTTCGGCATCCAGAACCACGTCGCGCGCGGGGCCGGGGGCGGCCACCTGAGCCATGTTCCACCTCCCGTGGAAGTTTGCCGCCCGGATGCTCATACACCCGGATCGCGGGCCGGTTAAACGGCCCCGGACCCTAACGCTCGCCGGCGCGGAAAGGCAAGCGGCAACCGCCGGTGTTACCCGCCCTCCGGCGCGCAGGCGACAGGTCTACCGATGCCCGGCGATCGCGTGCGGCTGATAGAGCTCCTCCAGGCGCTCCATCTCCTCCGCGCTCAGCGACAGCGGCTCGGCGGCCAGCGCGTCCTCGAGGTGCGAGAGGCTGGTCGCGCCGATGATCGGGGCGCTCACCCCCGGCCGGTGCAGGAGCCAGGCCAGGCCGACCTGGGCGGTCGGCACCCCCCGCTCCCGGGCCACCTCGTCAGCCCGCTCGATCACGTCGAAGTCGATCTCGGGCCGGTACAGCGAGTCTCCGAAGGCATCGGTCTGGGAGCGCCTGGTCTGCTTCTCACCCGCGCGCGTCCGGTTGCCGGCCAGCATCCCGCGGGCCAGCGGACTCCACGGGATCACGCCGACGCCCTGGTCGAGGCACTGCGGGATCATCTCGCGCTCCTCCTCGCGATAGATCAGGTTGTAGTGGTTCTGCATGGACACGAACGGCGTCCGGGCCACGTGCTGGGCCTTGGCGAACTGCCACGCGAACATGCTGCTGGCCCCGATGTAGCGAGCCTTGCCGGCTCTCACGACGTCGTGCAGCGCGTCCATCGTCTCCTGGATCGGTGTGTTCGGATCCCAGCGGTGGATCTGGTACAGGTCGACGTAGTCGTGGCCGAGTCGCTGCAGGGAGGCGTCGATCGAGGCCATGATGTGCTTGCGCGAGAGCCCGTAGCCGTTCTGGCCGGGCATCGTGGGCATGAACACCTTGGTGGCCAGCACGTATTCCTCGCGCATCCCGAACAGCGAGCGCAGGAGCCTGCCGGTGATGACCTCGCTCTGGCCGCCGTTGTAGGTGTCGGCGGTGTCGAAGAAGTTGATCCCGCCCTCGACCGCGGCCTTCACGATCGGTTCGGCCTCGGATTCGGGCAGGGCCCACGGCCGGCTCTCGTGGGGGCCGTAGCTCATCATGCCGAGGCACAGGCGGCTGACCCGCAGTCCGGTCCGGCCCAGATTCACATAATCCACATCGACCTCTCTCGTCGCGGCGTGCTGGCGATCGAATCTAGCCCGGCGCCTGGCTCAGCCCTCAGAGCTCAGCGCCTCCACCTCGGCCGCGTCGAGCGGCAGGCATGTCTGGCAGAAGTCTCGGCCGAACGCCGTGAGGACGATGCTGCGCTGGATCGTCTTGGCTCGCGAGGTTGACTGCAGCGCCTCCAGCACCTCGGGCTGGGCCTCCACCACCTGGTAGGCGACGGCGTCGTCGATCGGCTCGCGCGAGAACCAGATCAGTCCCAGGCGCTCGAGGTTGTTCAGGTAAGCGGACACGCGCTCGGGGTGCTGGACGCCGGCCTCGGGGCCGACCATGTTCAGCCCGAACGCGATCAGGTCGGAGCCGACGCCGATCAGGTGGCCGGACCGGACGTCGACCGACGGCTGCGCCCCCTTGGTGGCCAGCAGACGCAGGATCCGGGCCTCATCGGGAGCCAGCTCGGTCAGGATGCGGGCGTAGGCGGGGTGGGCGTCACGGTCCTCGTCGAGCTCGGCCGCGGCCCGCAGCAGCTCCGCCCCCTTGACGCGGAGGGCGACCCGCTCCGATACCTCGGCGCCGTTCCGGCCGTCGCCCGCGCCGGCGGCGGGCCTGGCGGCCGGCGCTCCGAGCTGCCGGACGCGCTCCTCGAGCGCCGTGACCCCGAGCAGGTTGCGCGCGTAGTCCCGCAGCTCGGCGCTGATCTCCACGATCACCTCGGCGCCGAGGACCGGATCGGCGGCCGCCCGGCCGAGTCGGACGGCGCCCTGGACCGAGCTGACCGCACCGCGGGTGGTCGCCCGCCACCACAGCCCGGCGGCCAGGCGGGCCAGGGCCGGAGCCGAGTGGAGCAGCTGCCTGCCGGGATCGCGATGCTCGCTCATCCGAAGATCGCCAGATGGAGCAGTCCGCCGCCGAGACCGAGCACCGCCCCGTGCAGGAGCAGGAGCCACTCGTCCTCCTTGGTGGCCGTGCGCAGCAGATCGCCGAACTCCGCGGGCGGCATGGCGCGAATCCGGTCGGTGATCAGCTCGCGCATGGCGGCGCTCTGGGTCCGGCTGAACTCGGGATCCGACAACGGCTCCATCATGTGCTCGACCGGCTCGGAGGCAAACGCCTGCCGGATCGAGTCGTAGTCGCGGGAGCCGAGGGCGAGGCGGACCGCGGGCCGCAGCGGACCGGTGGCCCGGTCGATCGCCGGTCGCATCGAGTGCTCGATCAGGGACCGCGTCCGGTCGGATTGAGGACCGTGCAGCAGCTCGGAGCCGAACTCGGAGACGGTCAGGATCTCGTCGGCCACGATCCTCGCGTAGACCCCGGCCACATCGTGCTGGCGGCGGATGAACAGGCCGTGCACCCGGAACGGACCCCACCGCCGAGGCTCGGCGGGCTCGTAGATCATCCACAGCGCCACCCAGTTGGTGGCGTAGCCGACCAGCACGCCGAGGATCGGCAGCAACCACCAGAAGGTCAGGAAGTGCGTGAGCACCGCCACTGGGATACCCAGCAGGAAGCCGAACACGAACCCGAAGTTCTGGATGAACTTCAGTTCGCGCCGGCCCATGTCCAGGAACACGCGGTTGGCCAGCTCCGGATCGAAGCGCTTGATGACCATCAGCTTGACGTCGACGAGCCGGTCGATGTTCTCGCCGATGTCGACGGTCAGCTGCTTGACGATCTCGGGCAGCTGGTCCTGCACCCGGCGGTGAACCAGCTCCCGGATCTGCTCGGGCAGCTCGGGCCAGAGCTCCGGCTGCTCACGCTGCATGATCCGCTCGACGATCTCGCCGATGTCCTCGCGGGAGGAGTCCACGATCTGCTGGGCGATCTGCTCGGGATCGAGCTCGGTGAAGATCTCCCGCGGCGTGCCGATCTTGGAAATGCCGCTGTCGACGGCCAGGCTGCCCATCTTGGCGGCACGCGAGGGGACGATTCCCTGCCATCCGATGCCGCCGACCATGACCCCGGGAACCTGGCGGAGGCGATACGGGAGGATCCGCGAGACGGACCGCAGCCAGTTGGCCCGCACGCCTTTGAAGTGCACGGGATAGAACAGCATCAGCACGCCGGTCCAGTTGGTGACGTAGCCGATCACCCCGGTCACCACCGGCACCGTCAGCAGGGCGAGCGTGCTGTGGCTCAAGGTGCGGCAACGCTATCTGACGCGGCCAGAGGCCAAGGCCGGTTACCCGCCGCGGCTGCCCGCCGCTGCCGCGGGCGCGGGCCGCGGCCGCGGTAGGCTGGCGCCCGGCATGCCCTACGTCGCTCTGATCACCGGCGCCTCGAGCGGGATCGGCGAGGCCACCGCCCGCCGGCTGGCGAGGGAGCCCGACGTGGAGCTGATCCTGGTCGCCCGCCGGGCGGAGAGGCTGGAGGCGCTGGCCGCTGAGCTGGGCGGCCCCGAACGTGTCGGCACGCTGACCGTCGACCTCGTGCAGGACAACGCCGCCGAGCGCGTGCGGACCTACCTGGAGGCGCGCGGACGCGGCCTGCACCTGCTGGTCAACAACGCCGGCGCGGCCTGGCGGGGAAGCTTTGCGCAGAGCGGATGGGCGAATCTCGAGCGCCACATGAAGCTGAACTTCGAGGCGCCGGCCCGCCTCACCGAGGCGCTGCTCCCGTTGCTGCGCGCCGCGGCGGCGCGCGGCCCGGCGCCCGGACGACGGGTCGCGATCGTGAACGTGGCCAGCACCGCGGCCCGCGTCTCGCGCCCGGGCTCCGGGGCCTACTCGGCCAGCAAGTTCGCCCTGGCCGGCTGGACCGACGCGCTGCATCTCGAGGAGCTCCCGCACGGCGTTCACGTCGGGCTCGTCCTGCCGGGCTTCATCCAGACCGAGGGCTTTCCGGCCGCCGAGCTGCTGGCCAAGCGCCTGACGCGCCGGATCGTGGCCCCGCCGGAGACGGTGGCCGAGGCGATCCTGGAGGCCGGGCCCGGCGGCAGGGCCGAGCGCTACGTCCCGCGTTACTACTGGCTGGCCGCCGCGCTGCGCGTGCTCGCGCCCGCTGTGACCCGCCGCGCCACCGCCGGGGGCGCCTTCACCACCGCCACCCGGATGGGTACCCGTCAGTAGCTACGGTGCCGTAACTTAGTACCCTGCGGTCGCACAACCCCGACCAGGAGAGCTGCTCGAGATGGAACAAAGCGCCCGTCGCGTCGCGGTCCTCGGCGGTAGCCGAATCCCGTTCGCGCGCCAGAACGGCCCCTACGCCCGGGCCTCCAACCAGGACATGCTGACGGCGACGCTCAATGCGCTGGCCGCGCGTTTCAACCTCGAGGGCGAGGTGATGGGTGAGGTGGCCGCCGGGGCGGTGCTCAAGCACAGCCGCGACTTCAACCTGACCCGGGAAACGGTGCTCGGCTCGACGCTGGCTCCCGAAACCCCCGCCTACGACGTCCAGCAGGCCTGTGGCACGGGGCTCGAGGCCACCGTGCTGGTGGCCAACAAGATCGCCCTGGGCCAGGTCGACTGCGCCATCGCCGGCGGGGTGGATACGACGTCCGATGCGCCGCTGGCCGTCGGTGAGGATCTGCGCCAGGTGCTCCTGTCCCTGAACCGGGCCAAGTCAAACGCCGCTCGCCTGCGCGCCCTGGCCCGGCTGCGCCCCCAGCAGCTGATGCCGGAGATCCCGCGCAACGCCGAGCCGCGCACCGGCCTGTCGATGGGGGAGCACACCGCGATCATGGCCACCGAGTGGGGCATCGGCCGTGCGGAGCAGGATGAGCTGGCCGTGGCCAGCCACCATCATCTGGCCGCCGCCTACGACACCGGCTGGATGGACGACCTGGTCACGCCGTTCCTGGGTCTCGAGCGCGACCAGAACCTCCGGCCGGATTCGAGCGTGGAGAAGCTGGCCAGGCTGAAGCCGGTGTTCGGGGGTCCCGAGGGAACGATGACGGCCGGGAACTCGACCCCGCTCAGCGACGGTGCCTCGGCGGTGCTGCTGGCCAGTGAGGAGTGGGCCGCCGCTCGCGAGATCCCCGTCCAGGCTTACCTGACGACCGCGCAGACCGCGGCCGTGGACTATGTCCATAAGGGGGAGGGGCTGCTGATGGCCCCGGCCTACGCGATGCCGAAGATGCTCGAGCGAGCCGGGCTGGGTCTGCAGGACTTCGACTTCTATGAGATCCACGAGGCGTTCGCGGCCCAGGTCCTGTGCACGCTGAAGGCATGGGAGGACCCGGTCTTCTGCCGGGAGAAGCTCGGCCTCGACGAGCCACTCGGGCCGATCGACCGCACCAAGCTGAACGTGCACGGCGGCTCTCTGGGCGCCGGGCATCCGTTCGGAGCCACCGGCGGACGCATCGTTGCCTCGCTGGCCAAGGCTCTGAGCGAGAGGGGATCCGGACGCGGCGTGATCTCGATCTGCGCCGCCGGCGGACTCGGAATCACCGCGATCATGGAGGCGCGCTGATGGCTGACCGTTACCAGCAGCTGGTGAACACGCCCATCGGGCGCATCGTGACCAAACAGGTGGGGCTGCCCAATCCGCCCCGCCTGGAGCGCTACGAGCCGGGCCAGCCGGTGATCGACGGGCCGGTGCTGTTCGGAGCCGCCGCCGACTCGCGGCTGGTAGGCGCGGTGACGGCGATCCTGGCCGCCGTGGGCGCCGAGACGTTCACGCCCATGGATGAGCCGCTGCGCGACGCGGCCGCTGACGCCAAGCTCGAGGCCGCGGTGTGGAACCCCGAGGCGCCCGGCGAGCAGCGCTTCAAGGCGCTCGTGTTCGACGCCAGCGGGATCCGCTCGAGCGGCCAGCTCGAGGAGGCCTGGGCGTTTCTGCATCCCAGCATCCGCCGGGTCATGACGGGCGGCCGGGTGATCATCCTCGGCACCCCTCCCGAGGACTGCGGTGCGCCGCCCGAGGCGATCGCCCAGCGGGCCCTGGAGGGGCTCGAGCGGGCGATCGGCAAGGAGGTGGGGAGGGGCGCGACCGCCCAGATCGTTTACGTCCGCCCCGGGGCCGAGGGCGAGCTCGAGTCGACGCTGCGCTTCTTCCTGTCTCCGAAGTCGGCCTTCGTCTCCGGCCAGGTGGTGCGCGTCGGGGCGGCTGTCGCCGAGATCCCGGCGACGGTCGACTGGGAGCACCCGTTGACCGGCAAGGTGGCTCTGGTCACCGGCGCCGCGCGCGGGATCGGCGCCTCCGTCGCGGCGGTGCTGGCCCGCGACGGGGCCCACGTGGTGGGTCTGGACGTGCCCGCCATGAGTCAGGAGCTCACCGATCGGATGGCCGAGATCGGCGGCTCGGTGCTGGCGGCGGACATCACCCGAGATGACGCGCCGGGGCTGATCGCCTCGCACCTGCTGGAGTTCCACGACGGCGTCGACATCGTCGTCCACAACGCGGGCGTGACCCGCGACAAGACACTCGGCCGAATGAGCCAGGAGCTGTGGAACACGGTCATGGCCATCAACCTGACCGCGCCGCAGCGGATCGATCAGGAGCTGTTCGAGCGCGGCGTCGTGCGACCCAACGGTCGCATCATCTGTGTGTCCTCGATCAGCGGCATCGCCGGCAACGCCGGCCAGACCAATTACTCGACCTCCAAGGCGGGCGTCATCGGGATCGTGCAGGAGTTCGCCGGGCCGCTGGCCGAGCGCGGGGTGACGATCAACGCCGTCGCGCCGGGGTTCATCGAGACCCAGATGACGGCGGCCATGCCGATCGTCGTTCGTGAGGCCGGGCGCCGCATGAACAGCCTGTCCCAGGGCGGCCTACCGGTCGACGTGGCGGAGGCGATCGCCTGGTACGCGAGTCCCGGATCAGCCGGAGTGACCGGCAATGTGGTCCGGGTGTGCGGTCAGAGCCTGATCGGAGCGTGAGCGCGATGGCGGACGACGAGCTCGAGCGCAGCCCGGGCATGCTGCCTCTGTTCGCGCGGGCAGGGCTGGCCATGGTTCCGGGCGCCTCGCACCTGCCCTTCGTGGGCGGCGGGGGTGGCGGACTGCCGGACCGGGTCCTCACCCTGAGCGATGTCGAGACCGACCGCGAGCGACTGATCGCGTACGACCGCGTGTGCGGCTTCGTCCTGTCGGACGTGCTGCCACCCACCTATCCCCACATGCTGGCCTTTCCGCTGCAGCTGTCGCTGATGACCGGGGGAGATTTCCCCTACCCGGCGATCGGGCTGGTCCACATCGCCAACCGGATCACCCAGCACCGGGCGATCGGAGCCGGCGAACGCCTCACGCTCCGGGTGTGGGCGGCCGATGCGGAGCCCCACCCGAGTGGGACGCAGTTCGCGCTGCGCACCGAGGCCCGGGTTGGTGAGGAGCTGGTGTGGGAGGAGGCGTCGGTCAACCTGCGGCGCGGCGGCAAGCACGCTGACGCCCGGGGGCCGAGCATCGCGCCACCCGACAGTGCGGGGCTTCCGGCCACGGCCACCTGGCGCCTGCCCGGGGATCTCGGCCGCCGTTACGGGGCGGTCTCCGGCGACCTGAACCCGATTCACGTCCACCCGCTGTCGGCCCGGCTGTTCGGGTTTCCGAGCGCGATCGCGCATGGGATGTGGACCAAGGCACGCTGCCTGGCCGCCCTCGGCCCTGAGCTCCCGGAGTCGTTCACCGCCGCGGTCGCCTTCCGGCGCCCGATCCTGCTGCCGGCCACGGTCACCTTCGCCGAGGCGCGGGCTGACGGGGAGATCCGCTTCGGCGTCCGCGACGCCAAGCGCGACATACCGCACCTGGACGGGGCGGTCTCCCTGTAGCGCTCCGCCGGGCGGCTACTCGGTGCCGTCGAAGCTGTCGAACAGCTGGCCCAGCCGTCCGAGCACGGCGGCCGCGGTCCGCAGCTCGTCATCGGTGAAACCGGCCAACGCCGCCTCCCACCGACCCTCGAAGCGCTCGCGCCGCGCGCGGACGATCTCCCCGCCCCGCCTGGTCAGGGAGATCAGGACCACCCGCTTGTCACGCGAGGACCGGGTGCGCTGCACGAGGCCGTGGGCCTCGAGGTGGTCGAGCATCTCGGTGGCCGTGCCGGGGGACAGATCGGCCAGCGCGGCCAGCTGGCTGGCCGGTAGCTCCGGTTGCTGGGCGAGGCCAAAGAGCAGGCTGTACTGGGCGTAGCTCAGGTCGTCCGGCCGCTGCGTCTCGCGTCCACGCAGGCGGCGCACGGAGCCCATCGCCGCCTTGAAGGCACGCCCGACCGCGGCGCGCGGATCGAGTTCGGCCGTGGCCGAGGCGCCCCCATCCTCACCGGAGGCGGTCTCGAGTGTGCTCACGCCGCCACCGCCTCGGCCATCGTGTCCGGTGTGGGGTCGCCGACCGTGTCCGCGGCCCGCCGCGCGGCCCGCTCGGCTCGCACCAGAACCACGCACGGAACGATGGCCAGAACGGTGATACCGGTCGCCCACCAGAACGCGGTGCCGTAGCCGGCGGCCGCCGCCGGCAGGCTGTGAGCCCCCATCAGCGCCCGCTGCAGCACGACGGCGAGAACCGCGGTGCCGATCGAGCCGCCGATGCGCTGGAGCACGTTCAGCTGGGGCGTGGCGTCGGAGAGCTCGTCACGGTGCAGGGACGCGAACGCCGCCGACATGGCCGGCATGAAGGCAAAGCCGATGCCGATGCCCCGGACGAACATGGCCGCGCACAGCCCGAGGACCGAGGTGTGCGCGCCGATCAGCCCGAAGGGAATGGTGCCGAGCGCGCAGACGATGACCCCGAACAGGGCCAGAGGACCGCCGCCGTAACGGTCGGTGAGCCGGCCCGACAAGGGCATGATCAGCGCCGCGCCGAGACCCTGGGGCGCGGTCAGCAGGCCGGTGATGAGCACGCTCTCATGCCGGATCGTCTGCCAGTAGTAGGGCAGCAGGATCATCCCGCCGAACAGCGCCGCGCCGACGCAGAACATCGTGATCGAGGCGGCCGAGAAGGTGGGCCGCTTGTACAGCCTCAGGTTGAGCAGCGGGCGCGGTACGCGCAGGGCGTGCGCGGCGAACAGGGCGATCAGCACCAGCCCGGCCAAGATCGGGAAGACGACCTTGGCTGCGGTGAAGCTGCCCGTCTCGCCGACCTGGGCCAGACCGTAGGTGAGCAGCGGCAGGCCGGTGGCCATCAGCCCGAAGCCCAGGTAGTCAAGCGGCTCGGTGCGCTGGCGCGCCACGGTGGGCAGGATGCGCAGCGCGGCCACGACCGCCAGCATGCCGATCGGCAGGTTCACGTAGAAGATCCAGCGCCAGCTCGTGCTGTCCAGGATCAGCCCGCCCAGCGTCGGGCCGAGGACCGGCGCCAGCATGGCCGGCACGGCGACCACGCTCATCACCCGGCCCATGCGCTTGGGGCCGGCCGCCTGGGCCATCATCAACTGGCCGATGGGCAGGATCATGCCGCCGCCGGCCCCCTGCAGCACGCGGAAGATGACCAGCTCCGTGCTCGAGGTGGCCAGCCCGCACAGCGCCGAGCCGAGCGTGAACAGGACCAGTGAGACGAGATACACCTGCTTGGCGCCAAACCGCCGCGCAGCCCAGCCGGTGATCGGGATCACCGCGGCCAGCGACAGCATGTAGCCCGTGGTCACCCACTGGATGCCGGCGATCGAGGTGTGCAGATCCCGGCTCAGCGTGTCCAGTGCGACGTTGACGATCGTCGTGTCCAGGATGGACATGATCGAGCCGATGATGACCACGGCGCTGACGCGCCAGACGAAGGCATCGATGCGCTCGTCGTTGCTGCTCATGCTCACGCTGCCGCGTCTCCCGAGGTAATGAGGGACCGAATCATTCGGTGCCGAATCATATCCACCGGCGGGCGGGGCGGCAACATGAACACCCGGGAACTGCTGGCGCCGTCTATCGTCTCGCTGCGTGACGACGTTTGCCGAACTCCGCTTGTCCGAGGACCTCCTGACCGCCGTGCGCGATCTGGGCTACGAGGCACCCAGCCCCATCCAGGAGCAGGCCATCCCGCCGCTGCTGGAAGGGCACGACGTGATCGGCCAGGCTCAGACCGGGTCGGGCAAGACCGCCGCCTTCGGCCTGCCCATGCTCCAGTACGTCGATCCCGATGAGGACGACGTCCAGGGCCTCGTGCTGACGCCGACGCGCGAACTCTGCATTCAGGTCACCCAGGCTCTGCGCGCCTACGGCAAGGCCAAGGGCGTTGACGTGGTCGCCGTGTTCGGCGGCGCGCCCATTCGCAGCCAGCAGGCCCAGCTGCGGGCCGGGGGACAGGTTGTGGTCGGCACCGTCGGCCGGGTCAAGGACCTCATTTCGCGCCATTCGCTCATGCTCCACAGCTGTCGCTTCGTCGTCCTCGACGAGGCCGACGAGATGCTCGACCTCGGCTTCCTCGAGGACGTTGAGCGAATCCTCAGCCTCACCCCCTCCAGCCGTCAGACGGCCCTCTTCTCGGCCACCATGCCCCCCGAGATCCGGCGGCTCGCTGATCAGTATCTGTATGACCCCGTGACCATCAAGGTCAAGGCGGACACGCTGACCGTGGACACCGTCGAGCAGTTCGCGCTCGAGGTCTCCGGCCGCGACAAGAATGAGGCGCTGGTCAACGTGCTGGAGGCCGAGCGCCCCGACCAGGCGCTCGTGTTCGTGCGCACCAAGATCCGCTGTGACCAGCTCTTCCGCCTTCTGCGCGATCGGGGCATGAACGTCAAGGCCCTGCACGGCGACATGACACAGGGGGCCCGCGACGGGGTGATGATCTCCTTCAAAGACGGGCGCCTGCCCTTGCTGATCGCGACCGACGTCGCCTCCCGCGGCCTGGACATCTCGGGTATCTCGCACGTCATCAACTTCGACGTCCCCACGTCCCCAGACGTCTACGTGCACCGCATCGGCCGCACGGGCCGGGTGGGCCGCAGCGGGCGCGCCATCACCTTCTACGAGCCGCGCCAGCAGCGCGAGATCCAGGCCATTGAGACGCACGCCGGGGTCAAGCTCTCGCCTTGGGTGAAGGATGCCCACGTGGCGCCGACGCCGGTTACGGCTCCGCCCAAGCGCCACTCCAAGCCCCACGTCTCGATCGCCAACGGCGATGGGCCGTCGGCCAAGCTGATCGTGTCCGGCGGCCGCGCCGCCGGGCTCGAGCCCTCGGACATCGTCCATGCCATCACCTCGGCGGCCAAGCTCGACGGCGAGGCGGTGCGCAATGTCCGCGTGCTGGAACGCTTCGCCTTCGTCGAGGTTCCGCAGGCTGACGCGCAGCGGGTGATCGAGACGACCGGCGGGACCAGCGTGCGCGGACACGAGCTCGCGCTCGAGCTGGCCAAGGTCTGAGACCGGCCCCCGACCTCGGCCGGCTCTGAGCCCGTCCCTTGCGCGCCCCTCAGGCCGCTCGCCGAGGGGTCTCGCGAGGGGCCGCGGTCCGGCCCCCGGCCGGATGAGACCGAGGCGAGGCGGGTAGGGTCAGGGCATGAGCACAGCCAACATGAACACCACCCTCGGCACGATCAGTCTCGAGCTCTTCGATGACGACGCGCCCAAGACGGTGGCCAATTTCCGCAAGCTGGCGGCCGATGGCTTCTACGACGGGATCATCTTCCACCGCGTGATCCCGGACTTCATGATCCAGGGCGGCTGCCCGAAGGGCACCGGAACCGGCGGTCCCGGCTACACGTTTGAGGACGAGTTCAACCAGCACAAGGTCGTCCGCGGCGCGCTGGCGATGGCCAACTCGGGGCCCAACACCAACGGTTCGCAGTTCTTCATCGTCACGGTCGACAGCGCCCCGTGGCTGGACGGCCGGCACACCGTATTCGGTCGGGTCACGGCTGGGATGGACGCCGTCGATGCGATCGAGGCGGTCCCCACCGGCGCCCAGGATCGACCGCTTGAGCCGCCCTCGATCGAGTCGATCGCGCTCGATCCCGCCTGAGCTCCGCGCGGTCACTCCGGCCGCGGTCACAGCCGTCACCCAGGAACTCGGTGCGCCGCGTGCCGGTAGCCTTGGGCGTAGACCTTCAGCCGCAGGAGGAGACATGGCCAGCATTCAGGAGCACGAGTCAGAGACCAACGGCGCCAGCGCGCACACGATTCCGGTCGAGAATCCCGCCACCGGTGAGTTGATCGCCACGATCCCGGTGATGGGCTCAGACGAGCTGGCCGCGATGGCCGCACGGGCCCGTCAGGCGCAGCCGGGCTGGGAGGCGCTGGGCTTCGACGGGCGGGCACGGATCATGCGCCGCGCGCAGAAGTGGATGGTCGACAACGCCGAGCGGGTGATCGCGTCGGTGGTCAACGAGACCGGCAAGACACACGAGGACGCTCAGATCTCGGACTACGGCTACACCGTCTCGGCACTGGGCTTCTGGGCCAAGGAGGCCGCGAAGTACCTGGCTGACGAGCGTGTGCCGTCGTGGAACAACCCGGTGGCGGCGGGCAAGAAGCTCATCATCCGTTACGCACCGGTGGGCCTGGTCGGGGTGATCGGCCCGTGGAACTACCCGATCGCCAACTCCTTCGGGGACTGCATTCCGGCGCTCATGGCCGGCAACACGGTGATCCTCAAGCCGAGCGAGGTCACGCCGCTCAGCTCGCTGCTGATGGCCGACATGCTGCGCGAGTGCCGGCTGCCCGAGAACGTCTTCCAGGTGGCCACCGGCGACGGCAGCACCGGCGCGGCGCTGATCGCCGAGGTCGACTGCGTGATGTTCACCGGCTCCAGCCGGACGGGCAAGGCGGTCATGAAGGCGGCGGCCGAGGCCCTCGTGCCGTGCTATCTCGAGCTGGGCGGCAAGGACCCGATGATCGTCTGCGCGGACGCCAACCTCGAACGGGCCGCGAATGCCGCCGCGTTCTACTCGATGAACAACGCCGGTCAGGTGTGCATCTCGGTCGAGCGCTGCTACGTGGAGGAGCCGGTATACGACGAGTTCGTGGCTCGGGTGACCGAGAACGTGCGCGGGCTGCGCCAGGGGGTGCCCATGGGGGTCGGCACCGTGGATGTCGGCGCGGTCATCTTCCCGCCTCAGCTCGACATCGTCCACGATCACGTCAAGGACGCGGTGGCCAAGGGGGCCAGGGTCCTGACCGGGGGCAAGCCGGCCTCCGGTCCGGGCCGCTTCTTCGAACCGACCGTGCTGGTCGACGTCGACCACTCGATGAAGTGCATGACCCAGGAGACCTTCGGCCCGACGCTACCGATCATGAAGGTGGCCGACGCCGAGGAGGGCGTGCGGCTGGCCAATGACTCCGAGTACGGCCTGCAGGCCAGCGTCTGGACCAGGGACGTCAACAAGGGTGAGGCACTGGCGCGGCGGATCCAGGCCGGAGTGGTGTGCGTCAACGATGCGCAGATCAACTACACGGCCCTGAACCTGCCGATGGGCGGCTGGAAGACCTCCGGTCTGGGCACCCGCCACGGCGCGGCCGGCATCCGCAAGTACACCAAGGTGCAGTCGCTGCTGGTGACTCGCCGGGCTCTGAAGCGCGAGCCGTTCATGTTTCCCTACAAGGCCACCCAGAGCCGGCTCCTGGGTCGCTTCTACAAGCTCATGTACGGGCGCGGCTCGCGCGACTGATCGGCCGCGGGAGCGGGCGCTCAGCCCGTCCAGGCGTTGTAGATGACCCGGTCGAACACCGGGAGCGACAGGTCGGAGGCGAAGCCGAGACGGCTCAGCGAGAACAGGGACTCGATGCTGGCCAGGACCGAGTAGTGGTTGTAGTAGTCGTTGGGGTCCAGCGAGTTCGGCTTCACGTACTGGGAGATCAGGAGCAGGCCGACCTGGCCGCCGCCTCCGGTCGGCACGGTCTCTCCGTTACCGACCGGCGCCGATGTCGTGCTCGACGTCGTCGTCGAGCTGGTGCTGCCGGGCGGGGTCGTCGTCGAGCTGGTCGTCGGGGTGCCGGCGCTGGTGGTCGAGGAGGAGCTGCCGGTTCCGGCGGGGGTGCTGGTCACCCCGGGCGCGGTGCCGGTGGCCGCGGCGCTGGTCGTGCTGGTCGTCGTGCTCGAACTCGAGCTGCTCGCACTGGAGCTGCTGGGCATGTTCGGATACGGCGGGGTCTGGCAGCAGGCGCTGTGATCGGCGTTGGGACCGCTCTGGGGGGCGTTGTCAAACGTGATCAGAATCAGCCCGCCCGCCTTGTAGGCGGGCGAGTGCTCGATCGCGGGGACGACCGAGCGCAGGAAGGACTCGGTGGCCGCATCGGCCGCCTGAGGGTTCGCCGGCTGTCCGGGCACGCAGGCCTGTTCACTGCCGTCATCACACTGCCCGGGCACGATGTAGGACACCGTCGGGGTGCTGGACTCGGACTTCAGGTCGGTGGCCAGCTGCGAGAGGTCGACATCCTGACTCGGGCAGGCTGCGCTCAGCGACTGGAAGTACACGAACGGGTTGCGCCAGGTGACGTACGGACTGGCCGCCGAGGGTGAGGAATTCGGGTCCTGCGCGCCCAGCGGGGGATGCTGGCAGCTGCCGCCGGCGGCTGCGGCCGAGGTCGAGCCCGGGGCGGATGACGATGTGCTGGCCGTGCTGGTGGTGGAGCTCGCGGCCGGCGTCGTGGCGCCGCCGGTCGTGGTTGCGCCGGTCGTTGTAGCGGTGCTCGTGGTGCCGCTGCTGCTGGTGGCGTTGGCCATGGCGGCGGCGCGCATACCCTCGACGTACGCCTTCCAGCTCATCCCGGCCGCGGTCAGCTGATCACCGAGCGTCTGGGTCTTGGCCGGGAACACGCAGCCCGAGCCGAGCGCCTGCTGCTCGCTGCCGGTCCCGGTCTGCTGGAAGGCCGTGTACTGCGGGCAGTCCGAGGCCGTCTGCGGGTTCGGGCCCTGGCCGCTGACCAGCGCGAGCGCGTTCGACAGCGGGCTCGGCGCCACCGCGTAGTAGTTCTGCAGCAGCTCACCCTGCTTGCGCAGCGTGCCGGCCAGGTAGGGGAAGGGGGAGTTCGGCCCGTAGGCCTGGTTGTAGCCCTGTCCTGAGAGCACGATCTCGAACACGTGCTTGATCGGAGGAAGGGTGGGACCGGGGGGGGCCGGGGTGGCCGTGCCACCACCGCCACCGCCACCACCACCGCCGCCGGCGGTGACGGTCTGGGCGGCGATCGTCTGCGTGACCACGACGGGACCCGAGCTCGAGCCGCCGCCGCCACCCCCACCGCCGCCGAAGCCGCCACCGGCGTTCGCAGCGACGGTCGGCGTGGCCGCCACGCCCGGGCGGGACAGGGCCAGGAGCAGGGAGCGGCCACCCGAGTTGGCCAGGCTCGTGGCGCCCGATCCGACCACGACGCCGAAGGCCAGCATCGCCATCACGGACACGGCGGCGATGCGCGGCGTGATCCCGCTCAGGTCCGGCCAGGTGAACCAGGCGTCGGCCGGCGCGGGAGTCGCCTGGCCGTCGCGGGCCTCGCCGGTGAGCGACGTGATGAGCCCGGCCACCGCTCCCGGTACCGGACCCCGTCGCGTGCCACAGTTAAGGCAGTAGCGCTGGTCGTCGGCGAGCGGCGCCGCACAGTTCGCGCACGTCAGCGATCGGCGCTCGAGGCGCGAGGACTGTGAGTCGGCGGCGGACACGCGACCCAATAGTCTCGCGGGCGCCCCGCGCGCAGATGTGACGATTTTGGGTACGCGCCGATCACGATTTGGTAACACCAGCCCCGGGGGCTGGCGCGCATACTGCTGATCGATGGCGCCGCCGACCCGTGCCCCTGCCACAGAAGACTCGCCGACTGCGGTCCACCAGCCGGTGGCGCCGCCCCCTACTCCCGCGCCCGCGACGCTCGGCGGAGCAGCGGCCAGCGACCGCTGCGCGAACTGCGGCGCAGTGCTGGCGGGCGACCAGCGCTACTGCCTGGAGTGCGGGGAGCGACGGGGCGCTGCTCGTTTCACCCCCCGTCCCGCGTCGACCCGGGCGGTGACCACCACGACCACCGAAGGACCGCCGCGAGCGCCGCGCCTGTCCGGCGGCAGCACCCTGATCGCCGGTGTCGGCACGCTCCTGCTGGCGATGGGTATCGGTGTGCTGATCGGTCGCGACGGGAGCACGTCGGCCGCGCCGGCGAACTCCAAGGTCCAGGTCGTTCAGGTTCCGGGCGGCTCAGGCGTGGCGGCCAACACCGCCTCAACCCCGGCCGCCGGAACGGGCAGCGGCTCGACCGGCTCGGGCAACAAGTCGGGCAAGGGCCACAGGTCGGGCAAGAAGACCGCCGCCTCGACGAATCACCTGAGCGCCGCCAATGCCACGCAGACCGTCAAGAGCCTTCCTCCGCCGACCGTGACCGTCGGGCAGGCCGGCCATGGCCCGGGCTACACCAAGGGCCACTTCACCGGCACCTTCTTCGGGCCGTAGATCCAGATGGCGCTGCGCAACCCCTTCCTCCGCCCCAGCTCCGCTCCCGGCGAGTCGGCCTCGGTCTACCAAGATGCCCCAGGCCCGTCCGGTCAGGCGGCGCCCGAGCCGTCGCCGATACCGCCCCGTCGCGCGGATCAGGAGACGGTCGACCTCGAGCGCCTGCGCGACCAGCTCACGGCCCGGGTGGCCGAGCTCCAGTGGGATCTCGGCGGCCTGGTCTACGAGATGGCCATTCGCGACCGGATCCGCGTGGACATCCTCGTCCGTCGCGCCGCCCTGCTCCAGGACGCCGACGCCGAGCTGGGCGAGGTCGAGCGGATCCTGCGCATGGAGCGGACCGGCGCCGCCGGGGCGTGCCCCAACTGCGGAGCCCCGCACTCGAGCGGGGCCGTGTTCTGCTGGCAGTGCGGCCAGTCGCTGCTCGAGCAGGTCTCGGGCGACTCGATTCTCGCCCCCCGCTGAGCCGCCCGCGCGGCTCGCTGCGCGGCGCGCCTCGGCCGTGCGTCACCGGCCGCCGCCCTCCCGGACGGCGTGGTAGGGAAACCCGAACTATTCGGGTTTAGCTACCACGGTTGATCCGGCACTGGCCCAGCCACGCCCACGCCCGGACGCGGGGCCCAGGCCGGTGCGGTCGCGGCGCCCTAGCCGAAGCGGCCGGTCACGTAATCCCGCGTGCGGGGATCGCGCGGGTTGGTGAAGATCCGCTCGGTGTCGTCGTACTCGATCAGGGTGCCCACCCGCTGGGGGCCGCTGGTGTCGAGGCTGAAGAACGCGGTGCGGTCAGCCACGCGGGCGGCCTGCTGCATGTTGTGGGTGACGATCACGATCGTGTAGCGCCGCTTGAGATCGTGGATCAGATCCTCGATGGCCGCGGTGGCGATCGGGTCAAGCGCGGAGGCCGGCTCATCGAGCAGAACCACGTCGGGCTCGACGGCGATCGCGCGGGCGATGCACAGACGCTGCTGCTGGCCGCCGGAGAGCCCGAGGGCGGAGCTCTTGAGCCGGTCCTTGACCTCGTCCCAGAGGGCGGCATCGCGCAGGGCGCGCTCCACGCGTTCGTCAAGCCCCTTCTTGAGGCCGAGATTCCGTGGCGCCCAGGCCACGTTGTCGTAGATCGATTTGGCGAACGGATTCGGCTTCTGGAAGACCATCCCGATCCGGCGCCGAACCTCGACCCGGTTGACCCGGGGGCCGTACAGGTCATGGCCGTGGTAGAGCAGCTGGCCGGCCACCGAGAAGCCGGGAATCGAGTCATTCATCCGGTTCAGGCAGCGCAGGAACGTGGTCTTCCCGCAGCCCGAGGGGCCGATGATCGCCGTCGCCATGTGGCGGTAGATGTTGAGCGTGACCTGATCAACGGCGCGGGTGGCGCCGTAGTTGATCGACACGTCGCGGATCTCGAACACCGTGTGCCGCGGCGCGGCGGCCTGGCGGCCTCGGCCTTGGGCGGCGGGCTGGCTTCCCGGGGCCTGGATCCTGACGCGCCGGGGGGCGCCGGAGTCCCCACCGGACTCCTCGCGCGAGATGTCGATGTCGGCGGCGGTCATCGGGCCAGCGTCCGGCGGCTGCGGGCCAGCAGCAGGCGGGCGATGAAGTTGGCGATCAGGATCATGGTCAGGAGGACGAACGCGGCGCCCCACGCCCGTTCGATGCTGCCGGGCTGGGGCTGCTCGACGAGGTTGTAGATGAAAAAGGGGATGTTGGGGACTGCGCCGGTGGTGAACGGGTCGAGCTTGAACTGATTGACAGCGAACACGCTACTGAGGACGAGCATGGGGGCCGTCTCGCCCGCCGCCCGGGCCACGGCCAGGATCACGCCGGTGACGATACCGCTGAGCGCATTGGGCAGCACGACGCCGACGATCGTCCGCCACTGGCCCACTCCCAGCGCCTCGGCCGCCTCGCGCAGGGTGTTCGGGACGAGCAGGATCACCTCCTGGCTCGAGCGGGCGATCAGCGGCAGCATGATGATGGCCAGCGCCGCGGCGCCGGCGTATCCGGACTGCCCGACGCCGGCCACGAGGAAGCCGAACACGAACACGGCCACGATGATGCTGGGCAGTCCCTGCATCAGATCCATGGCTGAGCCGATGATCCGGGCCGAGCGCCGGCCCGCGAACTCGGTCAGATACAGCGCCAGCAGGACGCCGACCGGGGCCGCGATGACGGTGGCCAGGGTGACGATGACCAGGGTGCCGACCAGCTCGGGCGCGATCCCGCCGCCCGGGCCCCCGAACAGGGGCGGCGGCTTGGTCAGGAAGTCGAGGTTGAAACCCGAGCTGCCGCCGCGGTGGACGACGCTGTAGACGACGATGGCCAGCACCCCGATGGCCAGCACCGCGGCCGCCATCGCGCCGCCCGTGGCGAGGCGACTGACGATCTCCCGTCGCCGCAGGTTGCCCGACGCGGCAAGCGGAGCTGTGGGGTCAAACAGTTCGGTCATCGCAGCACCGCGGCGTGGGCGGCGAACCGCCGGCTGAGCCATTGGGCCACGAGATTGGTCACCAGGCCGATGACGAGCAGCACCAGGGCGAGGTAGAACAGGGCAGAGGTGAACAGCGGGTCGGTGCCCGGGAACAGGTTGGCGATCCGGCTGGCCAGCGTGTCCCCGGTCTCGAACAGCGAGGTGTGGATCGTGTTCCCGTTTCCGATCACCTGGGTCACGGCGATCGCCTCACCCAGGGCTCTTCCCAGGCCAAGGACCGAGGCGGCGATCACCCCCGAGGCGGTGGTGGGGAGGACCACGCCGCGGATCACCTCCCAGCGCGTCGCGCCGAGGGCCGCGGCCCCGTCCTGGAGGTCGGGCGGCACGGTCAGGAACAGGTCGCGGCTGAGCGACGCGATGATGGGCACGATCATGATGGTCAGCACCAGGCCGCCGGTGAACACGCTGGCTCCGGTGGTCTGCGGGCTGCCGAACAGGGGGATGAAGCCGAGCGCGCTGTTCAGCCCCGGCTCGATCCTCTGCACGAACGGAGCCAGCACGAGCAGGCCCCAGAGACCGATGATCACGCTCGGGACGGCGGCCAGCAGTTCGACCAGCGGGCCGATCACCGCCCGGACGCGAGCCGGGGCCTGAAGGGCCAGGAAGATGCCGATCGCCACGCCGATCGGCATGGCCAGCAGGAGCGCCATTGCCGAGCTGACCAGCGTTCCGGTGATGAATCCGCCCGCGCTGTACTGGGAGAACGGGGGCGCCCAGGTCGCGTGCCAGATGAAGCCGAGGCCGAACTTCGAGAGCGCGTCCGAGCTGCCGCTGATGACCTGGTAGGCGACCTCGCACAGCGTGAGGACCGCGACCAGCGCAGCCGCGGCGCAGAGCCCGAGCAGGATCACGTCGCCGCGACTGCGTCCGGACCGCCGTCCACCCATCGGCGCCGCTCGGGGCAGGCGGAAGGAGCGCGCTCGAACAGACACGGCGCGCCAGGCTAGACCAAATTACGCCTCGCCCGGCCGCGGCGCTCGTCTTGATCACACGATTTTCAAATCTGCATCACACGGACGCAACAGGTGAGCGCCGATGCTGCCCCAAGATGGACTCGCTTCCAACCGCGGGCGGCCGATGCCGTCCCGGTTTCTTTCGGCCGGACCATCCAATTAAGAAGGAGCTTCATCTTGCATCGCAAGCGATTCGTCAGCCTCGTCCTCGCGGGTCTCATCGCGACGATGAGCGCAGCGACGGCCGTCGCCGTGGCCGCGAGCTTGACCGGGGCGGGCTCCACGCTCGTCCAGCCCCTGATGGCACGCTGGACGTCTGACTTCCAGCACCGCACCGGCAACTCGGTCACCTACGCCGGCGTCGGGTCGGGGGCGGGCATTCAGGACGTCTCCTCCCGCACCGTCGACTTCGGGGCGTCCGACGCTCCGCTGACTCCGGCCCAGGCCGCGGCCTGCCATGGCTGCGTCCAGGTCCCGTGGGCGCTGACCGCGACCGCGATCGGTTACAACGTCCCCGGCGTGCACGGCCTGCACCTGAGCGGTGGGCTCCTGGCCAAGATCTACCTCGGCCAGGTCACCAACTGGAACTCGCCGGACATCGCCCGCCTGAACAAGGGCAAGAATCTCCCCAACCTGAAGATCACCCCGGTCTACCGCAGTGAGGGCTCCGGTGACACCTACGCGTTCACCGACTTCCTCTCCCGGACCAGCCCGACGTGGCGCAGTCAGGTCGGTCGGGGCACCGCCGTCAGCTTCCGAACCGGAATCGGCGAGCACGGCAACTCCGGCGTCACCGCCGGCGTCACCGGGACCCCGGGTGCGGTCGGCTACATCGCCGCGTCGTACCTGATCGCCCACGGCGTCCCGGCCGCTGCGCTGCAGAATGCGGCCGGCCGCTTCGAGTACCCGAACATCAGCAACATCGTCAACGCCGCGCGGTCGGTCAAGCGGGTACCCGCCAACAATGAGATGCACATCGTGTATCCGTCGGCGACCTATTCGATCGCCTACCCGCTGTCGACGTTCACCTACGCGATCGCCCCCCTGTCCTCCGGGAAGGGCGCGACGCTGGCGCAGTTCATTCGCTATGCGGTCGGTCCGGGTCAGGCCTTCGGGCTCAGCCTGGACTTCGCTCCCCTGCCCGGTGTGGTCAGGGGTGCGGCTCTGAGGACCGCAAACCGGCTGCACTAACCAGATCCAGTGCCTGAAGGGAGGCCCGTCGGCGTCGATGACGCCGGCGGGCTTTCCGGTTTCTGGCCGGCCTCAGGCCAGCGGGACGCCCAGCAGCCGCTCGAGTTCGGCCACCGTCTCCTGCGCGTCTCGGTGATGCACAGTGGCCATGCCCAGCTCACTGGCCGGCTCGAGGTTGAAGGGCAGATCATCGACGAACACGCATTGCCCCGGCTCGAGTCCGATGCGCGCGGCGCCCAGCCGGTAGATCTCGGGCGTGGGCTTGCGGATTCCCTCCTCACCGGAGATCACGATCCCGTCGAACAGCTCAGCCAGCAGCGGACGGTCGTAGCGGCGCGTGCCCCACGAGTTCGAGATCAGGCCGGTGCTCACGCCGGAGCGCCGGGCGCGGCGCACGGCGTCCAGCATCACCGGCTCAGCGGCGGAGCCCGCGAACAGGCGGTCGATCAGGCCCTCGGCGCGAACCTCGAGGAGAGCGGCAAAGCGAGGCTCGAAGGCCTCCTCGGGCAGGGCGCCGGTCTCCAAGCCGATCAGGAGCTCGCGGCTGGCCGGGTCGTGGCGGAAGCGCTCCCCGACCGCCTCCGGCGAGAGACCCTCGCCGGCGCAGAAGGCCCGGAAGGTGTCGAACACGCTGGTCGTCATCACGCCGCCCCAGTCGACCAGGAGGCCCGGGTAGGGCGGCGGGCTAGAAGCCATTCCGGGTGACGTCCAGGGCACGCTCGGCCAGCTCGACCACGCCCGCACCGAAGCTCTTCAGATACGGGTCGTCGGTCGCCCCGCTGATCGCCCGCTTGTAGTTGCCCTCCATGAAGGCGACCGCCTTCCACAGGGCAAGCGTCACGTACCAGTCGAGCGCCTGCACCGAGCGCCCGGACCGCTGCTCATAGCGTGCGACCAGCTCCTGGCGAGTGGGAAACCCCGGTTGCGCGGTGACCCGTTGCAGGTTGAATCGGCTGTCCTGCGGGTCGTCGGCCTGGGTCCAGTGGATCATCATGTAGCCGACATCGGCCAGGGGATCGCCGATCGTGGCCATCTCCCAGTCGAGGATGGCCACCAGCCGCGCGGGAGCGTCGCGGCCGAGCATCGTGTTGCCGAGCCGGTAGTCGCCATGGACGATCGTGGCCGGCGGGGACTGTGGCCGGTGCGCCGCCAGCCAGGCGCCGGTTTCCGCAAAGGCGGGGATCTCACGTGTCTTGTTGTGCTCCCACAGGCCGGTGAACCGGCGCAGCTGGCGCTCGAGATAGCCGGTCGGCTTGCCGAACCCCTCCAGCCCGATCTGGGTGAAGTCCACGGCATGGAGCTCGACCAGGGCATCGATCAGCTCATCGGCGATCCGTCCCCGCTGCTCGGGGCTGTCGAGCGCGGGCGGGACCCTGTCGGTGACCACCTCGCCGTGAACCTGCTCCATCACGTAGAAGGGAGCGCCGATCACGCTCGGGTCCTCGCACACCGCCAGCACGCCCGGGGCGCGGACCGGGGTGGGCTCGAGGGCGCGCAGGAGCCGGGCCTCCCGGAGCACGTCGTGGGCGCTCGGCGGCAGCGGACCGCGCGGCGGCCGGCGCAGCACGACTCCCGTCGAGAGCGCATAGGTGACATTCGAATGCCCGTCGCCGACCGGCGCCGCACCGAGATCAGCGGGCGCCTCGAGCCCGGCGCCGGCCAGGAACTCGCGCAGCGGCCCGAGCACCAGCAGCGGCTCGCGGTCGTTGGCCGCGCCCTCGGCGTGGGTCTCGACGATGTCATCGGGGGCGATCGCGGCCGGCATCGGGGGTCAGCGTAGCGTCGCGGCGCCGACGACGGCACGGGCACAGCGGCGGGCCGCAGGGGCGCCGGGGACACCGTCAGAGGGGAAAAACGCGGTAGCCGCCCGGGGAGCGGCCACCGCGCAGTCTCCGGCCAGAGGCACGGGCCGGAGGTCCGTCCGTGACCTGCCGGACGGGCAGGCCCGGGGCGGAGGTCTGAGAAGGTCGGTCAGGCGGGGACGGGCGTGCGCGCGACGAGCTCGCGGTCGAACCGCCATCCGGTCAGCTGGGAACGTGCACCGGCCAGTCCGACGACGGTGGCCCCGGTCTGAGCCTCGATCGCGGCCATCAAGCCGGCCAGCTTGTCGCGAACGTCGTGGCCGGCCGGCGAGTTCTCCCCCACAACGTTCGGGCCATGATCCTCGATCAGCACCGTCACCCGGTCCGGGTGGTAGGCCGCGATCTCCTCGAGCAGCTCACGGTCCTCGTCCGCGGTGCTGAAGACTGCCAGTAGGTCGCTCATGACCGGGAGTCTGCGCAGCCTGCGTAAAGCGATCCTGAAGGGCGATGAACAGTTCTGCTCGGATCGCGTTGACGCTCGACCCGGAGGGGAATCCTGGGGCCGGGGCTAGCCTCAATGAGTACATGCCCGAGCTGCCCGAGATCGAGATAACCGCCCGGTTGCTGGACCGAGCGGTGACCGGCGCCCGGGTGGAGTCGGCGCTGGCCCCGGGCGTCAATGCGCTGAAGACCTACGACCCGCCGCTGTCGGCGATCGAGGGTCTGGCCATCACCGGCGTCGGGCGCCGGGGAAAGCTGTTCGAGATCGGCTTTGAGGGCGAGCTGGTGATGCTCATCCATCTGATGTCGGCGGGCCGGCTGCAGCTGTTCGACACCCGGGCCTCGCTGCGCGACCGGACCTCGCGCCTGCTCCTCCGTCTCGAGGACGGGCGGGAGCTGCGCCTGCGCGAGTTCGGCACCAAGCAGGCCGCCTGGCTCAAGCTCCTGCGCCCCGACGCCCTGGCGGAGGAGGAGACCCTGGCCACCTACGGAGCGGAGGCGTGGCCGGACCCTCCGCCCCTGAAGCCGCTGCTGAACGCCGCCCGTCCGCTGCACGGGATGCTGCGCGACCAGCGTGTGCTGGCCGGGATCGGGCGCTCCTGGGTGGACGAGATCCTCCACACCGCCAGGCTCTCACCGTTCAAGCGCGGCTCCGAGCTCAGTGAGGAGGAGGCCGAGCGCCTTCGCCGGGCGATCGTCGATCGCCTGAGCGAGGCGATTGCCCACTACGAACAGACCGTGACCCTGCCCGTCCCCGACAAGCTGCCGATGCCGCTGACCGTGCACCGCCGCAACGGGGAGCCGTGCCCGCGCTGCGGGGACACGCTGGAGGCGGTGTTCTACGAGGACTACGTCATGTGTTACTGCCCGACGTGCCAGACCGATGGCAAGCTGCTCAAGGACCGCCGGCTCTCACGCCTGCTGAAGTGACCCGTGCCACCGCCGGCCGGTGCGGGGCTGAGGGCCGTGCATAACCCTTCGCCACGCGGGTAACCAGTCAGGTGGTAGGGAAACGCAGAGAAGGAGGACCGATGGCCCCAAACCAGGGGGACGAGCGCTACCGGCAGGCGGCCGAGGATGCCCTGCAGCAGTTGGACTGGTGCATCGGTTACCTGCATGGCATCCGTAAGACGAAGCTGTCGACGCAGCTGGCCAAGAACCGCACCTTCATCAAGCGGAACCTGATGAAGCAGGCGGTGGAGCCGCTTCCGTCGGAGACCACCAATGAGAGCTGAGGTGATCTCGTGAGGTTCTCCTTCCACGACATCGGTGAGCAGCCCAAGGGTGCGGAGGTCATCGTTCGCATGCGTGGCTCGTCCGCCAACGTGCTGCTTCTGGACCAGGCGAACTTCGCGCTCTACCGATCCGGCGGACCGTTCGTGTTCACCGGCGGCTTTCAGCGCCGGACCCCGGTGACGCTCGAGGTCCCTGAGGATGGCCACTGGTACGTGGTGATCGACCTGGGCGGCTTCAAGGGCAAGACCCGCGGGAGCGTCGAAGTGATCAGCCCGGGGGAAACCGAGAGCGTCGTCAAGGCCGAGACCGGCAGCGGCTCGAGGGCCGGCGCAGCCCGGTGATGGCCTAGGATGGGCGGGTGGCCGGCGGCACCGAGCGGGCGCCGGCTCCCCCTCTGATGCCCCTCGAGCCCGGAGACACCGCCCCCGATTTCAGCCTGCCCGATCAGGAGGGGAACGTGGTTTCGCTGTCGGGCCTGAGGGGTCGCAACGTCGTGCTCTACTTCTACCCCAAGGCCGACACCCCGGGCTGTACGACTCAGGCCTGCGGCGTGCGTGACCACCGGGCCGACTACGCCGATGCCGACGCGGTCGTGCTCGGGGTCTCCCCGGACCAGGTCAAGGCGGTCAGCAAGTTCGACCAGAAGTACGGGCTCGGCTTCCCGCTGCTGGCCGACTCCGACCACGCGGTGGCCGAGGCCTACGGGGTGTGGGTCGAGAAGTCGATGTACGGTCGCACGTACATGGGCAACGAGCGGACGACCTTCGTGATCGATCCCCAGGGGAAGATCAGTGATGTGTTCCGCAAGGTCAAGCCGGCCGAGCACGACAAGCTCGTGCTGGGCGCGCTCGGCGCGAACGCGGCGTAGCGGGCCCCCGCGTTACGCGGGAGTACTGACCCGGGCGGCGCGCGGGAGCCCTACTGCAGGCCCTCGCGGGCCTCGCGCACGAGCGTGACGGCCTCGGGGAAGATGACCGCCATGACCGAGCGCAGCTGCTCGGCCTGCTGCTCGGTGGTGCCCTGGATGTTGGCCCGGTTCATGGCCGCCACGGTCAGGTCCACCGCAAGCTTGATGGCGTTATCTGCCCAGGCCAGACGCTGAGCGCCCTGCATCTGCTCGGCAAACTCACCGAGCCGTCGCTGCAGGTCGTCGGGGTCGCCGAACATTCCACCGAAACCGCTTCCTTCCATGTCGCCAATGGTAGCCCCTCGGACATTCGGCTCCACGAGGCCCGCGCGCCGGGCCTCCCCAGCGCCCCGTCCCCGGCCGTCCGCGTCGCCCGGACCGCAGGACCGGCTCCGACTGCGGCCTCTACCATTCGCGGCCGGATGAACCGTGAACAGCAGCTCGCCCACGAGGCTCGCGTCCGCGATCGCCAGGCCAAGGTGGCGCTCGCCGCCGGGATCCTGCTGGTCCTGTCCTTTGCCCTGCAGGCCGTGGGGCCGCACGCGAAGGTCTCCGAGTTCACGGTCGAGCTGCTCAACGACAGCCACCGCTCGGTCCTGAACATCCTCGGCGCCGTGCTCAACGCGGCCGGCTACGTGGCGCTGGCCTGGACGGTCAGCTTCCTCCAGGGCTGCTCGCGCGCGCGAGACCCCGAGCGGGCCAGGGGCTGGGTCGCGACCACGGCCTGGGTGGGGGCCGGGATGGTCGCGGCGGCCAGC
This sequence comes from Solirubrobacteraceae bacterium, assembly GCA_036392135.1. Classification (GTDB taxonomy): domain Bacteria; phylum Actinomycetota; class Thermoleophilia; order Solirubrobacterales; family Solirubrobacteraceae; genus Palsa-465. Next base: position 40,398 of record DASVYO010000118.1, read on the forward strand.
GTGATCCTGGCGATCGTGGTCGCCGTCAAGGAGCACCAGTTCGCCACCACCGGCGCGCAGACCTACGCCCAGGCCAACAGCCTGATGGGCACCCCGCTGCTGACCGTGCTCCAGGTGGTGGCGCTGCTCGGGAACTTCGTGCTCGCGCTACCGCTGGTCCTCATGTCGCTGAATGCCCTGCAGACCGGGCTGCTGACCAAGTTCCTGGGGTACCTGGGGGTGTTCGCGGGCTTCCTGATCGCCTTCCCGATCTTCCAGATCCCGATCGTCCAGGCCTACTGGCTGGCCGCCGTCGCGTACCTGTTGTCCGGCCGCTGGCCGAGCGGCGTGCCGCCGGCGTGGAGCACGGGCCGGTCCGAGCCGTGGCCATCCTCGGCGGAGACGCGCGCTCGGCGCGCGGCCGGTGCCGGCGCCAAGCCGGGGCCGCGGCCGGCTCCCATCCCCGAGCCTCAGCCGGCCGGGGGGCCGGCTCCGGGACGGACGAGGGCAACCACGCCCAAGCGCAAGCGCAAGCGCCGCAGCTAGCGTCGCGAAGCGGCGGGGGCAACGAGCGGTTGCCGTTCGTCGTAGCTCAGCGACCGCTGGTCGCGCCCGCGCTGCCGCTCACCGATCTCAGCTTGTGCACCGGCACGCCAGGGAGCAGCTTTCCAGCGTCTGGTCACACCATCAAAGGAGAGACATGGAAGCCAGTCGCATACCCGCGCGCGAAGCCGACGTCGCGCCAGCGCTCGAGGACCCGACGGCCGGACGCAGTGCCGGCTGGTCGCCGGCAGACCCCGGGCCGCTCGGCTTGGCTGCATTCGCAGGGACCACGTTCGTACTGAGCCTGGTCAACGCCGGCTTGGTCGGCGACAAGACGCACCCTGGCGGAGGGCTCCTGCCCATGATTGCGGCCCTGGCGCTCGCCTATGGGGGCGGCGCTCAGCTGCTCGCCGGCCTCTGGGAGTTCCGTACCGGCAACACGTTCGGGGCCGTCGCGTTCTGCTCCTTCGGAGCCTTCTGGATCTCGTTCTACTTCATCGTTCAGTCGGTAGCCAGCAACGCTCCTGCAGAGGTGTTCAGCGGGCTCGGGCTGTACCTGTGGATGTGGGGGATCTTCACCGCCTACATGTTCATCGCATCGCTGCGAACCACCGGCGCGATCGCGCTCGTATTCCTGCTCCTGGCGATCACCTTCATCATCCTGGGCATCGGCAATTCCGCGCTGGCCGGGACGACGAACGTCACCAACGGCACGATCAAGCTGGGCGGCTACTTCGGGATCGCCACGGCGATCGCGGCGTGGTACGCATCGTTCGCGGCGGTGGTCAACGCGACCTTCGGCCGGGTCCTGGCGCCGGTCTTCCCATTGGCCGGGCGCTGAGGAGGCTCCTCCCGCATCGTTGTCGGGTGGGGTAAAACTACAAGCAGATAGAGCCGCAACCTCGCGGCCAGCACGGGCGTCGGCGCCGCACAGCGCCGGCGCCCGCAGGCTGGAGTCAGCTCATGGAAGGAGAGGCAAGGCATGGCAGACACGGCATCGGCTCCGGCAGGGGGCAGCAACCTCGAGCAGCAGCTTGAGGAGATGCTCGGCATCGAATCCTTCGATCCCCCGGAGGAATTCCGCCGGCACGCGCTGCTCAATGATCCCGCCGTCTACGCGGAGGCGGAGGAGGATTGGAAGGGCTGGTGGACAAAGCAGGCCAAGACGCTGCACTGGTTCAAGGAGCCCACGCAGGATCTCGACGACTCCAACCCACCGTTCTACAAGTGGTTCCAGGACGGCACGATCAACGCCTCCTACAACTGCCTGGACCGGCATGTGGAGGCCGGCCACGGCAGCCGGATCGCATATCACTGGCACGGTGAGTCCGGGGAGGAGCGAACCCTCACCTATGCCGATCTGCACTCCGACACGCAGCGCCTGGCCAATGCCCTGAAGGACCTTGGCATCAAGAAGGGCGACGTGGTCGGGATCTACCTGCCGATGATCCCCGAGGTCGTGGTCTCGATGCTGGCCTGCGCCCGCATCGGCGCCGTCCACAATGTCGTGTTCGGCGGCTTCTCGGCCGACTCGGTCAAGGAGCGGATGGAGTTCTCCGAGGCCAAGGCGCTGATCACCGTCGACGGCGCGCGCCGGAAGGGCAAGACGGCTCCGATCAAGCAGCAGGTCGATGCCGTGATGGGTGATCTCCAGACCCTGGAGCACATCGTGGTGGTCAGGTCCGCGAACACCGACTGTGAGATGCAGGCGGGTCGCGACGTCTGGTACCACGAGATCTGCGCGGCCGCGGATCCCGATTGCCCGGCTGAGGAGCTCGACGCCGAGCATCCGCTGTTCGTGCTCTACACCTCGGGCTCGACGGCCAAGCCGAAGGGGGTGCTCCACACCACCGGCGGCTACCTGACGGGCGTCAGCGCCACGCATCGTTACGTGTTCGACATCAAGCCCGAGCAGGACGTGTACTGGTGTGCGGCCGACGTAGGCTGGGTCACCGGCCACTCCTACATCGTCTACGGGCCACTGGCCAACGGCGTGACCTCGGTCATGTGGGAGGGCGCTCCGGACTATCCCCACAAGGGGATCTGGTGGGAGCTGGTCGAGAAGTACAAGGCCACGATCCTGTACTGCGCTCCGACCGCGATTCGCGCCTTCATGAAGTGGGGGACCGAGCACATCGAGAAATTCGATCTCGGCTCCCTGCGACTGCTCGGCACCGTCGGTGAGCCGATCAACCCGAAGGCCTGGCTCTGGTACCACAAGGTCATCGGCGGCGAGCGCTGCCCGATCGTCGACACGTGGTGGCAGACCGAGACCGGCGCGATCATGATCACCCCGCTGCCGGGCATCGTGTCGACCAAGCCGGGCTCGGCGACGCGGCCGTTCCCCGGGGTCTCGGCCGAGGTCGTGGACGAGCGCGAGGGCAAGCCGGTCGAACCGGGCCAGGGCCTCCTGGTGCTGCGCCGGCCGTGGCCGTCGATGCTCCGAACGCTCTACAAGGAGGACGAACGCTTCGTCGAGACCTACTTCTCCAAGTTCGGGAAGGAGACCTACCTGGTCGGCGACGCGGCCCGCAAGGACCAGGACGGTTACTTCTGGGTCATCGGACGCATCGATGACGTGGTCAACGTCTCCGGACACCGTCTGTCGACGGCCGAGGTCGAATCGGCGATCGTCGCCCACGGCAAGGTGGCCGAGTCCGCGGTGATCGGCCAGAGCGATGAGGACACCGGGCAGGCGATCTGCGCGTTCGTGACCCTGGAGGGCGATCTCGAGGGCAGTGACGCGCTGGTCGAGGAGATTCGCGCCCAGGTGGCCGAGCGGATCGGGAAGTTCGCGCGCCCCAAGCGGATCGTATGGGCAGACGATCTCCCCAAGACGCGCTCGGGGAAGATCATGCGCCGGCTGCTGCGCGACATCGCGGAGGGCCGGGCGCTGGGCGATGTGACCACGTTGCGCGATCCGGACGTGATGTCGCAGCTGGAGGGCAAGATCAAGGAGGAGGAGGCGACCGAGAGCTGATCGGCCGCTCCTCACCGGCCGGCGGTTCGCACGCTGAGCCGCCGGCCGAGCTCCGCCGCGTGCCGGCGAGCCACCGGAATCGTGCGGCCTTCGGTGAAGGTCAGCTCAGCGGTGCCACCGATCAGCGGCCGCAGCTCCGTCGCGCGACGCAGGTTGGCCACGTACTGCCGGTGGACGCGAACGAAGTCGAACGGCTCCCAGCGACGTTCGATCTCCGACAGCGTGGCCCGCAGCAGGTAGCGGCTGTCCGCGGTGACGATGCGGACGAAGTCGCCGTAGGACTGGACGTACTGGATCGAGCTGCGGGCCACCAGGCGCGTGGAGCCGCCGTGCACATTGGCCACGGCGATCATCTCCTCCTCAGGGCCGGCCGCCACGGCCGGCGGCGGCTCGGAGCCCTGACGCGCGTCGATCGCCGCCAGCACCCGTTCGATCGCCTCTTCCACCCGCCGCCGGCCCACCGGTTTACGCAGGTAATCGAGGGCGTGCAGCTCGAAGGCCTCGACCGCGGCCTCGTCGTAGGCGCTGACGAACACGAGCTGCGGCGGGGCTGCGAAGCGGCGGAGGATACGGGCCAGCTCCAGCCCGTCGAGGTCGGGCATGCGGACATCCAGGAAGATGGCGTCGAAGGGCTGGTTGGTGACCCGGGTCAGCGCCTCCCGGCCATCCGACGCGCATTCCACCTCGCGGACCGCGGGCGAGGCGCGCAGCAGCCGGGCCAGATCCTCGAGCTGGGTCTGCTCGTCATCGACGGCGAGCAGGGTGAGCCGGGCAGGACTCAACCGGCCGCCGCGACCGGGGTGGCCGGCGCCTCGCTGCCGGCCAGGTTGGGCACGGTCATGATCACCGACGTGCCCCGGCCCGGTTCGGAGTCGATCCGCAGGGCGTAGCCCTCTCCGAACGTGGCCCGCAGGCGGGCGTCGACGTTGGCCAGCCCGATGCCGCCGCCGGCCCCGGCCAGCACGCCGGGGATGCGCTCGGGCTCGATGCCGCTGCCGTCGTCGCTGACCCGCAGCTCCACGTCGCCCCCGATCACCTGGGCGGTGATGGCGATGCGTCCGCTGCCCGCGCGGCTCTCGATGCCGTGGCGCACGGCGTTCTCGACCAGCGGTTGCACCGACAGGGCGGGGACGACGGCCGAGCGCGTGTCAGGGGCAATCCGGAGGTTGACGCTGAGGTTGCGAAAGCGAGCCTGCTCGAGGCGCAGGTAGCGCTCGACATGGGCCAGCTCCTCGGCCAAGGTCACATAGGAGCGGCCGTCACGGAACAGGTAGCGCGTGAACTCGGCGAAATCGATCAGGAGCTCACGCGCCTCCTCGGGCCGGGCGTGGATGTCGCCGGCCACCGCGGCCAGCGCGTTGTAGATGAAGTGGGGAGAAATCTGGGCGCGCAGCGCCCGGAGCTCCGCCTGGGCCAGGCGCTCCTCCTGCTCGCGCACCACGGAGAGCTCGATCTGGGCGGAGACCAGGCTGGCCGCCTCGCCGACCACGCGCAGTTCGTCGCTCCGGGGCCGGCCGGTGCTCCGGTAGAAGGCGATCAGGGTCCCGGCCCGCTTGCCCTGCACGCTGAGCGGCGCGAGCACCGCGGAGCGCAGCGGGCAGGTCGGATCCGAGGAGACGAGCTTCGGCACGATGTGCATGCGGTCGTCCGGCGTCCGGGCCAGCAGTCGTGAGAGCAGATCGCCCGGGCGGACCTGTTCGCGTCCCTCGCCCTCGATGGCCAGCACCGTGCGGGTGTCGGCCAGCGCGATCGCGGCCGCGCCCGTCAGGGCCCGCAGGTGCGGGACCGCGCCCTCGGCCGAGTGCGAGTGCAGCCCGCTGCGCAGGTGGGGCAGGGTGGAGGTGGCGGCGTGCAGCGCCGACTGCATCCCCTCCGCCTCAGGCGTGCGGGTCCCCGTCGGCGCGCGAAACCGGCGCCAGGCAGTCACCAGAACCACAGCGACCGCGATCCCGACCAACACGCCGAGTACCAGGCTCATAGCTCGCGCCAAAGCCTACTCTCGCGTCTCCCGGCCGCGCGCGAAACCCGCGCGCGGCCGATCGCCAATCGGTCATGATGGGCCGATGAGCTCCACACATTCCATCTCGTCCTACGAGGAAGCATGCGCCCACCACCGCTGGGAGGTTCCCGAGCGCTACAACCTCGCCGCTGACCTCTGCGACCGGCATCCGCGTGAGAAGCTGGCCATGATCCATGAGGACTTCCACGGGAATGTCCGTCATGTGGACTGGGGGGAGCTCCAGGACAACGCCAATCGCTTCGCCAACGTGCTGGCGGCGCACGGCGTGGAGAAGGGCGACCGGGTGGCGATGCTGCTGCCGCCCACCCCCGAGACGGCGGCCGCGTTCTTCGGCACCTGGAAGGTGGGCGCGATCCTGCTCTCGATGTCGGTCCTGTACGGCGACGAGGGGATTCGCCACCGGCTCACCGACAGCCAGGCCAAGGTGCTGGTCACCAACCAGGCCAACGCCGGACGGATGGAGCGCTCGCTGGTCGAGCACCTGCTGATCCTCGACGAGGCGCTGCTCGGCCAGGGCTCGACGAGCTTCCCGACGCTCGACACCGCGGCCGATGATCCCGCCCAGCTGTACTACTCCTCCGGCACGACCGGCCTGGCCAAGGGCATCCTGCATGCCCACCGCTACATGCTCGCCCATGAGGAGTTCGTCTACTGCCACGAGGTTCAGGACGGCGAGCTGTTCCACGGCATGGGCGAGTGGGCCTGGGCGGCCGGAATCGCGCCGCTGCTGGGACCGTGGCGCTACGGCGCGGTTCAGGCCGTCTACCAGCGGGAAGGGGGCTTCGATCCTCACAAGCAGCTCGGCTTCCTCTCCCGTCACGGCGTGAGCAACGTGTTCGGAACGCCGACGGCGATCCGCTCGATGATGGCCATCAAGGACGCCGGCACGCGGTATCCGCAGAAGTTCCGTCGCGTGTGCTCGGCCGGGGAGCCGCTGAACCCCGAGGCGATTCGCTGGTTCCGCGATCAGTACGGGGTCACCGTGCTCGACTACTACGGGCTGACCGAGTCCTATCCGCTGTGCGCCAATTACCCGTTCATGGAGGTCCGCGAGGGCTCGATGGGACGTCCGATGCCCGGTTGGGAGGTGGCCATCCTGGACGAGGACGAGCGTCCGGTGGGACCCGGGGAACGAGGCGAGATATGCCTGCGGGCGCGCTCGAATCCGCACTACCCGCTCGGCTACTGGAACCGCCCGGCCGAGGACACGCAGGAGGTCTTCGGCGGGGACTGGTTCCACACCAAGGACGCGGCCTCGGCCGATGAGGATGGCTACTACTGGTATGAAGGGCGCGCCGATGATGTGATCATCTCGGCCGGTTACCGGATCGGGCCCTTCGAGGTCGAGTCAGCCTGCCTGGAGCATCCGGCCGTGGCCGAGGCGGCGGCGGTCGGGGTCCCGGACGAGCGGCGCGGCACCGTGGTCAAGGCGTTTGTCATCCTGGCCGCCGGACACGAGCCGAGCGACGCGCTGGCCGACGAGATCAAGGCCTTCGTCCGCGACCACCTGTCCGCCTACGCGTATCCGCGCCGGGTCGAGTTCGTGACCGAACTGCCCAAGACGCTGACCGGGAAGATCAGGCGGATTGAGCTGCGTCAACGCGAGGCGCACGCCGCGCCTCGGGATTGAGCGGCACCGGGGCCGGTGCGTCGCCCAGCCGGGGCGTGAACTTCATGGTCGTGTTCCCGCCGAAGCGCTTGGCGGTGAACAGGGCCGTATGGGCCGCGTGGATCAGATCATCGGCGCTGGCGCCGGCCAGCGGCGCATCCTCGCCCTGCTCGAGCGCGGCCACACCGGCGGATGCCGTGAGGCGATGCCCGCCCGGGATCTGGGCGGCGTTGATCGCGGCGCGCACGCGCTCGGCGCCGGCGAAGGCGCCCTGCGCATCGCATTCGGGCAGCAACAGGGCCAGCTCGTCGCCGCCGAGTCGCGCGATATGAGTCTCCAGCCGCAGCGTCTCACGGATCCGCTTGGCCGCCTCGATCAGAGCCCGGTCGCCGGCGGCGGGACCGTTCGCATCGTTGATCCGCTTGAAGTTGTCCAGGTCGAGCAGGATCAGGGCCAGCGGGTGGTGATGGCGCCGCGCCCGGCTCAGCTCCTCAACCAGCTCGCGGTGGAAGGCGCGCTGGTTGGCCAGGCCGGTCAGCGGATCGCTCAGGGCCTGGGTGGCCAGCTGTGCCCGGGTCCGCGAGGTGGCCACCGCGAGACCGGCCAGATCGGCGAAATGCTGCAGGAGCTGCAACCGGGCGGCGGGCAACTCGCTCGCGTTGACGCCTTCCAGGACGAGCGTTCCCCACTGCTCCTGATCGGCCGTGACCACCGCCCGGACCCGTCCGACGGTGCTCTTGTCGCGAGTGCCGGCCGCGGGCTCGAGCCGCGCCTGGCGACCGCCGATGAGCCTCACGGCGTAGCCGGTGATCAGCTCGTGGACCCTCTCAACCGGCTTGTGGTGGGCGATCGCCGTGGTCAGGTCGCCGAGCGCGTTGCGTTCGGCGACCGCGGCCTCGGCCCGGGCCTCCGCGCTGCGCAGCTGCGCCGCGACGCTGTCCCGGTTCGGATCCAGGATGCCCGCGAGGGCTCGAGACCTGCGGATCGCCATGCACCCTTATCGGCAGTTGCCAGCGGAGCTTGACGGTCCCAGTGGAACCGGCCACGACAACTGCGCCCGATGTGGCGAGAACTCAGACCTTGGAGTGCTCGGGCCGCCAGGCGCCGTCCTCGGAGCGGCGGAAATCCTGGAACAGGCCGGGCACCTCGGCGGTCATGATCTCAGCCACCCGGTCAAAGACCAGTCGCAGCTCCTCCTCGGCGCCGGGCGAGGTCCGCATCTCAATCACGTGGCGCAGCGTACGCAGGGTCGCCGTCCAGATGATGTCGGTGCTGAGCCCGATCGGTGCCAGACGGCGCAAGGCGGAGGTGACCTCCTTCTTGACCGAGAACGGCACGCCCTCCTCATCGAGCCCGAGGGCCTCGGCGGCGGTGATCTGGAACTCCTCGAGTTGCTCGACCAGGCTGATGACCTGGTCGCGGACCGGCTCGAGCGCCGGCGGGATCCGGAAGGCGATGTCGGTCAGCCGCACGTAGCGCAGGCTCTCCTGGCTGAACGCCGAGCCGGCCCGGTGGCGGACGAGTTCGTGCGTGAACACGCGCGAGACATGGCGGAAGGCGAAGCTGAAGCTGGCGTGCTCGAGCACACTGCCGTGCAGGCTGGCGAGCAGGTTGCCGAGGTACTCATTCTGGTCGCGGCGCACCCGGGACACGTTCTTGTTCAGCCCCGGCTCCCAGCTGCGGTAGCAGACCCGGCCGCAGAACTCGACCAGCAGCTGGGCGGCGTTGGGATCGCCACCCGCCTCCCGCTCGCGCAGCTCGAGCCAGGATGCGCCGCCCACCTGGTCGAGGTACGCCCGCATCGCCGCCAGGTCCACGGAGGGCCGGGCGATCAGGTGCACAGAGGGAGTCGTCTCGTCCATGGCGCTACATGTTGTCGGCTCGACGGCGTCGGGCGTCGGCTCGAAGGATCGGATCGCAGTCACGCGAGTGATACTGGACTACGGCCCGGACAGGTTCCCCGGCCCCGGGAGGGGGCCGTGTATGCTGCGGTGATACGCATGCGTACCACGGGCGCTGAACACCTGGACGTGCTGATCGTAGGCGCCGGCCTGTCGGGGATCGGGGCCGCCTGCCACCTCGAGCGTCGCTGTCCCGATCGCAGCTACGCCGTGCTCGAGGCGCGCGGCGCGATCGGCGGGACCTGGGATCTGTTCCGCTACCCGGGGATCCGCTCGGACTCCGACATGCACACGCTGGGCTACTCGTTCCGGCCCTGGCAGGACACCCAGGTGATCGCCGACGGCCCGTCGATCCTGCGCTACGTGCGCGAGACCGCCGACGCCTACGGCGTCACGGAGCGGATCCGCTTCCACCGGCGGGTGGTGGGCGCCGACTGGAGCAGCGCGCAGGCGCGCTGGCGGGTGCGCGCCGAGTGCACCGACACCGGGGAGACGGTCGAGCTGACCGCCTCCTTCCTGCTCGTGTGCAGTGGCTACTACCGCTACGACCAGGGCTACGTCCCCGACTTTCCGGGCCGTGAGGAGTTCGCCGGGCAGATCGTGCACCCGCAGCACTGGCCCGAGGATCTCGACCACGCCGGCCAGCGGGTGGTCGTGATCGGCAGTGGCGCGACCGCGATCACGCTGGTGCCGGCGATGGCCGACACGGCGGCTCACGTGACGATGCTGCAGCGCTCGCCGAGCTATGTGGTCAGCCTGCCCGCCGAGGATCGGATCGCCGGCGCTCTGCGCCGGCGCCTGCCGGCGATGCTCGCCTACCAGGCTGTACGGGCCAAGAACGTGGCCCTGATGACGCTCAGCTACCAGCTCAGCCGCCGCTACCCGAAGGCGGCCCGGGCCGTGATCCGCAAGGGCCTCGCGCGGCAGCTGCCCGCGGAGTTCGACATCGACAAGCACTTCAGGCCCCATTACGACCCGTGGGACCAGCGCCTGTGCGTGTGCCCCGACGGGGACCTGTTCCAGGCCCTGCGCAGCGGCAAGGCGTCCGTGGTCACCGATCGGATTGACAGGTTCACGGAGCGGGGGATCCGTCTGCAGAGCGGCCAGGAGCTGGAGGCGGACGTGATCGTGACCGCGACCGGGCTGCGGCTGCTCGCCCTCGGGGGCGCCCGGCTGACCGTCGACGGCGCCGAGGTCGATCTGCATCAGCATCTGACCTACAAGGGCCTGATGCTCGATGGCGTTCCCAATCTTGCCCTGTGCATCGGCTACACGAATGCCAGCTGGACGCTCAAATGCGATCTGACCTGCGAATACGTCTGCCGGCTGCTGAACCACATGAGCGCCGAGGGCTACGCGCAGGCGATGCCGGCGCTCGACCGCGGCCGGGTCACGGCCCGGCCGCTCCTGAACCTCGACTCAGGCTACATCCGGCGTTCGCTGGCCGAGTTCCCCCAGCAGGGCTCCGAGTCCCCCTGGCGCCTGCGGCAGAACTACGCGCTGGACGCTGTCGCGCTGCGGATGGGCAAGCTCGAGGACGGCGTGCTGCAGCTCAGCCGGCTCAATCCGGCCTCAGAGACGGCTGCCGCCCAGGCCGCGGAGCCGGTTCTGGCCTAGCCCCAGGGAGCCCGAGCTCTAGCCGGCGCTGTCGGGGTGGCCGGTCGACTGCGAGCCCTCGCCGGACTCGCCGCCCGAGGAGCCACCCTCACTCCCGCGGGGGTCCTTCCGCCCGGACTGAGCGGCGCCCGGTCCGGGCTGCTCCTCAGCGTTCTGGTCAGAGACCGAGCCCGGGAGGTCCTGATCGGGCTGCTGGTCACCGCGGCGGCTCTGTTGATCGTCCATGCCCCTGCGCTACCCGGCGGCTCGGCTCGCCAAAACCTCACGCGGCCGGCCCGGCTGAGGACGCCTAGCCGGAACCCGCGGTGGGCAGGGTCAGCTTGAGCTTGGTCACGGTGGTCACGACGCCGGCGTTGTTGCTGGCCCGCAGGTAGGGCGCGTCGCGCCCCAGGAGCTCGAGCTTGATCTGATCGCCCTGGGGGAAGTGGTAACCGTTGCCGTGCAGCTGGAAGGTCACGGTGCCGGTCTGGTTGGCGGTGAGCCGGTACGCCCCCCGCGAGATCAGCCGCTCGCTGCCGTCCGGGGCGACATCGAACAGCAGCGAGTCCAGCTCGCCGAAGTCGCCGACGGTGCTGATGCTCGCCGTCACGGTCGGCAGCCCGAGCAACGTGAAGCCGGGGCTGGCATGGGTGTAGACCGCGCTGCCCGGCGGGGTGGTCTCGGTGATCGTCTTGCAGGCGTCACTCGTGCCGCTGATCGGGTCGAACTGCTGGCTGGCCAACGGATCCCCCGCCGAGGTGACCGACTGCGGGGCGGCGGAGCCGAAGCTCAGCACGCCGCCGGCCAGCTTCGAGTAGGACGATGCGGTGTAGGGGCCGCCGTCGGGCGCGCTGGCCGGGCACGTCTGCGTGTAGGCGGTCACGCGACCGGGCGGGGGAGCGCTGCCCGTGCCCTGCAGGAAGTAGCCGAAGAAGGCCGCTCCCTGGTCGTTGAAGGGCTGGTTGACGGTCGGCTTGTTCGAACCGCGGCTGTGGCCGAGGTCACCGAACTGAAGATTGACCGTGGCCCCTGGCTGCGTGCTCCTGACCGCGTTGTAGATCCGCAGGGCCTGCTCGGGGGGAAACAGGTCATCGGTCCAGCCGTTCTCGATCAGCAGCGGACTCGGCGTCCCGGGCAGACCGTAGGCCTGGTGGTCGGCATAGATCTCCTGGAGGCGCTGGACCGCCAGCGGGCTCGGCGGCTCCCCGGCGTTGACGAGCGCATAGTCACCGGTCAGGTCGGCATCCGGGTTGGTGCAGGGGGAGCTGGCCGGGGCTCCCCCGCAGTAGTAGCCCGAGCTCTGACCGAGCGCGTACAGGCCGGCGACGTAGCTCTGGATCTCGATCCCGACCGGGTTGAGGCTCTGTTGCGGCGGGGCCACCTGAGTGTCCAGAAAGCGCCCGTTGGGGAGCAGCGAATCGACCAGATCCGACCACGGCCAGCGCGGCCAGGCCGCCGTGATCGACAGCGGGGTCCCGCGCGGGCTGAGCCATGGGGCGAACGATCCGTCGGGCCGCCGGATCCGGTTGCGCAGGAAGGACAGCTCCATGCTCTGGCCCCCACCGTAGGAGATGCCGGTGACCCCGATCGCGCCCGGCTTGGTGAACCCCTCGTCGACCAGCAGGCCCAGCAGGTACTGCGTGTCCCGGGCCTCGTAGCGGGTGTCGGCGAGGCGGACGTAGCCCTGGCCGCAGGGACCGCTGTGATAGCCGGCCGGGCCGCCCCCGCACGAGTGGCCGAAGCCGCGCGCGGTGTAGTTGACCACGGCATAGCCATGTTCGGCGAAGTAGTCGTTGTTGTAGTGGTAGGTGTTCGAGCCGTCGCCCTGCGGCGTGGTCGACTCGAACGATGTCTTGTCATCCCCGTACCCGTGCAACATGACGATCGTCGGGTAGGGCCCGGGACCACTGCTGGCCGCCGGCAGGGTGACGTCGACGTCGAGCGGGACGCCGTCGAAGCTGGGCACGCCGTCGGCCGTCTGGCCGGGGCCGAGATCGGTCGTGGGGCAGAACCGCACACCGTCGGGCTGGGTGCTGCAGGGATGGCCGAACGGGGTGCCGGCCGCGCTCGCCGAGGAGGCGCCGGCAATGAACGCGCCCAACACCGACACCAGGACCAGCACCCGCCTCCTCATGATCGGGAGGTACCCCCGATTGAATGACCACAATCAAGAGTGGTGCGGGCGGGGCTCGCATCACGCGCCCGGCGCGCCGCCAGCGGCTAGAGGGCTAATGCAGCCCGAGGGCGCGCCCGGCGTGCGCGGCCAGCGCGAACAGCGGCTGGGGGAAGATCCCGAAGAACACGCTGGCGGCACCGAACAGGACGGCGACGGCCGTGACCTCGATGAAGGGTCCGCCGCGCGGACCCTCCTCCGCGGCGAACGGGTCAACGAGACCGAGCGGATCGGCCTCCGGCGAGCCGCCGGCGATCGGGGCCAGGCGTCCCGGTCCGGGTCCGGCGCCGGCCGCGGCGGGCTCCGCACCCATCCACATCACCGCGATCACTCGCAGGTAGTAGCCGAGCGAGATCATCGAGCCGATCACGAGCACGATGCCGAGCCAGGTGTAGCCACCGCCGACGAGCGCGTGGATGAGCTGGAACTTGCCGATGAAGCCGACCGTGCCGGGAATCCCGGCCAGCGCCAGCATGGCGATCGTCATCGGCCAGGCCAGCCACGGCCGGCGCGCGCCCAGGCCGGCGATCCCGGCCATCTCCTCACCGTCGGCGCGCTCGCTCTGCGAGCCGGCGATGACCGCGAACGCGGCCAGGTTCATGAACAGGTAGAGGCCCAGGTACAGGACCGTGGCGTTGACGCCGAGCTTGGTCGCCACGACCACGCCGGACAGCATGTAGCCGGCCTGGGCGACGCTCGAGTAGCCCAGCAGCCGCTTCAGGGAGGACTGGCCCAGCGCGCCGACGTTGCCGACCACGATCGTGATCGCGGCCACCGTGGCCAGCGCGGGGGCCCACGCGTCCTTCGTCCCGATCACGGCGACATCGAAGAAGCGCAGCAGGACGCCCAGCGCGGCCGCCTTGGTGGCGGTGGCCATGAACGCGGTGATCGGGGTCGGGGCGCCCTCGTAGACATCCGGTGTCCACTGGTGGAACGGGGCCACCGAGGCCTTGAAGGCGAAGCCGACGATGACCAGGGCCAGCCCGGTCAGCAGCAGCGGGTCGCTGTGCAGGCCGCCGGCGATCTGGCCGCTCGAGATGGCGTGGGCGATGCCGGAAAAGCCGGTCTGACCGCTGGCGCCGTAGACCAGCGCCAGACCGTAGACGAGCGTGGCCGAGCCGACCGAGCCGATGATCAGGTACTTCAGGCCAGACTCGAGCGAGCCCTCGCGCCGGTACTCCGCGGCGCACAGCACATACAGCGGGATCGACAGCAGCTCGAAGCCGAGGAACAGGGTGATCAGGTCCTGAGCGGATACGAGCACGCTCATTCCCAGCACGCTGAACAGGAGCAGCGCGTGGTACTCGCCGTGGCCGGCGGTGAACGGCGCCCGGTCGCGCAGCGAGATGAGCACGCAGGCCAGGGCCGCGGCGATGAAGATCAGCTCCAGCGTCAGGCCCAACCCGTCGATCCGCAGCGCGCCCGAGATGATCGAGGCCGGATGCGACAGGCGCCAGACGCCCAGGCCGAGCGAGGCGCCGAGGGTGAGAACGGTCAGGGCCGGAACGACCGTACGGCGGATCACGGCCGGGCGCAGCAGGCCGACGATCAGCACCAGCAGTGCGCCGACGCCCAGCGCCAGCAGCGGCGAGAAAGAGGCCCAGTCGATGTGGGGGCCCCTGACGTGGGCGCTGGCGAACAGCAGGGTGGAGGTCATGGCGTGGGGGCCACCTGGGCGGTCGTGGCGGTCGGCTGGCCGTGCTGCTGGACGCGCGCGCCGGCGATCGCCGATCGCACCGACGTCTCAGACCGGCTCAGGCCGAACTGCGGATAGAAGGCGAGCACGAGGATCACCAGCACGACCGGGACGAGCACCGCGGCGTCGCGCAACCCGATGTCCGAGGTGGCGAGGACACCCGCTCCAACCCGGTTGTGCATTGAGCGGATGAACAGCCGCAGGGCGTACACGGCCGCGCCGACCACCCCGAGCGAGGCGATGAAGGCGATCGCCATCTTGGCCTTGAACACCCCCAGCAGGATCAGGAATTCACCGGCGAAGTTGGCCGAGCCGGGCATCGCCAGCGTGGCCAGGACCACGATCAGGAACAGGGCGGCCAGGACGGGGGCCCGGAAGGCGATTCCGCCCATGTCGGCCAGCATCTCCGAGCCGCCGGCGCGCAGCGCCAGGGCGGCGACGATGAAGAACAGCGGCGCGGTGACCAGGGCATGGTTGAGCATCTGCAGGAGCGCGCCCTGGGCGCCCTGGGCCTGCAGTGAGAAGATGCCCAGGACGATGAAGCCGAGCTGCGCCACGCTCGAGTAGGCGACCACCATCCGCGCATCGGGGGTGGTCATCGCGACCAGCGTTCCCCACAGGACCGACAGCACGGCGACCACCAGCATCAGGGTCTGGAAGTGGGCCGAGGCGTACGGGAAGAGGGGCAGCACGATGCGCAGGAAGCCGTAGGCGGCGACCTTGGACAGGACGGCTGAGAACACGGCCACGGCCGGGATCGGCATCGCCTTGTAGGCGTCAGGCAGCCAGCCGTGGAACGGGACCAGCGGCATCTTGACCACGAACGCGGCCGCGAAGCCCAGGAAGATCCAGTCCTGGGAGGTGTGCGAGAGCGGCAGCGCGCGCAGGGAGGAGATCACGAAGGTGATCGGCGTGTGGTGCTCGCTGGAGGCCAGCGCGCCGGTGGCGATCGCAGCCACCAGCATCAGGAACGAGCCGACCAGCGTGTAGACGACCAGCTTGGTGGTGGCCCGCACACGGTCAGGGCCGGTGCCCCACATCCCGGTCATGAAGTAGAACGGGATCAGCATCAGGTCGAAGAAGGCCACGAACAGCGCCAGGTCCTGGGCGCAGAAGGCGCCCAGCACGGCGGACTCGGCCAGGCCGAACTGGAAGAACAGGTTGCGCGAGCGGTCCCAGTCGCGCAGGCAGGCCCACAGCAGCGCGGCGCTGAAGATGAGCGTGGTCAACAGCACGAGCGCGACGTTCAGACCGTCCAGGCCGAGCTTGTAGTGGATCCCCAGCGCGGAGATCCAGACCTGATCGGTGGCGAACTGCAGGCCCGCCGTGCCCGACTTGAAGCGGGCCACGAACGAGATCGCCACGCCGAGCGTGATCAGGCTGCCGACGAACACGGCCCGGGGTCCGAGCCGCGGGGGCAGGAGCGCCCCGAGCAGGGCGATGGCCAGCGGCAGCCAGATGAGGATCGAGAGCGACATCAGGCCGAGATCAGGAAGTAGAGGGCCATCCCGAACGCGCCGACCAGCATGGCCGCCGCGTAGTAGCGCAGGAACCCGGTCTGCAGGCGCCGGACGCCCGCCGAGAAGGCGCCGACGACGCCCAGCGCGCCGCCGGTGATGCCGCCGGCGATCACGCCGCGCTCGAGCACCGACTCGGCGAAGCCGCCCAGCCAGCCCGCGGGCCGCACGACGGTCAGGTCGATCAGCTCATCGAAGTACCACTTGTTCAGCAGGAACGTGTGCAGCCTGCCCAGGCGGGCCTGCAGCCGGGCCGCGGTGCCGGGGGCCAGCACCCACACCCGGTAGGCGATGCCGATGCCGGCCACGGCGATCACGGCGCCGATGATCAGCCCCACCCAGGCTGAGCCGGTGGAGGGATCGAGCCCGGCCAGGTGCGAGTCGGCAAAGGTGGGCGACAGGAAGCGGGAGATCGAGGCATCGATGCCCGGGATCTGGAGCACCCCTCCGACCACGGCCAGGAAGGCGAGGATGGCCATCGGGGCCTTCATGGCCAGGGCGCGCTCGGCGATGTGATGCTCGGGACCGGGGAAGCCGACGTCGGCGTCCTCGAGCTCGCCGGTGGCCGGATTGAAGCCGGACTCGGGATGGAACAGATGGCCGCGCTCGAGCTCGCGCGCCTCCTCGACGGGCTCGCCGAAGAAGGCCCGGAAGATCATCCGGAACGTGTAGATGCCGGTCATCAGGGCGCCGAGGTAACCGAGGATGCCGAGCACCTCGAAGCCGCCGCCGCGGTGGTCGAGGTAGGCGATGATGTCGTCCTTGGAGAGCCAGCCCGAGAACGGCGGCAGGCCGGACAGGGCCAAGCCCCCGACCATGAAGCACAGGAAGGTGAACGGCATCGCCTTGCGGAAGCCGCGCATCCGGTCCAGCGACTGCTCGCCGCCCATGGCGCTGATCAGGGAGCCCGCGGCCATGAACAGCAGGGCCTTGAAGAAGGCATGGGTCATCAGGTGGAACAGGCCGGCCGAGTAGGCACCCACCGAGACCCCCATGATCATGTAGCCGATCTGCGACATGGTCGAGTAGGCGATCACGCGCTTGAGGTCGGTCTGGACGATCGCGATCGTGGCCGCCACGAGCAGCGTCAGGCAGCCGACGATCGCGCCCACGTCGGCAGCCGTCGGAGCCAGTTCGAACAGCGGGTGCATGCGGGCGATCAGGTACACGCCGGCGGTGACCATCGTGGCCGCATGGATCAGGGCCGAGACCGGCGTCGGGCCCTCCATCGCGTCCGGGAGCCAGGTGTGGAGCGGGATCTGCGCGGACTTGGCGAACGCGCCGACCAGCAGCAGCAGGCAGCCGGCGACCAGGTCGGTCGAGTTGTGGCCGAACACGTGCGGGGCGGCGTGGAAGGCGCGCAGGAAGTCGAGCGTCCCGGTGTGGCGGAAGATGAAGAACGTTCCCAGCACGAGCCCGACGTCACCGAGGACGTTGATGACGAACGCCTTGATGCCCGCTCGGGTGGCGGTGCTGCGGCGGTACCAGAACGAGATCAACAGATAGGAGGCCGCCCCGACGAACGCCCAGCCGACGATCAGCAGCAGGAAGTTGCCGGCCAGAACCAGCAGCAACATCGAGAAGACGAAGAAGTTCAGGTAGGAGAAGAACCGGGCGTAGCCCCGGTCGGACTTCAGGTAGGCGATCGAGTAGACGTGGATCAGCGTGGAGACGCCCGATACGACCAGCGCCATGAACACCGACAGCGGGTCGACCAGGATCGACAGCTTGGCGTCGACTCCCGCCGTGAACGTGTAGTTCCACAGACTCGAGGTCACCTGGCGGCTCGACTCGGAGCGGCCCAGCAGGGTGATCAGCGCGCCGACCGCGCAGACGAAGGCCAGGAAGATGGCCAGGCTCCCGATCGCACCCGCCGACACACCGCGCTCGCGCCGGAAGCCGACCGCGGTCAGGATGCACCCGAGCAGCGGGAACAGCAGGATCAGCCAGCCGAACGCCGTCGGGCTCATCCGCGCAACTCGTTCAGCTCGTCAACGTTGACGGCCAGCCGGCGGCGGTAGATGGCCACGATCAGGCCCAGACCGACCGTCACCTCACAGGCGGCCACGACCATCACGATCAGGGCAAAGATCTGGCCCGCCTGGTTGCCCCACATCCGCGAGAAGGCGACCAGGGCCAGGTTGGCGGCGTTCAGCATCAGCTCCAGGCAGAGGAGGATGACCAGCGGGTTGGGCCGCGTGAGCACGCCCACGCCGCCGATGCAGAAGATCAGGGCCGAGACGACGAGATACCAGGCGATCGGCATTACCAGCCGCCCTCCGCGGTGATGGCCGCAGCTCGTTCCGGGTCCTCGAGCGCGGGATCGGTGGCGAAGCCGGGGCGCACGCCGGTCGATTCGGCCATCGTGCCCGTGTTGGCGGGCCGGATCGCCGGCACCTCGGACTCCGCCTCGTCTCCGCCCTCGAGGCCGCGCCGCCGGCGGGCCAGGACGACGGCGCCGATCGCGGCCACCATCAGCAGCAGGCTGGCCACCTCGAACGGGAACAGGTAGCTGGTCAGGAACAGGCGGCCGATCTCCCGGGGGGTGCCGAAGCCGAGGACGTAGGGCGCCCCCCGGGCCGAGACGCCCTTCAGCCCGGTCCCGAGCAGGGCGATGCAGAGCTCCACGGCCAGGGCCAGGGCGAACACCGGCCCCAGCACCTTGAGTCCGCCTCCGACGGTGCTCAGCGGCTCGTCCCCGCCCCCGATGTAGGCGACCACGAACACGTACAGGACCATCACCGCCCCGGCGTACACGACCACCTGGGCGGCGGCCACGAACTCGGCCCGCAGGAGCAGGAACAGCGCGGCCAGGAAGATCAGATGCCCGACCAGGGCCAGCACGCTGTAGAACGGGTTGCGCAGCATGACGACGCCGATCGCCCCGGTCAGGGCGCCGATCGCGGCCAGGAAGAACAGGACGGCGGACATCAGGCGGACCGGGTCCTACTCGCCCTCGCGCCGCAGCGGCGTGCGCTCGATTGGCTCGGCCAGCAGCATCTCCTTGGTGAAGATGAGATCCGAGCGGGTGTAGTCGGACAGCTCGTAATCGTGTCCCATGGTGATCGCGTCGAACGGGCAGGCGACCTCGCAATAGCCGCAGAAGATGCAGCGGCTCAGGTTGATCTCGTAGACGGCGGCGTAACGCTCCCCGGCCGAGACCCGATTCTCGGTCGTGTTCTCAGCCGCCACCACACGGATGCAGTCCGCCGGGCAGGCAGCCGCGCACAGCGAGCAGCCGACGCACTTCTCAAGGCCGGTGTCCTCGAACCGGTGCAGCTTGTGGCGGCCGCGGAAGCGGGGGTAGACGGGCGTCTTCTGCTCCGGGTACTGGATCGTGGTCGGGCCTTCGATCACGCGCGCGAAGGTGGTCTTCAGGCCGCGCAGCGTCTCACCGAACACGCGGTAGGCACCGCGCGTGGTGCCCGCGCCGGGAGCACGGACGACTTCGATGATGTCGGCGCCGGGATCGTAGGGAGGGGTCATGGATTCACTCCTTCTCGTCTCAGGTGGCCACGATGACGGCCGTGACGAGCAGGTTCACGGTGGCCAGCGGAAGCAGGATCTTCCAGCCGAAGGACATGAGCTGGTCGTAGCGCAGCCGCGGCAGCGTCGCCCGGATCCAGATGAAGAAGGTCAGCACGATGAGGATCTTGCCCAACACCACGATCGGGTCGACCCACCCGGGTGGATGGATGCCGAAGGGCAGCAGCCAGCCGCCCAGGAACAGGGTGACGGCGATCCCCGAGACGACGATCATGTTCGTGTACTCCGCGAACATGTAGGCCACCCAGCCGGTGCCGCCGTACTCGGTGAAGTAGCCGCCGACCAGCTCGGCGTCGGCCTCGACGAGGTCGAACGGCGCGCGATTGGTCTCCGCGAAGGAGGCCGTCATGAAGATCAGGAAGCCGACGAACTGGGGGATGAAGTACCACATGCCCCCCTGGGCGTGGACGATCCCGGTCAGCGACAGAGTGCCGGCCGTGATCAGCACCCCGACCAGCGCCAGGCCCTGGGAGACCTCGTAGGAGATCAGCTGGGCCGCCCCGCGCATCGCGCCCAGGAACGAGTACTTCGAGCCCGAGGCCCAGCCGCCGAGCATGATCCCGTAGAAGGAGATGCCGCCGAAGGCGAACACGTACAGCGGCCCGACGGAGACGTCTATTCCGTACAGCCCGACGCGCTGACCGAACACGTGCTGGACATCGCCGAAGGGCACCAGGGCCAGTGACGAGATGGCGGTCAGGATCGCGATCATGGGTGCGATCCGGAACAGGTATCCGACCGAGGTGGTCGGGCGGAACGGCTCCTTGGTGGCGAACTTGAGGATCTCGGCCAGTGGCTGCATCAGCCCGAACGGGCCGACCCGGTTGGGGCCGTAGCGGTTCTGGAAGCGCCCCAGCAGCTTGCGCTCGTAGACGATCAGCACCGGGAGCACGGCGAAGATCACGCCGAAGATGACCAGCGCCTTGATGATCTGTACCCACCAGGGCTCAAAGAAGTTGACCACCGCGGGAACGTAGGTCATGCCCGGCGGACCTCGATCAGGGGCTCGGTCAGGGTGTTGGCCGACTGCTCGCCGCGCAGGCCCGCGGCCAGGAAGGCCGAGCCCGGCGGCACCGTGGAGCGCACGAACGCCCTGGCCTTGATCCGGGTTCCGTTCTGAGCCACGGTCACCTCGTCCCCATGCGCGATCCCCAGCCAGTCGGCGTCCGAGGGCGCGAGCTCGACCTGCTGCTCGGGAATCAGGAACTTCAGAGCGGGCGAGATCTCGCACTCGGGCGCGGCCCAGATCGGGCGGAAGGTTCCGAGCCGCAGCTCGCCCTCGCGCGGCAGCAGGGGCTCGGCCGGGGAGAGGCGCCGGCCGTCCGGCGCCTCGGCTGCGGACGCCTGGGCCGCCGACGCCTCGGCGGCCGCCGCGAGCGATGCCTCGCGTTCGGGCCAGCGCACGCCGCGTCCGCCGATCTCCTCCAGGGTCAGGCCGGCGTAGAACGGCACCGCCGCCGCCAGCTCGGCGAACACGTCGGCCGAGCGCCGCGCCTCGGTCTGTACGCCCGTGCGCGAGGCCAGCTCGGCCAGCACGGCCCAGCCGGGCCGCACCTCATCCGGGCGCGCGATGGCGATCCGCTGGCGCTGGAGGCGCCCGTCCGGGTGGACGATCGTGCCCTCCTTCTCGGCGTGCGACTCGGCCGGGAAGATCACCGTGGCGTGCTCGCGCAGTCCCTCGGTGAGCACGGAGGCATGGGCCACGACCAGGGTCGCGGTGTGCAGGGCCTTCTCCCACAGAGCCCGATCGGGCTGGTCGCGGACGGGATCGGTCTGCAGCAGGTAGAGCGCGGTCAGCTCGCCGTCGGCGGCCGCCCGGGCGATTCCGGGCGCATCGCGACCCACCGCGTCACCCTCGAGCGAGGCCAGACCGGGGCCGGCGTCGGGGCGCACGCCGGCCTCGCGCAGCCCGCGCCCGTTGGCGCCGCAGGGAACCTCGAGCAGGCCGGCGCCGTCGCGGCCGTCGAGCTCGAGCAGCGAGGCCACGCGGGCCAGCGCGGCGGCTGCCTCGGCGCCGATCCGTTCGCTCCAGACGATCACGACGTCCTCACCGCCGTCGCGCAGGAGCCCGGCCAGCGCGGCCGTATCCTCGCTGCGGCCGGGGCGGTCCTCCCCGGCCAGGGCGGCGGCCAGCTCGGTCAGGACGGAGGCCTCGGCGCCGGGAGCGTGCCGGTGCCGGAGGGCGGCATTCGGATCCAGGGCGCTGGGCCGCGCGCTGACGATGGCCAGCTTGACGCCGTTGCGGCGCACGCCCTTGCGGATCCGCAGATCCAGGATCGGCGCGTCGTCCAGCGGCTCGACGCCGACCAGCAGCACCGTGTGGGCGAACTCGAGGTCGGGCACGCTGGCCTGCAGGCGCGGGTCGGACAGGGCGCGCAGGGTCGCCGCGCCGACGCCGACGCCGGTTCGGGAGTCGATGTCGGTGCTGTCCAGCCCCTCGCGCATCAGGCGCGCCAGCAGGAAGCCCTCCTCATTGGTGGCCTGCCCGCCGGCCAGGGCGCCGGTGTGGCCCTTGTGGCGGGCCAGGCCGGCGGCCGTCGCCAGCGCCCGCTCCCAGGACACCTCGCGCAGCTCGCCGCCGTCGCGGACCAGCGGCCTGGTGATCCGCTCGTCGACGTGGATCGCCTGGTAGGCGAAGCGGCCCTTGTCGCACAGCCACCCGTCGTCGACGCCGGGGTTGTCCCGGGCCAGGACGCGCATCACGCGATCGTCGCGGACGGTGAAGGTGACGTTGCACTGGGCCGGGCACAGCGTGCAGACGCCACCGGCGCCCTCGATGTCCCACGGGCGGGCGCGGAAGCGGTAGGGCTGGGAGGTCAGGGCCCCGACGGGGCACAGCTCGATGATGTTGCCGCTGAACGGGGCCACGTAGGGATGGCCGTCGTGGGTGGCCACGTAGGTCTCCGAACCCCGCTCGGCGAAGATCAGCTGGTAGTCCTCGGCAATCTCCTGGGAGAAGCGCACGCAGCGGTAGCACAGGATGCACCGCTCCCGGTCGATCGCCACCAGCGGCGAGAGCGCCAGCGGCTTCTCGAAGTGGCGCTTGGGCTCGATCATGCGCGAGCGGCCCAGGCCCCACCCGAAGCTGATGTCCTGCAACGGGCATTCGCCGCCCTTGTCGCACACCGGGCAGTCCAGCGGGTGGTTGATGAGCAGGAACTCGACCACCGCGTTCTGGGCGTGGCGCACACGCTCGGTCTGGGTGTGGACGATCATCCCGTCCTTGACCGGGGTTGAGCACGAGGTCTGGAGCTTGGGGATCCCCTCTATCTCGACCAGGCACATGCGGCAGGCGCCGACCGGGCTGCCCAGCTTCGGCTCATAACAGAAGTAGGGGATCTCGACGTCGCCCTGCTTGGCGGCGTCGACCAGCATCGCGCCCTCGACCGCCTCCACTTCACGGCCGTCGATGGTCAGCTGGATGGTCTTGTGGGCGGGACGGGGCATGTGCGCGGCCTGAAACTAGTAGGGCTGGTGAAACCTGGTTGGGCTAGTGAACCGGGAGCGGGCCGGCAAACTCGTCGGCGACTCCGAGTGCCACCACGTCAGCGGCGGGAGCGCCCTCGGCGCGCACGCGCGCGGCCTCGATGTCGGCCTCGAGCTCAGACCGGAACTTCTTGACCATGGAGCCAATCGGCATCGCCATCGCGTCACCGAGGACGCACAGGCAGTTGCCGATGATCTGCTCCTGGACGGAGGCCATGATGTCGAGATCCATCGGCGTGGCCTCGCCGGTGCAGATCCGCTCGAGCATCTTGTGCGTCCAGCGCGTTCCCTCCCGGCAGGGCACGCACTTGCCGCACGACTCGTGGGCGTAGAACTTGGCCAGCTTCAGCGCGGTGTCGAGCACGCGACGGGATTCGTCGGCGACGATGATGGCCCCCGAGCCCAGCATCGTCCCCGCCTTGGCCAGGCTGTCGAAGTCGTAGGGGACGTCGAGGTCGTCTCGGGTCAGCACCGGGCTCGAGGAGCCGCCCGGAAACCAGAACTTGACCTCCCTGCCGCTCGGCGGGCCGCCGGCCAGCCCGTAGATGATCTCCCGGGAGGGGATGCCGAGCTCGATCTCGTAGTTGCCGGGACGCTTGACGTCGCCGGAGATCGAGACCAGCTTGGTCCCGGTCGAGGTCTCGGTACCGATCTTGGCGTACTCGGCGGCGCCCATGTTGATGATCGCCGGGACGGTCGACAGGGTCTCCACGTTGTTGATCAGCGTCGGCCCGTGGTAGAGACCCTCGATGGCCGGGAACGGCGGCTTCAGGCGCGGGTTGCCGCGCTTGCCCTCGAGCGAGTCGAGCAGCCCCGTCTCCTCGCCGCAGATGTAGGCGCCGGCGCCGCGGTGCAGGACCAGGGGGACGTTCAGGCCCGTGCCGAGGATGTCCTGGCCGATGTAACCGGCCCGCTCCGCTTCGGCGATCGCCGCCTCGAGGATGTCGGCCTGAAGCTGATATTCGCCCCGGATGTAGATGAAGGCCCGGCCGATCTCCCCGGCGTACGCGGCGATCATGATCCCCTCGATGAGCATGTGCGGGGACTTCTGCATCAGCTCGCGGTCCTTGAACGTGCCCGGCTCGGACTCATCGGCGTTGCAGACCAGGTACTTCTCCATGTCCCCGTGGGGCAGGAACGACACCTTGCGGCCCATCTGGAAGCCGGCGCCGCCACGGCCGCGAAGGCCGGAGTCCATCAGCTCCGACAGGACCTCGTCCGATGACATGGACAGCGCCTTGCGCAGCGCCCGGTAGCCGCCACGGCGCTCGTAGACCTCGAGCGTGTTCAGCCCGGGCTCGTCGATGTTCTCGAACAGGATCGTTCTCATCAGGCGTCCTCGTTCTCCTCCGCGGGGTACTCGAGCGGCGCCGCGGGGCCGGGCCGGTCGGCGGCGGCATCGGCCGGGTCAAGGCCCGCGGTGTCGGCCCGCGGGGTGGCGGCCGGGACGCCGAACTCGGTGGCCCGCTCGCCGGCCGCATGGCTCGTCCCGGCGCCGGGGTCGACGCTGCGGCGATAGCGGATCTGCTTCTCGGGCAGGACCGGACGGCCGGCCCGCAGGTCATCCACGATCCGCTCGGCATCGGCCGGCTCGAGCGGCCCGATGTACTCACCGTTGACCGAGGCCATGGGCGCGATGTCACAGGCGCCCAGACACTCGAACGAGCGCACGTGGAGCGTCTCGTCGGTCCCCGCCGCGCGGATCATGGCGTCAAACAGCTCGTCCGCACCGAGCAGCGAGCAGGAGATGTTGGTGCACACGAAGATGTCGTCGTGAGGCGGGCGCGGGGCCGTCTCGAGCATGTCGTAGAAGGTGGCCACCGAGGTCAGGTAGGCCGGCGTGAGTCGCATCACCGTGGCCACCTGGTCGATCGCCGCGGGCGAGCAGTAGCCGTGCACGGCCTGGGCGGCATGCAGGGCCGGGATGGCCGCCGAGCGGCGATCGGGGTACTTGGCCATCGCGGCCTCGATCTCGGCCCGCAGCTCGGCGGGGACGGGCGTCGTCGCCGGATCGGGCACGACCGCCGGGTCCTTGGTCAGATCCACCGCCTCGTCCCAGCCGGGGACGCGCGAGCCGTGCTCGAAGCGCGGAACCGAATCCCGCCCACCGGTCATCGGTCGATGCCGCCCAGGATCGGGTCGAGCATGGCCAGGGTGGCGATCAGGTCGGCGATGTAGGAGTCCTTGACCATCGGCGCCAGCGCCTGCAGGTTGACGAAGCTCGGATCGCGCATATGGACCCGGGCCGGCTTGGCCGAGCCGTCAGCCCGCACGTAGCAGCCGAGCTCGCCTCGCGGGCTCTCGATCGGGTAGTAGGCCTCGCCCGGCGGGACCCGGAAGCCCTCGGTGACGAGCTTGAAGTGGTGGATCAGCGCCTCCATCGAGGTGGCCAGCTCGTGCCGGGGGGGTAGCGAGACCTTGCGGTCGGGAGTGATGAACGGCCCCTCGGGCAGGCCGTCGAGCGCCTGGCCGATGATCTTCACCGACTCGTAGAACTCGGCCAGGCGGACCCGGAAGCGGTCGTAGTTGTCGCCCACCGTCCCGACCGGGATCTTGAAGTCGAAGTGGTCGTAGCTGGAGTAGGGGGCGGCCTTGCGCAGGTCCCACGGGTTGCCGGTCGCGCGCAGCAGCGGGCCGGTGACGCCGAGGCCCAGCAGAGTGGCCTCGTCGACGATGCACGTGCCGCGCAGGCGCTCGAGCACGATCTGATTCTTCTCCAGCAGATCCGCGTACTGGTCGGCCCGGCTCGGCATCTCCTGCACGAAGCTGCGGACCTTGGCCGCGAACCCCGGCGGGATGTCCTCGATCACCCCGCCGACCTGGAAGTAGCGCGTGTGCATGCGCTGCCCGGACGACATCTCGAACAGGTCGAGGATCGTCTCCCGCTCCCGGAAGGCGTACCAGAACATGGAGATCGCGCCGAGGTCGAGCATGCTCGTCCCCAGCCAGACCAGGTGTGACATGAGCCGGTTGAGCTCCAGGTGGATGACGCGCAGATACTGCGCGCGCGGCGGGACCTCGACGCCGAGCAGGTTCTCCACCGCCCCGCAGTAGGCCATCGCGTTGAAGTAGTAGCTGACGTAGTCCATCCGCTCGACCACGGGGATGACCTTCCAGTAGGCCTTGTCCTCCGCCGTCTTCTCGATCCCGGTGTGGACGTAGCCGATGATCGGCTTGATGTCGCGCACAACCTCGCCCTCGAGCGTGGCGATCAGGCGCAGCACCCCGTGCGTGGCCGGGTGGTGGGGCCCGATGTTCAGGGTCAGCAGCTCACGCGACTGCTCGTGCGGCTCGCTGGCCAGCGTGATCGACTCCTCACGCTTGCGGTAGTCGCTGCTCACTGCCATTTGCCGTAGGACTTCTCTGAGTTGTAGGTGAACAGCACCGGCTCGCCGCCGACCGGGAAGTCTCGGCGCTGGGGGAAGCCCTCGTAGTCCTCGGGCATGAGGATCCGGCGCAGATCGTCGTGGCCGTCGAACACGACGCCGAACATGTCGAACACCTCGCGCTCGGGGTGGTTGGCCCCCGGGAACAGGCCGATCACAGTGGGCACGGAGGGTGCGTCGACGCCCACGCGCACGCGGACCGTGATGCGGTCGACCTCCTTCATGTCCAGCAGCTCGTAGATCACCCCCAGCCGGGGCTCCTCGGGGTAGTAGTCGACCCCGTGCAGGCTGGCCAGGAACGTGTAGCCCTTGGCGTGCAGCGCGGTCACGACCTCGACCACGTACTCGGGGTTGACGTCGATCGTCGCCCGGTCGCGCTCGAAGGTGGTGCCGAGCACTGAGTCGGCGCGGTGGTCGCGGAGCTCGTGGGCGGTCAGCTCGAGGCCGGTGGCGTCAGGCACCGGCCGTGTCCCCCACGGGCATTGGGCTCGCTCGCCGTCCAGGCTCGCCCATCACGCCCTGCCCGTGTCGTCCGGCTGCAGCACGTTGATGGCGCCGCCGGCGTCGCCGGTCTCGGGGAGGACCTCCTCGGTGCCCACGGCGTCATAGCGCTCGCGCCAGCCGGCCGGCTCATGGCCCTGGACCTTGTCGCGCAGGCGCAGGATGCCGTGGGCCAGGGCCTCGGGTCGCGGGGGGCAGCCGGGCACGTGGACGTCGATGGGCATGAACTTGTCCGAGGGCACCAGGGCGTAGTTGTTGAACACGCCCATCGACGAGCAGCAGGCGCCCATCGAGATGGCCCACTTCGGGTCGAGCATCTGGTCATAGAGCCGGCGCACGACCGGAGCCATCTTGGTCGACACGCGGCCGGACAGGATGATCAGGTCGGCCTGGCGCGGCGAGGCGCGCATGGCCTCGAAGCCGAAGCGCGCAATGTCGACCCGGGAGCCGACGATCGACATCATCTCGATCGCGCAGCAGGCGAGACCGAAGGTCAGCGGGAAGAACGAGTTGCCGCGCGCCCAGGAAACGGCCTTCTCCAGGGTGGTGGTCAGCACCCGCTCCTCTATGTACTTGTCGAGGTCCTCCTCCTCCAGCGCGTTGTCGAGCATGTCGTGGGCGCGCAGCTGGCGCGAGCGAAAGTCAGCCGGCCGCGCGGAGCGACCGTCCAGGGGTTCGCGTCTTATCTCCATTCCAGAGCTCCTCGGCGCCAGACGTAGAGCAGGGCCACCATCAGCAGGACGACGAACACGACCGTCTCGGTGAGGGCGAAGGTCCCGAACGCCCGCAGCTGGAGCGCGATCGGGTAGATGAAGATGACCTCGATGTCGAACAGGATGAACAGCATCGCGATCAGGTAGAAGCTGATCCCGAACCGGAAGCCGCGCTGGATCTCCGACGGCAGGCCGCACTCGTACGGGGCGTCCTTGCTGCGGTTCGGGCGACGGGCGCCGAAAAAGATGTTCAGGACTCCGAAGAGGGCCCCGATAAGACCGCCGAGCACCAGGAAGACGATCGCCGGCAGATAATCGCGAAGCACAACAGGGTCTTATATCACTGCGGGCCCGCCGCTTGTAACAGGTTGTTACTTAGTGCCAAATGCGTCTTGCCGTCCCGGCCGGGCCAGTGCGTAGGGTGCTGGGCATGAAGGTCGTGCATCTGGTCGTCGGCGTGCTGTCGATCGTGCTCATGTCCGGCGCCGGGCTGTGGGGCGCGTGGTGCTGGTACCGGGTGCGGGCCAGCTCGCTGTTCTGGAGGTTGCTGCGCGTCGGCCAGGGGGTGGTCGTGGTGCAGGTGGCGCTGGGTGGCGTGCTGCTCCTGATCGGCTACAAGCAGACGAGTCTGCACCTGATCTACGGCCTGCTCCCGCTGGCCGTGTCCTTCATCGCCGAGCAGCTGCGGATCGCCGCCGCCCAATCGGTGCTCGACAGGCGTGGCTTTGCCAACGCTCAGGCCGTCGGCGAGCTGCCCGAGCCGGAGCAGCGCGCGATCGTGATCTCGATCATGCAGCGCGAGCTCGGAGTGATGGCCCTGGCGGCGCTGGTTATCGTCGTGTTGCTGATCCGCGCGGCCGGAACCGCGGGCTGAGCGCTTCAGCGCGCGACGGCGTGGTAGCCGCCGCCGAACCAGAGCAGCGGCTCCCCCTCGCCCAGGCCGAGGTCGCTGACCTCGCCGATCGCGATCGTGTGATCGCCGCCGGGGATCAGCTCGCGCAGATCACAGACCGCCCAGGCCAGGCTGTCCTCGATCACGGGCACGCCGCTCTGGAGCCGGTGCGGGACGCCGTCGAGCTTCTCGGACTCGGGCAGCTTGGAGGCGAACACGCCCGCCAGCCGCTCCTGGTCGGCAGTCAGCACGTTGATCCCGAAGCGCCCGGAGTCGCGCACGATCGGCAGTGTCCGGGCTCGGTTCTCGAAGCAGACCAGGACCAGCAGCGGCTCCAGCGACAGGGAGCACAGCGCGTTGGCGGTCATCCCGCCCGCGCCCGACGGTCCGGTGCTGGTGATCACCGCCACGCCGGTGGCAAAGCGTCCGAACACCTCTCGGAACAGCTCGGGGCGAGGCGGCGACGTCATGGCCAGCATGTATAGAAGATGGGGACCCCGACGCCGGCACCTCTGGTTGCCGCCGTAGGAGGACGAACGCGTTGTGAAGGGTGGCGAACGTCTCAAGACCGGCGTCGGGGTTGAGCCCGGGTTTCGCCGAACGGCGAGTGGATCCTCCCCGCGCGCGCCGCCTCTCCCGGGGCTGCAGGATTCGGTGCAGAGGCGGCGCCGCGTGCCGCGCCGGTCGGACGGCGGCATGAGGAGGAGGGGCCTCAGCGACGATCCGATTATGATCCCCGCCGATGAAACGGTCGTTCAGGGTCCTTCTCCTGTCGAGTGCATCGATCGTGGTCGCGGCCCTGGCCGCGGCGTGCGGAACCGAGCACATCGACGTGCCCGCGGGCACCCCCGAGCACGCTGGCGCGGTCCTGTTCTCCCAGCGCTGCGCCGGCTGCCACACGCTGAGCTACGCCGGGA
This sequence comes from Solirubrobacteraceae bacterium, assembly GCA_036392135.1. Taxonomy (GTDB): domain Bacteria; phylum Actinomycetota; class Thermoleophilia; order Solirubrobacterales; family Solirubrobacteraceae; genus Palsa-465. The sequence goes on from DASVYO010000118.1 coordinate 69,853, forward strand.
CCCACGGCTCGGCCCCCAATGTCCGCACCGCGCAGGCCAACAGCGGCCCGAACTTCAACCAGCGCTGTGAGCGCCCCATCGCCCGCGTGCTCTACGCGATCGAGAACGGTGGCTTCTCCGGCGCCTACATGCCGCAGAACATCGTCGTCGGTCAGGACGCCGTCAACGTGGCCAAGTTCGTGGCCACCTACGCCGGCCGCCAGGCGCCCCGCCAGACGGGGATCAAGCCCTGTGAGCAGCTGCCCATCGGTACGTTGCCCGCCGGTTCGGGCACCACCCAGATCGCCTCGGCGTCGAGCTCGAGCACGACCACGAGCGCCTCGAGCACCACCCCCGCGCCCAAGGCCAAGACCGGCGCCAAGAAGAGCCTGAAGAAGAAATCCGCGCACCCGTAGCGGGCCCCGCGCGTGCTGGACATCAGGCTGATCCGAAGCGACTCCGACGCGGTTCGGGCCGCGCTGGGACGCCGCGGCCCCGGGGCGGCTGAGGCGATCGATCGGCTGCTGGAGTACGACGAGCGGTGGCGCGCCCTGACCACCCAGCTCGAGGAGCTGCGCGCCGAGCAGAACCGGGCCAGCCGGGCCCTGCAGGGCGCGCCCACGCCCGAGCAGCGGGCGGAGCTGGCCGAGCTGGCCGCCCGCGGCCGGTCACTGAGTGATGAGGAGACCAGGCTGCGGGTGCAGCGCGACGCGGCGCTGGCCGCCCTGCCCAACCTGCCCGCCGAGGACGCGCCCCCCCAGGACACGGTCCTGCGCGAGGTCGGCGACGGCGGACGGACGGGCCGCGATCACCTCGAGCTGGCCGGCGAGATGATCGACATGGAGCGCGGGGCCCGGCTCTCCGGCTCACGCTTTGCCTACCTCCGCGGTCCGCTGGTCATGCTCGAGCTGGCCCTCGTCCGCTACGCCATGGAGAAGCTGATGGGTGAGGGCTTTGAGCCGGTGATCCCGCCTGTGCTCGTGCGTGAGCAGGCCCTGTTCGGGACCGGCTTCCTGCCCGACACCGAGCATCAGATCTACCGGCTGCCCGACGACGACCTGTATCTGACCGGCACCTCCGAGGTGGCCCTGGCCTCGCTGCACCGCGACGAGATCCTGGCCCAGGACGACCTGCCGCTGCGGTACGCGGGGTTCTCGAGCTGCTTCCGTCGCGAGGCCGGCGCGGCCGGCAAGGACACGCGGGGCATCTTCCGCGTGCACCAGTTCGACAAGGTCGAGATGTTCGCGTTCGTCGTCCCCGGCCAGGGAGCGGCCGAGCACGAGCGGATGCTGGCCATCGAGGAGTCGATCATGCAGGAGCTCGCGATTCCCTACCGGGTGGTGGCGATCGCCGTCGACGACCTCGGGGCCTCCGCGGCCAAGAAGTACGACGTTGAGGCCTGGCTGCCGGGCCAGGGTCGCTACCGCGAGCTGACCTCGTGCTCGGACACCACTGACTACCAGGCGCGCCGCCTCGACGTGCGCTACCGAGCCGAGCGCGGCCGCCCCGCGCATCTGCACACGCTGAACGGAACCGCGGTGGCGGTCGGCCGCACGATCATCGCCCTGCTCGAGAACGGACAGCAGGAGGATGGCTCGGTCGTCCTGCCTGAGCCGCTGGCGCGTTACGGCGCGCCGGAGCGGCTCGGACCCGTGGCCGGCTGAGATCCGCTCCGCGTCAGCTGGGGGTGACGGCCCGCAACCGGGGGGAGCCGTCCTCGAGCACGACCAGCGCTGCCCGCGGCGGCCCGCAGGTGGCGATCCGAGCCCGCATGCGGACACCGAACGTGTTCCAGGGCCGGACGGTGCTCCGGGCTGTCTCGGGGTCCTGGCCGTCGGCGGCCTGGGCGATCGCCGCCGCAAAGGCCGTCCGGCCCTGCGCCTCGGCATCGGCGGGCACGAGCAGCTCGGCCACCGGCTTGTTGATCGCGGCCTCCTCGCTCAGGTCGAGAAACTTCTGGGCCTGGGCGGACATGGCCTGGACCAGCAGCGCGGAATCGACCACGAGGAAGGCGTCGCGAGACTCCGGAACCGCATCCTCCCGCGCCTCGAGCAGCAACCCGAGCCCGCATGAGGAACAGACGCGGCCGTTCGGAGGCGGCGGACCGCCGCTCGGCGAGGGAGCGGCGCAATGACCGCAGAACCAGACCCACGGAACCTCATGGGCCAGGCCGCCCTCGACGAGTCTGAGTGAAGGTCGCGCGATCAAATGGTTCCTTGACGTCCGGCGTCCCCTGTTCGCCTACCGGCCCCCCACAAGGCCCCGGGGAGTCTAGGCCACCCATCCAACGGACGCAAGAGCTATCGGCGCCCCTGGGCGGCCTCTGTAGCCCCTCTGGACCAACGTTCGTGCGCGGGCGGCGGGCGTTCTGGAACAGACGTCCAGTCCGGGCGCCCCCGGGGCCCGGACGGACTTACGGAGAGGGGGGGATTCGAACCCCCGAACGAGGTCAACCCCCGTTACGCGATTTCCAGTCGCGCCCGTTCAGCCGCTCCGGCACCTCTCCTGGAGCAGGGCTAGCCTACCTAGCGGGGATGGGTCTGCGGTTTACGACGGGACAAGGATCCCGGGATTCAGCACTCCCGCGGGATCGATCTCGCGCTTGATGGCCGACAGGATGGCCACGCCCAGCTCGCCGATCTCGCCCGCCAGCCACGGCGCGTGGTCACGACCCACGCCGTGGTGATGGCTGATCGATCCACCGGCGGCCTGAATCGCGGTCATCGCCGCCGCCTTCGCTGCCCGCCACTGGGCGATGGGGTCCTCGCGCTGGGCGCAGGCCACGGTGAAGTACAGGGACGCGCCCGCCGCGTACACGTGCGAGATGTGGCACAGGATCACCGGCGGCGTGCCCTGGGCAGTGAGCGACTCGCGCAGCGCGTCACCGACGGCGCGATACAGGCCGGGCAGGCCCGACCAGAAGCATGCTGTCTCCAGCGTCTCGGCCAGCGCGCCCGCGTCGAGCAGCGCATCGCGCAGGTACGGTCCGCGGAAGCGGCCGTGCTCCCAGTCCGGGCCGGCCTCGGGCACCGGGGTGGCGCCGGCGGCCCGCAGCACCGTCTCGGCCGCGTCGCGGCGGTCCCGCACGTCGGCCGCGGTGCCCTCGAAGCCGACGATGGCCAGGCAGCCGCCGTCCCCGCCGGAGCCGAGTCGCTCGGGCCGCGCCAGGCCCAGCGCCGTCTCGGCCTCATCAGAGAGACGCAGCACGGTCGCACGAGGGCCATCCTGCACCAGTCGCCGCAGGGCGGCGCCGCCGCTGGCGAAGCTGTCGAACCGCCAGCCGTCGTAGCGGCGCACGGCGGGGACGGGGCGAACCTGGACGGTCAAATCGGTGATCACGCCGAACGCGCCCTCGCTGCCCAGGATCAGCTGGCGCAGGTCGGGGCCGGCGGCCGATCTCGGCGCCCGGCCGAGCTCGAGCGTCCCCGACGGCGTGGCCACCCTCAGCCCGACGACCAGCTCGTCGAAGCGCCCGTAGCCGGCTGAGGCCTGACCGCTCGAGCGGGCGGCGGCAAAACCACCCAGGGTCGCGTACTCGAAGGACTGCGGGAAGTGACCGATCGTGTAGCCGCGCTCGTTCAGGAGCGCCTCCGCGTCCGGGCCGCGCAGACCCGGGCCCACGTAGGCCAGGCGTGACTCCACATCAACTCGCCGGAGCCGGTCGAGACGGCGCAGGTCAAGCGCGATCGCGCCGGCGAAGGCGGCAGCCGCGGGGCGCAGGCCGCCGACCACCGAGGTGCCGCCGCCGAACGGGACCACGGCCACGCGGCGCGCCTGGCACAGGTCCAGCACGGCCAGCACCTCCTCATGGGAGCCCGGCATGAGCACCAGGTCGGGCGCGGGCAGCGGAGTTCCAGCCCGCAGAGCCAGCAGATCCGGGGTCGAGCGGCCGAGCGCGTGGCGAGCACGCATCTCATGGTCCGAGCCCGACTGGCCGACCAGCTGCCTCAGTGCGGCGGCGATCTCAGCATCGAGGCGAACCGGCTCGAGCTGGACCTGATCCAGGCTGGCCGGTGCCGGGTTGGCGTGCGTGATCCCGAGCGCGTCGCGCAGCAGCGCGTGCACCTCTTCACTCAGCGGGCCGGCCTGCGCGGGGTCGCCCCAGCCCGACCAGGAGAGCTCGCTGCGGGTCGGCGCCATGTCCGGACCGTATCTGCTGGGCCGGGTGTGGTCAGGCGCGCGGCTGAGTCCCGCTGCGCCAGTGCGGCACGCCGAGCGCGATCAGCCGCAGCCGCTTTTCGGTCTGGGCGGCGATCTCGTTCTGAGCCGCGCCCTCCGCACCCTCGACCGGCAGAGCGCTGGCCGGTGACTCGAGCATCGCATCGATGGCGGCGATCATCGTGTCCACGAACAGGCCGGCCAGCATCTGCAGGTCGGCGGTGGTCCACTCGCGCAGCACGGGGAAGCGGGCCAGATCGGTGGCCAGCTCCGAGGCGAACAGGCGGATCTCGTTGCGAATCGTGTGCCGGAGCACGACGTTCGACGACGAGCGGGCGTCGGCGATGAAGGCGAAATGGCGGCGGTGCGCGCGTACGTGCGAGACCAGTATCTCGACCGAGCTGGAGATCATCCGGTCCGCAGACACCCCGCTCTCACGCGCCTCGCGCAGCATCGCTCGCAGCGTGCGCACCGACTCCTCGACCAGGACCAGAGCCAGCTCGTCCATGCTGTCGAAGTGGCGGTAGAAGGCAGCCGGGACCACGCCGGCGGCGCGCGCCACCCGGCGCAGGCTGAGCTGGTCGAAGCTGATTCCGTCGGACAGTTGGTCGAGCGCCGCGTCCAGGAGTGCCTGGCGCGTCTGCTGGCGGCGCTCGGATTGCGAGCGGCGCTCGGACGTCGCGGCCGAGCGCGGGCCGCCGCTGCGGCTCGGGGTATGTGACCGCGAATTCTGTGTACGCCTGTTCACGCTCGTCATGTGGGCTTGATCACAATTGCATCCTAGTACTTGACGGGGACGAGCAACTACGGCACCATAACTAGTGAACGCGCGTACACTAAATGAGAGGAAGAGATGTCTGCCGCTGTCGTCCCACCCATCCCACCGCCGCCGCATCGCCTCGGCGCCCGGCTGCTGCGCTCGTCGCTGGTCGACCTGCTCCTGGGGCCGCACGGCGTCGATCGCTACCTGGAGCTGGTGCGCCCGGTGGCGACGGTCACCGAGGCCCGAGCCGAGGTGATCGACGTTCGCCGCCAGACACCTCGCAGTGCCACCCTGACCCTGCGGCCCAACTCGGCCTGGACGGGCTTTCAGGCCGGTCAGTTCGTGCGCGCCGGGTTCGAGATCGGCGGTGTGCGGCGGACCCGCACGTATTCTCCGGCCGGCGCTGAGCAGGATGGTCATGAGTGTCTCGAGCTGACCGTCACCGTCCACCCGGAAGGACTCGTGTCGCGCCACGTGCGCGACGCGCTCGCGCCGGGCGCGCTCGTCCACCTCGGGCCCGCCCAGGGCGAGTTCGTCCTCTCGCGGCCACGGCCCCGACGGCTGGTCCTGATCAGCGGCGGGAGCGGCGTGACGCCGGTCATGGCCATGCTCCGCACGCTTTGCGCCGAGGGTCACGACGGGGAGATCGTCTTCCTGCACTACGCCCGCGCGCGTGAGGATTGGCTCTACGAGCCGGAGGTCCGCGAGCTCGCCCGGCGCCACCGCCACCTCAGGGCCAGCTACCGCAGCACCCGCGGCCCCGGGGCCGGACCGCGCCTCAGCGCGGACTCGCTGGCGGCTGACTTCGGGGTCAGCGACGACAGCTGGGCCGCGGTCTGCGGCCCGCCCGCGCTGCTTGAGGCCGCCCGCACCGCGTGGCGTGAGCTCGGCGGCGTCCGGGAGCGGCTCCTGGCGGAGACGTTCACGCCTGCGCCACTGGCCGACCCCGGTGCCGTCGCGCAGGGAACCGTGAGCTTCCTGCGCAGCGGGCGGCGGGTGCCGATCGCGGGCGGAACGCTGCTCGAGCAGGCCGAGGCGGCAGGACTCTCGCCGGAGTTCGGCTGCCGGATGGGGATTTGCCACACCTGCACCTGCCGCAAGGCGGAGGGCGCGGTGCGCAACCTGCGCACCGGTGTGCTCTCCACCGAACAGGACGAGGACATTCAGCTCTGCGTGTCGGCCCCCGCCGGGGACGTCGCGCTCGAGCTCTGACCACGACAGGAGACACCGACATGGACACGCACACCAGACCTGAGTTGACCGATGAGCAGATCGCCGCGCTCGGCGATGAGCTCGATGAGCTCCGCGGCCGCCTGATCATGGATCTCGGCCAGCGCGACACCGACTACATCCGCCGCATCATCAAGCTCCAGCGCGCACTCGAAGTGACCGGCCGGGGCCTGCTGTTCGCCGGGTTCCTGCCGCCGGCCTGGGTGGGCGGCACCGCGGCCCTGGCCCTGTCCAAGATCCTGGACAACATGGAGATCGGCCACAACGTGATGCACGGCCAGTACGACTGGACGAAGGATCCCGCGCTGGATTCCAAGCGCTTCGAATGGGACACCGCCTGCCCTGGCGATCAGTGGCGCCACTCCCACAACTACATGCACCACACGCATACCAACGTGCTGGGCCGCGACCGCGACATCGGCTACGGCGTGCTGCGCATGTCTGAGGACCAGCCCTGGCGCCCGCGTGACCTCGGCAACCCGGTGTACGCGGCCCTGCTGGCGGCGTTCTTCCAGTGGGGCGTCGCCGTGCACGACCTGGAGGTCGAGCGCATCGAGGCCGGCGAGATCGAATGGAGCGACAAGCGCGACATCCTGGCGGCCATCTGGCGCAAGGGCCGCCGGCAGGTCCTCAAGGACTATGTCGTATTCCCGGCGCTGGCCGGCCCCGGGGCCCCGTTCGTCCTGGCCGGCAACCTGACCGCCAACCTGACTCGGAATCTGTGGTCCTACATGATCATCTTCTGCGGCCACTTCCCGGCCGGCGTGGCGGAGTTCTCTGAGGAGGAGGTCGAGGGCGAGACCCGCGGCGGCTGGTATCTGCGCCAGATGCTGGGCTCGGCGAATCTGACCGGCAGCCGGCTGTTCCACATCCTGAGCGGCAATCTCTCGCACCAGATCGAGCACCACCTGTTCCCGGACATCCCCGCCCATCGCTATGCGGAGATCGCCACCGAGGTCCGCGCCATCTGCGAACGCTACGGGCTGCCCTACAACACCGGGCCGCTGCACAGGCAGTTCGGGAGCGTGGTCAGGAAGATCTGCCGCCTGGCCCTGCCTGGCCCCCGCGGCCGGGACGGTCGCCGCCCCGAGCCCGACCCCGAGCGGGCGGCCGACCCCCGGCCCTTCCCAGAGACGGCAGCGGAGCCGAATCTCGCGCTGGCCGCCTGATCGGCGGCACCTGAGGCGGGGCCAACCGCCATCCCCGCCGGCGCATCGGCGTACGCTTGCCGGACCGCCAACGCCCCGGGAGAGCTACATGCGCGCAGGCCTGATGATGGACGACTACCCGCTGTCGCTGACCGCGATCGTGGAGCGGGTCGCGCGGCTGCGCTCTGACCGCGAGGTCGTCTTCCGGCGGCCCGACGGATCGGTCGGCCGCACCACCTACGGGCAGGCCACGGGGCGGGCGCGGCGGCTGGCCACGGCACTGAAGGAGCTGGGCGTGGAGGCCGGTGACACGGTCGGGACCCTGCTCTGGAACCAGCCCGAGCATCTGGAGCTGTACTTCGCGCTGCCCTCGATGGGGGCGGTCTTGCACACGATCAACCCGCGCCTGCACCCGGATGAGCTGAGCTTCATCGCGGATGACGCTGAGGACAGGGTGATCGTGGTCGACGAGTCACTGCTCGACGTGCTCGAGAGCTTTCGCGAGGGGCGCCGCTTCGAGCACGTCATCATCGTGGCCCGCGGCGGCTCCGTGCCCGACGGTGATCTCGATTATGAGGAGCTGATCGCCGGGGCCGCGCCGATGGACTGGCCGCCGGCGGACGAGCGCCAGGCCGCGGCCATGTGTTACACGTCGGGCACCACCGGGAGGCCGAAGGGCGTGGTCTACTCGCACCGCTCGCTGGTCCTGCACTCGCTGGTCGGCGCGCTCCCCGACGTCAACTCGCTGTCCCGGGAGGACACCGTGCTCCCGGTCGTGCCGATGTTCCACGCCAACGCCTGGGGCCTTATCTTCACCGCGGCCCTGACCGGGTCGGGGCTGGTGCTGCCGGGCCCGAAGCTCGATGCGGTCAGCGTGCTGGATCTGCTGGCCCAGGAGCGGGTCACGCTCACGGGCGGCGTGCCCACGGTGTGGATGGCCGTGCTCGAGGCGCTCGAGGCCGAGCCCGAGCGCTGGGACCTGAGCGCGCTGCGCCAGCTGCTGGTCGGCGGATCGGCGGCGCCGCGGAGCATGATGTCCGGCTTTGATCGCCACGGCCTGACGATCGTCCATGCCTGGGGAATGACCGAGACCTCACCGCTGGGCAGCGTCTGCCGCCTACCGCGAGAGCTCTGGGAGGCCTCCGCGGACGAGCAGCTCGACTATCGCACCCGCCAGGGGACGCCGTCTCCATTCGTGGAGATCCGGGCCCGCGGGGAAGACGGCGAGCTCGTCGCCTGGGATGACGAGTCGATGGGTGAGCTCGAGGTCCGGGGGCCCTGGGTGGCCGCGGGTTACCACCGCGGTCAGGGACAGGAGAAGTTCACCGACGACGGCTGGTTCCAGACCGGCGACGTGGTCACGATCGAACCGCACGGGAACATCAGGATCTGTGACCGGTCCAAGGACCTGGTCAAGTCCGGCGGCGAATGGATCTCGTCGGTGGAGCTGGAGAACCAGCTCATGGCCCATCCGGCCGTGGCCGAGGCGGCGGTGATCGCGATTCCCGATGACCGCTGGGGGGAGCGGCCCCTGGCCGCGGTCGTGCTCCGCGAGGGCCAGGCGGCGGGGCCCGACGAGCTCCGCGACCACCTGTCGAAACACTGCGCGCGGTGGCAGCTGCCCGAGCGCTTCGAGTTCGTCGACGCGATCCCGCGCACGGCCACCGGAAAGTTCAAGAAGACCGCCCTGCGCGAGCGGTTCGTGGGCGCGAACGTCTGACGCGGCGAGCGGTCTGAGCGGCGCCAACGATCTGACGCCGCGCTCAGTCCGGGGCCAGCCGCTGCTTCTGGACCTTGCCCAGCTCGTTGCGCGGCAGCTCGCTCAGGAAGTGCACGCGCCGCGGCCGTTTGTGCGGGGCCAGCTGGCCGGCCACGTGCGCGCTGAGCTCCTCCGCGGAGGCCTCGCGCTGCGCGCGCAACACCACCCAGGCCACCACCCGCTCCCCGAGGTCGGCATCCGGCTCGCCGGTGACGGCCGCGTCGCTCACCGCCGGATGCTCGCGCAGGGCGGCCTCGATCTCCCCCGCCCCGATCTTGTAGCCCCCGCTCTTGATCAGGTCGGTCGCGCGCCGGCCAACGATCCGGATGTAGCCGCGGCGATCGCGGGTGGCGATGTCGCCGGTCCGAAACCAGCCGTCGTGCAGCGCCCGGGCGGTGGCCTCGGGCCGGCCCAGATAGCCGAGGAACAGGTTCGGGCCCCGGACCTCGATCTCGCCCATCGTCTCGTCGTCACTGACGTCGAGGATCGAGCCGTCCTCGCCCACGAGCCGCAGCTCGACGCCCGGCACCGGCACGCCGACCGTTCCCGGGCGCGGTACTCCGTCGGCGCGGATCGCGGTGTTCATCAGCGTCTCGGTCATGCCGTAGCGCTCGAGCACGCCGCGCCCGATCAGCTGGTCGAGGCGGGTGTGCTCGGCCACGGGCAGGGGCGCCGAGCCTGAGATCAGCAGCCGCGCCCCGCGGAGCGCCGCGGCCAGCCCGGGATCGGCCTCGGCCGCGTCGGCCAGCCGCCGGTACATCGTGGGTACGCCGAACACCATCGTCGCTCCGGCGCGCAGCGCGGCGCCGATCGCCGCCGGCGAGAAGCGCCCCATGTGCACGGCGCGGCCACCGCGCCGGATGGGCCCGAGGATGCCGATCACCAGCCCGTGGACATGGAACAGCGGCAGTCCGTGCGCGACCACGTCCGCATCCGTCCAGTCCCAGGCGTCAGCCAGGCCGTCGAGGTTCGAGGCCAGGGCCCGGTGGGGCAGGACCGCGCCCTTGGGCGGACCGGTCGTCCCCGACGTGTAGACGATCATGGCCGGTGCCTCCGGGTCGACGTCGTCGAGGGCCGCGGGTCGTCGTCTTCCCGGATCGGCGTCGAGCTCCACTGGGTGGGTGGCCGCGGCCGCGAACGCCGGTGGCGCCTCGGTGCCCGGAGCCAGCAGCAGCAGCTCGGGCTCGGCGTCGCTGAGGATGTGCGCCAGCTCCCGCTCGCCCGAGCGCGGGTTGACCGGCACCACGGGCACGCCGGCCCGGAGCGCGCCGATCACGGCGACGCAGGTCTCCAGGCGGGACTCGGCCAGCACCGCCACCCGCCCGCGTCCGCTCACCACGGACGCCACCGCCGCACTGGCCCGGTCAAGCTCGGGGTAGGTGAGCGCCCGCCCGGGGAAGGCGAGCGCCGTCCGCGGAGGGGGTTGGCCGAGGGCCGGGAACAGCGTGAGCCGGGGGAAGGCGTTCATACGCAATTGGTACCGGGTAGTTGTCAATAACCGAGAAACCCGAACCGGGAGCCGTGCCCTCATGATCTGTCCACACTGCAACCAGACCATCGCCGAGCAGGATCGTTATCTGATGTCCCGTGATCCCGACGCCAGCTGGCCCGCGTGGGGCAAGTACGGGGTCTACGTGATCCTGTTCGCCGTGCTCGTCGGCGTCATTCACCTGCTCTCGACCCAGTTCTAGGGCCGGCCGAGGGTGCGGCGGTGAAGGCTGATCATGAGGCTCTCAGCGCCGTGCTCAGATCGCCCCACAGGTCATGCAGATCCTCGCAACCGGTGCTTAGCCTGATCAGGCCGGACGGGATGTGCTCCTGCCCGGGATGCGCGCTGCGCCGTTCCATGCTGGTCTCCACCCCGCCGAGGCTGGTGGCGTGCTGGATGATTCGCGTGGCACGGCAGACGCGGTCGGCCATGCCGGCATCGGCGAGTTCGAAGCTCACGATCGTGCCGAACCCTGGGTAACGCACCCGGCCGACGGCGGGGTGATCAGCCAGTCGAGCGGCGAGCTCCTGAGCCGACGCCTGAGCCTGGCGCAGCCGCAGCGCCAGCGTCCGAGCGCCGCGCAGGGCCAGGAAGCACTCGAGCATGCCGGGCGTGGCCCCGTTCAGGCTCCGGGCGGTGCGCAGTTGGCGCAGCTGCTCCGCGTCGGCGGTGACCGCTGCGCCGAGCAGGAGATCGGAGTGACCTCCGATCAGCTTGGTGGCCGAGTGCACGACGAGGTCGGCTCCGAGCTCGAGCGGACGCTGGAGCAATGGCGTCGCGAAGGTGTTGTCGACCACCACCCGGGTCCCTGGGGCGCGGGGCGCGGCGCAGATCGTGGCCAGGTCGGCGACGTCAAGCAACGGGTTGGTGGGCGATTCCAGCCACAGCATGTCGGCCTCGGACGCCCTCTCGGGCCACCGGCGATCGGCCGCGGGCAGACGTTCAACCCGCCACCGGTGGTTCCGGGCGCCGGCCTGCGCGATGCCCGCCACGCCCTGGTAGCAGTCGTCCACCAGCACCAGGTGGGCGCCGGTCGGGAGCTGACTGAGCACCGCGGCACATGCCGCCATCCCGGAGGCGAAGGCCACCGCGCCTCCGCCCTCGAGGCCACCGAGCAGTGTCTCGAAGGACTCCCAGCCCTCGGTGGCCTCGTTGCGGCTGTAGACCCGCTCGCCGCCCAGCACGTACGTGGAGGCGGCCACGATCGGGGTGTTCAGGGTGGCTCCGGGCACCGGCGCCGGACGTCCGCCCAGGATCGCCCAGGTCTCCGGCTTCACCTCGGTGGGTTGCACCACGGCGCGTTGCCGCCCTCGGTCAGCGATGGTGGGTGATCCGCGCCACCGCCTGCGCGAACGGGCCGTCGTTGAGGCCCCATGATGGGCTGGCCCATTCGAACGGAAGGATCTCGGCGAGCCGTAGCTTGGACAGGCCGATGAGGGCCTGGTAGACGTATGGCTTGACGTGCCGGGGGTTGGTGGACCCCCAGGTGCCGCGTATCGAGGTCCATCCGTACTCGTTGACCACCACCGGCGTGGATCCCCTGCCCAGTCTGCGAATTTGGGCCAACGCGTAGCGCGTCACCGCGACCGTGCCTGCGGGCGTGGCGGCGTAGGGGTGGATCGCCAACACGTCCAGCGGCTTCCCCCTGAACGCCTTGAGCAGCCGG
>DASVYO010000119.1:0-12996 GCA_036392135.1 Solirubrobacteraceae bacterium
CGGCAGATGGCCGAGTACGGCTACGAGATCGTCAAGGCCCTGATCACCAACATCGAGCCCGACTCGCGCGTCAAGGACGCGATGAACAACATCAACGCCTCGCAGCGCAACCAGGTCGCCGCCGCCGCTCAGGGCGACGCCCAGAAGACCCTGGCCGTGAAGAAGGCCGAGGGCGAGAAGGAGACGATGCGCCTGCAGGGCGAGGGCGTGGCCGAGGAGCGCAAGGCGATCGCCGAAGGTCTGAAGGAGTCGCTGCAGATCATCGCCGAGCAGGGCCTGGACCCCAAGGAGGCGATGGCGCTCGTCGCCCTGACCCAGTACACGGACATGATCCGGGCCCTCGGCGAGGGCTCCAAGACGAACACGATCCTGCTCCCCCACTCGCCCAGCGGCGTGGGTGAGCTCCTGGACCAGATCCGCAACGGGATTCTCGTGGCCGACCTGACCTCCGACGGCGTGAAGCGGGGCTCGGCTCCGACCCTGCGCAACGGTGGCGCCGGTGCGCAGTGATCGGCGATCGCCGGCCATGTCGGGCTAGCGCGCTCCGCGGGCTTACCCCGCGGCTCCGGGCCGGATAGGTTCGCGCCCATGACCGGGCGCGAGCTCACCATCGGAGAGCGCAGCTTCACCGTGTATGACGACGGCGAGCCCGACGGGCCGGTGATCCTCTACCACCATGGGACGCCAGGGGCCGGCGGCCCCTACACCGCTTGGGTCGATGACGTGCTCGAGCGCGGAGCCCGGCTGATCAGCTACGACCGGCCGGGCTACGGAGGCTCCTCGCCGGCCACCCCTCGAGCGGTGGCCGATGCCGCGACCGACAGCGCCGCGATCCTGGAGGTGCTCGGCATCGAGCGCTTCGCCACCTGGGGCATCTCGGGCGGCGGTCCCCACGCCCTGGCCTGCGCGGCCCTGCTGCCCGAGCAGGTGCAGGCGGTGGCCTGCCTCGGCAGCATCGCTCCGTTCGATGCCCCGGGGCTGAACTACTTCCACGGCATGGGTCAGGAGAACCTGATCGAGCTCGGCCTGGCGCTGGCCGGCCGGGAGCATCTCGAGCCCTACCTGCACACGGCCGCCGAGCGGATGCTGGCCGCGACCGCCGCCGGCATCAGCGACGCAGTCGCCTCGCTCATGAGTCCGCCCGACCGCGCAGCGCTCGCGGCGGGAGTCGCCCAGCACTGGGCGGACACCCTCTCCACCACGTTTGCCACCGGGATCGGTGGCTGGACCGACGATGATCTCGCCTTCCTGGGGCCGTTCGGTTTCGCGCTGGACACGATCGCTGTCCCCACCCTGGTCGTGCATGGTGAGCAGGATCGGTTCGTGCCCGTTGGCCACGGCGACTGGCTGGCCCGGAGCATCCCCGGAGCCGAGGCCTGGATCTCAGCCGAGGAGGGTCACCTGTCGCTCATGACCAACCTGGTCTCCGAGGTTCACGCCTGGCTGCTCGAGCGCACGCTGCCCTGAGCCATCCACGCCCGCGACCGTTCAGTCGGCGCGACCGTGCCACCGGGCGACGGCGATCATCGCCCAGATCGCCTCGACGATCCCGAACGGCCAGGTGCCGGCCAGGAAGCCGTAGACGCTCGACAGGGCACAGCCGGCCGCGAAGGCCAGGACGAAGGCCCTCCCCCGCCGCTCGAGGGCATACATCAGCATCATGAACGTGACGGCGCAGGCGCCAAAGACGGTCAGCACGAGTTTCGCCGCCGCGCTCAGATCATCGGTGCGTCACGCCCGCGGCGGCACCGGGGGCCAGCGTGGGCTCGGTGATCGGCGCGTCGCCGAGCGCCTCGTCGATCGCGGCCAGGATGTCGTCGCTCAGCCTGATGCCCGAGGCGGCGGCGTTGTCGTGCACCTGCTCGGGACGTGAGGCGCCGATGATCGCCGACGCGACGTTGCTCTGCCGCAGCACCCAGGCCAGCGCCAGCTGCGCCATGCCCAGCCCGGCCTCCTCGGCGATCGGCTTCAGGCGCTGGACGGCGGTCAGCGTTGCGTCCGTCATCAGCGGGCTGATGAAGCCGCTCATCGTCTCGCTGGCCGCGCGGGAGTCGGCCGGGGGTTGCTGGCCGGGCTGGTACTTGCCGGTCAGCACACCCTGGGCGAGCGGTGACCAGCAGACCTGGGAGATGCCGTTGGCCGCGCACAGGGGGATGAGCTCGGCCTCCGGGGCCCGCCACAGCATCGAGTACTGGGGCTGTGAGGAGACGAACTTGACCGTCCCGGCGACGCCCAGGCCGGCCTCGATCTGCTCGGGCGTCCATTCGCTGAAGCCGATGTGACGGACCTTGCCCGAGCGCACGACCTCGCTGAGGGCGTCCATCGTCTCCTCGATCGGCGTCTGCACGTCGAACCGGTGGCACTGGTAGAGGTCGACGTAGTCGGTGCGCAGACGGGCCAGCGACGCCTCGAGCTGCTTGTTGATCTGTGCGGCCGACAAGCCGTGATCGGTGTCGGACATCGGGAAGAAGACCTTGGTGGCCAGGACGTAGGAGTCGCGTGGGTAGTCGGCCAGGATCTCCCCCCACGCGGTCTCGGCCGCCCCGCGCCCGTAGACATTGGCGGTGTCAAAGAAGTTGATCCCGGCGTCGAACGCGGCGCGGGTGCAGGCCTCGGTCTGGTCGCGCTCGATGCCGCCGGCGTAGGTGAGCCAGGCGCCGAGCGAGATTTCTGAGACCTCGAGATTGCTGTCACCGAGGGGGCGCAGGTTCATCTGGGGTTTCCCTTCTAATGGTTGGCCGTCGCGGACCGCCCCGGCGGCGATCGTCGCCTCCTGACTACCCGGCTCGCCCGCGGCGTCAATCCGCTCAGGCCGGGCGGCCCGGGCCACGCGGCTCCCGAGCGCTGCCGCCGTCCGGCATGTGAAGATCATCGCCGCGGCCACGCCGCGGACGCAACTTCAGCTCCGGCATGGGTATCAAGCCGGTAGGCAATCTGGGAGGAGTCGACTATGAGACGGATCGCAGGGTTCCTGGCCGCAATCGCCGCGCCGCTGGCCCTCACCGCCGGTATCGCCCTGGCCGCGTCCTCACCGACGGTCAGCACCGGCCCGGCGACCAGCATCTCCGACACCGCGGCGACCCTGAACGGCACGGTCAATCCGAACGGCAACGAGACCGGCTACGTATTCAATTACGGGCTGACCAGCGCCTACGGGCTGGGCTCGACCAGTCACTCGGCCGGTGCTGGAACCAAACCGGTCAAGGCCGCGGCGACCGTCCGCGGACTCACGCCGGGCACCGTCTACCACTACCAGATCGCGGCCCTGAACAGGGCCGGGTACGCCTATGGGAGCGACCGGACGTTCAAGACCACCGGCCATCCACCGGCCAACGTCTCCACCGGCGGCGCGGTCAACGTGCGCACGGAATCGGCGACGGTGACGGGGACGGTCACGCCCAACGGGGCCGAGACCACCTGGGCGGTCCAGTACGGGCTGACCAGCGCCTACGGGGTGCAGACCTTCGCTCAGCCGGCCGGCAACGGAACCACGCCGGTCCCTGTCTCGGCCACGCTGAGCGGACTGGCTCCGGCGAGCCTGTTCCACTACCGGATCGTCGCCTACCACGGTGGTGTGGCCAGCGCCGGGGCCGACCAGACGTTCTTCACGCAGCCGATCAAGCCGCCCAAGCCGCGCCTGAACGCGCGCACCCGGCCGGCGGTGGCGCGCAAGGCGCCCTATACGTTCACCACCACCGGAACGCTCAGCGGGGCGGGCTTCATCCCGTCCGCGCAACGCTGCGCGGGCAGTGTCGCGCTGCGCTACTACAAGGGCCACCGCCAGGTCGGCCTGGTCGTGGTGCCGGTGGGCTCCAGCTGCGATTTCACCGCCCAGGACAGCTTCCGGCCGCGCAACATCGGGCGCGGCGTCGTCGTGCTGCGGATCAGGATCCACTTCCGCGGTAACGGCTACCTGGCCCCCGCCGATCACACCAACTACGTGACCGCCGGCTGAGCCCGGCCGGCGCCCCCGGTCAGCACGGCCGGGGGCGCCGTTAGGCTGCGGCCATGGACGACACTGGGCCGCGAGCGTCGCCCGTCGGGGCGGCGCTGGTCGTGGCGCTGGGGGCCTGGGCGGCATTTCCCGTCGTGCTGCTGCTGCTGCACGCCTCCCACACGCACACCACCATCACCGGAGCCGACGGGCTGATCGGCGCCGACGGCGTTCTCGGTGCCGACCAGCTCCAGTACCTGGCCTGGGCGCGCGACGCCGGCTCCCACCTGCTCGCCTCGGACCTGTTCACCTTCGCTCCCAATGGCCACGTCTATCTGGAGCCGCTGTTCATGGTCACCGGGCTGCTGTGGAAGCTCGGCCTGTCCCTCCCGCTGGCCTATCTCCTCTGGAAGCCGGTCGCCGTGCTGGCCCTGGCGGCCGCCACGACGGCGTGGGCTCGCCGGGCATTCCCCGACCGTCTGGGGTCACAGGCCGCCACCGCCGTGTTGGCCCTGTTCCTGTACCTCCCGGTCGCGGCCCTCGTCGACTGGACCCAGGCCGGCAGCAGCACCCTGCGCTTTCAGCTCTACCTCCTGGGCGACGAGCTGCTCGGCGCCGGCAAGCTGTGGGGCTATGCGCCCAGTGCGATCGGGCTGGCGCTCGTGCCGGTCGCGTTGCTGTGCGCCGAGCGTGCGCTCGATCCCGACCTCGGCGCCCGGCCCGCCCACCGGGCGGCACGCCGGCGGCTGAACCGCCGGGCCCTGCTGCTGGCCACGCTGGCCGCGCTGCTCGCGGCCTGGCTTCACCCGTGGCAGGGGATCACCCTGGTTCTGATCTTCATCGGCCTCGGGGTCTGGCAGCGCGAGTACGGCGGCATCGGGCTGATCGTGCCGGCGCTCGGCGCCGGGCTGCCGCTGGCCTATTACTACGTGCTCGGCCACACCGATCCGGCCTGGCAGCTGGCCGCTCATTACGAGCTCGTCGGGCGGCTCGGGCTGCCGGCGCTGCTGCTGGGGATCGGGCCCCTGGTCCTGCTCGGCGCGTTCGGCCTCCGCGACCCGGGTGAGAGCATCTTCGAGCAGGTGCTGATCCTGTGGATCGTCGCTGCGTTCGCCGCCTACCTACTCAACGACGCCTTTGCCCCCCATGCACTCCAGGGGCTGAGCTTCCCGCTGGCCGTCCTGGTCGTGCGCGGCTGGCGGCGGCTGCGGCTGCCGGCGGTGCTGGCCCCGCTGGCGATCCTCCTGAGCACGGTTCCGGGACTGGCCTATCAGGGGCGCAAGTTCGTCCACGCGGCCCGCAGCCACGCCGTCCAGTACTACCTGCCCGCCGGCGACCAGCGAGCGCTGCGCTGGATCGCTGACCAGGCACCGCCGGGTGGCGTCCTTGCCCCCGTCCCGTTCGCGATGACGATCCCTGCGCAGACCGGGCGCGAGGTGTGGGTGGGCCACGGCTACTGGAGCCGGGACTACTTTGTGCGCAAGGCCCGGGTGAACGCCCTGTTCCGCGGTCATGAGCGCCCCGCTCAGGCGCAGGGGTTCGTCGCCGTCACCCGCGCTCCGTTGCTGCTCAGCGACTGCGCGCACCGCCACGATCTGACCCGGGAGCTGGGACCCCTCGTGGTCTCGGTCCACCGCTTCGGCTGCGCTCGCGTCTACGTCGTCGCCGGGGGGCGGTCGGCCACCCGGTAGACGAACCGCAGAGCCGACCACGTCGCGTCGAGCGCGCAGACCTTGTTGTCGATGAGCCCGGCCGCCAATCCCAGCTCGCGCACGGGTCCGTCGCCGAGGTCCGTGGCGATGTCCGCCGAGCGCTTCGGCCACGCCAGCCACAGGCCGCCGGCATAGTCGAGCGAGGCCTTCAGCCGCGGCAGCCGGCGCTCGAGCTCCGCTCGCCGCCGGAAGAAGGCCAGGATCACATCGTTGTCAGCCCGGCCCGAGAGACGGCGCCGCACGCTCACCCCCGGCGGCAGCGGGCCGAGATCCAGGTCCCCCGGAGCGCCGACCAGTACGAGCCGAGCCTCGAGCCTGATGCCGAGCTTGCGAGACAGCGGGCTTGCCGTCTCCATCAGGCTGCGCTCGCGCTCACCACCCGGGCGATGACCCGGGAGAGCTGACTGCCCTGCCAGGCCACGGGGGAGCTTCCGGGCCGGTCGGTGACCAGCTCGGCCCCGGGAATCCGTTCCGCGTAGGCCTCCCCCACCGCCTGCGGATGGCCCGGGTCGGCCTCGTCGTTTGAGGCGACGACTGCGGTCGGGACGGCGATCCGCTCGAGCTCGGGCAGCGCCCCGAACGGCCGCGAGCGCGGAACGGCCCGCAACGCATCCGCGACCGCGTCCAGATGCTCGTGCTGGGCGAGGCGCTGGCGGATCACCTTGATCACCGTCTCCCGCCATCTCTCCGGCACCGCGGGCTCGCCGTAGGCCTGGAGGAAGCCGTCGATCCCTCCGCTGCGGAGCCCGTCGGACAGAGCATCCCAGCGCGCGAGTCGCTCGGGGTCGTCGATCTCCCCATCGCCGTAGGCCGGCGTGATGACCACCAGCCCGGCCACTCGCTCGGGATGGTTCAGGGCCAGCCACAACAGGGTGTGGGCCCCCATCGAGGCTCCGGCCAGCACGGCCCGGGCCACCCCGGCGGCGTCGAGCACGGCGATCAGATCCCGGCCGAGCTCGTCATAGGTGTAGAGCTCGGGAGCCGGCGCGGGTGAGGACGCGCCGTGGCCGCGGGCGTCGTAGCTGATCACGCGATGCCCCGAGCGCTCGAGCAGCGTCGAGCCCATCACCACGTAGCGCCGGGTGGCCGTCAGGCCGTGGAGCAGCACCACGGCCGGCCCCTGCCCCGCCTCCTGTCCGGCCAGGCGGACTCCGTCCCGTTGCACGCTCAGTTCGCTCACGTCCTCTGTGTACAGGATCGCTGTCCGGCGTGGCTACCATCAGAGACGACATGGACGTGACCGATAGCAACTTCCAGACCGCGGTCCTCGACCGTTCCCACACCGTTCCGGTGGTGGTCGATTTCTGGGCCGAATGGTGTGGTCCGTGCCGCCAGCTCGGCCCCGTGATCGAGCGCGCGGTGGCCGCCCGCGCGGGTCAGATCGAGCTGGCCAAGGTCGACGTCGACGCCAACCCGAACGTGGCCCGCACGTTTGCCATCCAGAGCATTCCCGCCGTCAAGGCGTTCAAGGACGGGCGCGTGGCGGCGGAGTTCGTCGGCGCCCAGCCCCCGGCGGCCGTGGACCAGTTCCTGGATTCGCTGCTGCCCTCCGAGACCGACGCGCTGGTCGAGGCCGGTGATGAGCAGTCCCTGCGTCGCGCGGTGACGCTCGAGCCCTCCCGGGCGGACGCCGCCGTACCGTTGGCTCGGATCCTCTACGGCCGCGGCGAGCGCCAGGACGCTCTGGCGCTGCTGCGTGAGGTGCCCGGCAGCTTCGCCGCCGAAGGCCTCGCCGCCCGCATCCGTCTCGAGGACGACGCGGACACCGACCTGGCCGGGGCGTTCAGTGCGCTGGACGCCGGCGAGCACGCGCGGGCGCTGGATCTCCTGATCGCCGCGATTGGCAGCGCGAACGGCGCGCGCGACGACATCCGCCGCGTCGTCGTCGGGATTCTGGACGAGCTCGGGGTCGATAACCCTCTGGCCCGCGAGTCCCGCCGCCGCCTGGCCGCCGCGCTCTACTGAGCCCCGGCTCAGATCGAGAGGACGAGCTGCTCGTCAGCCGTCCCGCGGGCGCTGCTCTCCAGGCCGGCCACCCGGACGCCGAGCAGGCGTACCGGCCGCGGTGGTGCGAAGCGGCGCAGCAGGTCGAGCGCCACCGGCCCGACCCGATCCGCCGAGCCCACGGCCTCGGCCAGCGTACGGGCGCGCGTGTGGGTCGAGAAGTCATCGAGCCGGACCTTGATCCCGATCGTGCGCCCGCGCCGGCCCTGCCGTTGGAGCCCCGCGCACAGCTTCAGCACCAGCTCGCTCAGGATCGGCTCGAGCGCCGGCAGTCCGGTGACGTCGACGTCAAACGTCGTCTCCCGGGATTCCGAGATCACCCTTCGCTCCTGCGTGACCGGAGCCTCATCCTCAAACCGGGCTCGGCGCTGGAGCTCGGCGGCCATCCGGAGCCCAAAGCGCTCGGCCAGCCCGGAAGGATCCGCGGCGGCCAGACGCGCCAGCGTCGGCAGCCCGCAGGCCCGCAGTCGCTCGGCCGTCTTCGGCCCGATCCCCGGGATCAGCCCGCAGGGAGAGTCGGCGAACCGCGCCCGCGCCTGCTCGCTGCTCAGCACGACGAAGCCTCGCGGCTTCTCGGCGTCGGAGGCCACCTTGGCGACCAGCTTGTTGGGACCCATGCCGATCGAGGCGTGCAGCCCGGTGCGCGCCTCGATGTCGCGCACCAGCCGCCGCATCTCGGCCCGCGGCGCGGGCATCCCGCTGAGCTCCAGGTACGCCTCGTCGAGACCCACCACCTCGACGGTGTCCGAGCAGGCGCGAACCAGGGTCATGACCTCGGCCGACGCCTGGCGGTAATAGGGAAAGTCGGGCGTCAGATAGACGCCGTCAGGGCACAGGCGCCGCGCGCGGGCCGCGGGCATGGCGGAACCGACACCGAATCGGCGCGCCTCGTAGGAGGCCGTGGTCACTACCGCCCGGGGACCGGTGCCGGCCACGATCACCGGCTGCCCCCGCAGCTCCGGACGGCGGCGCAGCTCCACCGACACATAGAACGCATCCATGTCGAGGTGAGCAACGCAGCGGCCCGGCATGCTGCTGAGGCTAGGCCCGGACCCAGACGGCTAGGCCGCCCGGGCCCGGGTTGCACTCGTCAGTGGGCCACCCACACCGTGCCCACGCCCCCGAACCCGAGGGCGGCCGCCGTATTCTGGTTCAGATCCCAGTTGCGGCCGCCGACGTAGGGCCCGCGGTCGTCGACCGTCGCCGTGACCGTGCGCCCGCCGTAGTAGAAGCGGACCTTGGTGCCGCACGGCAGTGAGCGGTTGGCGACGCCCAGCCCGGCGTGAAAGCCGCAGGCCGTGCTACCGGCGTCGTTGTACCAGGACGCAACGTCGGCCGTGAACATGACGAGGCGCCCGGCGGGCTGAATCGAGCGCGCGTTGAGCGGGTCGCCGGCGAACAGGATCCGCAGGCGCTGGCCCGAGCCGCCGCCGGCGGCCGCCCGGATGCGGAAGCCGCCCGCGCGGCCGGTGCGCGCCGAGCCGACGGTGCGCCAGCCGGCACCCGAGCGCGCCTGCAGGCGCACCAGGCGGCCCGCGCGAGCCGGGATCAGGTGACCGGCGTACGCCGCCGGCTGGCCGGGGAGAACGGCCACGATGTGCGGCCGCACCCGGAAGTGGGCATGGATCAGCACCGGCAATACGCGACTGCTCGCGGGGGCCGCTGCGGCCGCCGGGGTGACGCTGGCCATGCTGGCCAGCGGTTGGGCCACGAGCACCCGCAGGTAGCCGGAGTGCCGGATGACGGCCCGGATCCGGAAGCTGCCCGCGCGGGAGATGCGCGAGCCGCCCACCGTCCGCCACCGCCCCGGCGTACTCAGGGTGGTCTGCAGGACCGCTCGATGGCCGGCATCGGCGCTCGGGGCGGATCCGGTCACCGTGACCGGGTGGTTGACGGTCAGACGCTGGGGGCTCACGCGGGCCTGCAGCGCGGCTGATTGGGCAGCCTGGGTATCGGTCACCGCTCCCGTCAGCGCGAGCGCTGAGGCAGGAATGGTGAGCATTAACGTGGCGATCAAGACATACACTGAGCGCGTCGTGCGCAAGAACGAACTGGGCCTCAAGATGAGGACCTCCTGAAATGCGGTCGACCGGGCGCCTACGGGGTTAGCTGACGGGCTCGCGGGCTCCGCTCGTGCCGCCTCCCGCGGCACGCTCAGTTCTCGCTACGGTCGCGGTTGGCTGTCCGCCAAGCGTCCGATTCGCCCCGGCCGGAAGCGAAGGATGTCCTCCGGCAGTGGGGTCCCCCGCTCACCTCCGCACCGGGCAGAGGCGATTAGGCAGGTCGATTTATGAACCCGGGCAGGATGGCGGCGATGCGGTCGCCCTTATGTGCACTTAGTCACACTGGCGGTCGCCTGCAAGAATCCCCCAACATGGCCAACACAGACCGCCTATCTGGCCTGGACAGCTCGTTTCTGCATCTCGAGCGCGATGCCGCCCACATGCACGTCGCGGGTTGCATGGTGTTCGAGGGGCAGGCGCCCGCTTACGAGGAACTGGTCGACCAGATCGTCTCCCGGCTGCACCTCGTCCCCCGCTACCGGCAGCGGCTGGCCTTCGTGCCCCTCGGGCAGGGCCGTCCGGTATGGGTCGATGACCCGCACTTCAACCCCCGCTTCCATGTCCGTCACACCGCGCTGCCGAGCCCCGGAGGTGAGGAGCAGCTGAAGCGTCTGGCCGGACGCGTGTTCTCGCAGGCGCTCGACCGCTCCCGTCCGCTGTGGGAGCTGTGGCTGGTCGAGGGCCTCAGCCAGGATCGCTTCGCGCTGCTGTCCAAGACCCACCACTCGCTGGTCGACGGCGTCTCCGGCGTCGACATCGCCACGGTCCTGTTCGATGCCTCACCCGACCCGATGCCGGTCGCTCCCCCTGATCAGGACTGGGTGCCCCGTCCGCTCCCCTCCGGAGCCCAGCTCCTGGCCGACGCGCTGCTCGAGCGGGCCACCGTGCCCCGCGAGATCGTGCGCGGCGTGCGCGCCACGCTCCGCGGCCCGCGCCAGATGGCCGCGCGGCTTGGACACGCGCTCGGCGGCGTGGGCGCGATCGCCAGGGCCGGGCTCCAGGCGGCCCCGCCGAGCCCGCTCAACGTGCGGATCGGCCCGCATCGGCGGTTCACGTGGGTCAACGGTGAGCTGGCCCAGTTCAAGGCGGTCAAGAATGCCCTGGGCGGCACGGTCAACGACGTGGTGCTGGCCTCCGTGGCCGGTGCCCTCGGCCGCTACCTGCGCCTCCACGGCGAGGCCGCCGACGAGCTCGTGCTGCGCGCGATGGTGCCGGTCTCGGTCCGTGCCGACGTCGAGCGTGGCGCGCTCGGCAACCGGGTGGCGGCGATGTGGGCCCCCCTGCCGGTCGGGGTGACCGACCCGGTCCAGCGGCTGCTGATGATCAGCCGGGACATGGCCGGCCTGAAGGATTCCGGCCAGGCGGTCGGCGCTCAGGTACTGACCCAGCTGACCGGCTTCGCCCCGCCGACGATCATGGCGCAGGCGGCCCGGCTCCAGGCCCGCCAGCGGATGTTCAACCTGGTCGTCACCAACGTGCCCGGGCCGCAGTTCCCGCTGTACATGCTGGGCCGGCAGCTCGAGGCGATGTACCCGATGGTGCCGCTGGCCGAGAACCAGGCCCTGGGGATCGCCATCATGAGCTACGACGGGCAGCTCAACTTCGGCCTGAACGCCGACTATGACGCGCTGCCCGATCTCGAGGCGCTGGCCGATGAGCTGCGGGCGGCGATCGAGGAACTGGTCGCCGCGGCCGGGGAGAGCCCCCGCCCCAGGTCGGCCGGGAAGCGTTCCGCGCCCGCGGCCCCGTGACCCCGGTCCGAGCCGGAGGCACGCCGCCTGCGCGGCCCTCGCCGCTGTCCGGTGGCGCCCGGCGCCGGCCCGTGGCCGGCACCAACTGGATCGAGCGGATGCTGATCGTGGTGGCTGGCGTGGCCCTCTCGGTCGGCCTGATCGCGCTGCTGTCGGGCGGATTGCTGGCCGGCCGCGACACCCCCGGCCTGTACGGAACGGCCGGCCAGCTCGGAGTCCAGTTCCGCGATCAGGGCGACACCCTGCTGCCCGCCGGGGCTCGGCCCCCGGCCTATGACTCCGTGCCCCCCACGAGCGGCCCCCACCGGATCGCCACCATCACCCGGGCAGGGTCCGAGCTGAGCAGCGATCAGGTCCTGACCGCCCTGGCCGCCGGCGACGTGATCCTGATGTACGGAACCGCTCGGCCACCGGCCGGCCTGAGGGCGCTGGCTGACTCGGTCGCCGCCCCGTTCACGCCGGCTCTGGCCGCGGCCGGCCAGGCGGCCATCCTGGCCCGTCGCCCCGCCACCGATGGCGTGCTGGCCCTGGCCTGGACGCGGATGCTGCACGTCCGCTCGGTGAGCGCGCCGCCGCTGCGAAGCTTCGCGCTGACCTGGCTGGGCCGGGGTGCGGGATAGCGTTGAGGGCCGGTCCGGCGTTGCCCGGCGCGCCTCAGCCCCCCGCTGGCAGCTCGCGCACGGCGACCGTCACCCGGCTGAGCACGCACAGGCGGCCGGCATCATCGCTGCAGCGCACCTCCCACACCCAGGTCGTGCGACCGCGGTGCAGCGCCTCCGCCCGGGCGTGGATCGTGCCCGCGGTGATCGGGCGCAGGAAGCTGGTCAGGTTTGACAGCCCCATCGCCACCTTGCCGTCCGCCTGGACCACCTTCCAGGTGCCCAGGCTGGCCAGGCTCTCGGCGATCGAGGCGTAGACCCCGCCGTGGACGAGGCCCGCGGGCTGCTTGAGCTCGGCCCGGACGGCCACCTCGCCGCTGATCGTCCCGTCCTCGTGCTCGGACATGACCAGGCCGTAGAGGCCGTCGAAACCGACCTCGATCCGCTGGGGTTCATCAAGCGCCATCGGCCGGACCATATTCACCCGCTCGGGATGACGCGCTCCCGGGCCGAGGTCAACTAACGTTTGCCCGGCCGTGGCCACGCTCGAGAACCTTCCCGACGACCAGCGCGCCGTCCTGCAACTCGTGCTGCAGCGTGGCCGCGGCTACGACGAGATCGCCCGCCTGCTGTCGATCGACCGGGCCGCGGTGCGCCAGCGTGCGCTGCACGCCTTCGACGCGCTCGGGCCCCAGACGGGGGTGGCCGACCAGCGGCGGGCCCTGATCACGGACTATCTGCTCGGTCAGCTTCCGCCGGGGGTGGCCACGGACGTGCGTGAGCGCCTCGCCACCTCACCCAGCGAGCGCGCCTGGGCGCGCGTGCTGGCCGCGGAGCTGGCCCCGCTGGCCAGCCGGCCGTTGCCGGAGATCCCGACCGAGATCGCGCCGCAGCCGGCGGCCGAGCCGCCCCCGACCGCCGTCGCGGCCGCGT
>DASVYO010000120.1:0-9691 GCA_036392135.1 Solirubrobacteraceae bacterium
ACCGGCGGCGGGGGCGGCGGGCTCGGCACGCCCATGCTCAGGCCGATGCCGCCCTCGACGCTGAGTCCGGAGCCGGACCGGTTAGAAGGCGGTCTCATCCAGTCCTAGCTCGAGCTCGGCGACCGATTCGTACACGCCGGCCGCGCCGGCGTCGCGCAGCTCCTGCTCGCTGAAGCCCCCGGTGACCACCGCGTAGGTGGGAACGCCGGCCTTGGCCGCCGCCTCTATGTCCCACGGCGTGTCGCCGACCATCGCCGCGTCCTCGGCGTGGCCGCCGACGCGATTCAGCCCGGCGTGGACCAGGTCGGGGGCGGGCTTGGTGCTCTCGACGTCGGCCGAGGTGGTCCAGCCGTCCACGATCTCGGCCGCGTCGAGCAGCCCCACGTAGTGCTCGACCTCGGGCGCCTTGGCCGAGCTGGCCAGAACGACGGCATGGCCTCGCTCCTTGAGGGCCAGGATCAGTTCGCGAGCCCGCTCGACCACCTGCACCTCATCGATCAGCAGCCCGTACTCCTCACCCTCGGCATCACGGATGTCGTCCCCGAGGCGGTCCTCGACGGCCTCGCCGCACAGGGCGCTTACGAGCTGGTCGCCGCCCATCCCGAGGTGGCGGTGAACCCGCCAGATGGGCAGCACGATGTCGAACCGCCGGAAGGCGCGAAACCAGGCCAGCGCGTGCTGGTAGTTGGTGTCGATCAGAGTGCCGTCGATGTCGAGGATGGCCACGGACACGAGCAGGGCTCTACCCGCGATGAGCCCCCGTCGAACCGGCCATCCCGGTAGCAATGGCCCCCGCCGGGGTAGCTGTATGCGGTGTCCGCGCTAGACCTCACCTTCGACGACCGCCTCGACGCACGCAGCACCGGGGCGCTGGAGTGAACGCGCCGCAGCCGGTCAAGCCGGCGTTGGAGATGGCCCTGGCCGGTCCGCTGGCCGAGATCGCCGCCACGGCCGGCGTGCGCGACGCCGAGCCGGCACCCGAATTCCCGGAGACCGCGATCGCTGCCCTGGAGGCCGCCGGGGCGCTGGCCTTCAACGCCGTAACCGGCCCGGCCCGGCCTTCCGCGGCGGACGAGCTGGCCCTGGTTCGCAGCGTGGCCCAGGCCGACGGCTCGGTGGGGCGCATCTTCGATGGACACCTGAACGCGGTCGAACGGCTGGCCGTTCAGGGACCGGCCGAACTGGTTCAGTCCGAGCTCGAGGCGGTCCGGGCGGGCGAGTTGCGCGCCGGGGTTTGGGGCGGCGATCCGGGCGAGGGTGAGGGCGAGCCGGCGGCCGTGGTCACGCACGGCGGCGAGGCCGTGCTGCGTGGCGTGAAGACCTTCTGCTCAGGCGCGGGTGGCCTGCAGCGCGCGCTCATCCTGGCTCGCGCCGAGACCGAGGGCCCCCCGCTCTCGGTATGGGTTGACCTCACCGACGAGGGGGTGGAGCTTGACAGCACCTGGTACCGCTCTCACGGCCTGCGGGCCTCGGTCTCGCATCGGGTCGTGTTCCACGACGTGCCGATCCTGGCCACCCTGGGTGGACCGGGGTCGATCGCGGCCCAGCCGTGGTTCGCGCGCGACGCGCTGCGCACCGCGGCCTCGTGGGCGGGCATGGCCGACGCCGCCGTGGGAGGCGCCCTCGGGGAGCTTGCCGGCCGGGTCGACCGTGGTCCGCTGGAGAGCCTGGCCGCCGGGCACATCCTCACCGCCCATCGCACGATCTCGGTCTGGATCGCCGCGGCCGCCCAGGCCATGGACGCTCCCGGCCCGGATCTGCCCGCGATCGCCCTGCACGGCCGCGTGGCGATCGCCGACGCCTGCCGATCGCTGCTTGACCAGGCGGCCCGGGCCTGCGGCTCGCGGCCGTTCGCGCGGGGCGGCACGCTGGACCGGGCGCGACGGGATCTCGAGGTGTTCCTGCTTCAGCATCGCCTCGACCCGCTCCTGGCCCGCGCGGGCGAGAAGGTCCTCGGCCGGAGGACGTGAGGGTCCGATGGGGCACATGGCCAACGCCGAGTTCGAGGCTCTCTACCGGGCCGATCCGGATCCCTGGGGGTATGAGAGCTCGGCCTATGAGCGCGACAAGTACGCGGCCACGCTGCGGGCCTGCGGCCCGGGCCCGTTCTCCGAGGCGCTCGAGCTCGGCGGATCGATCGGCGTGTTCACCGCGGCGCTGGCCCCGCGCTGCCGGCACCTGGTCAGCATCGACGCGGCCAGCACCGCCGTGGCCGTGGCCCGCGAGCGGCTGGCCGGCCAGTCTCAGGTCGAGGTTCGCCAAGGCTCAATCCCGGCCGACATTCCGCCGCGGCGCTATGACCTCGCGGTCGCCTCGGAGATCCTCTACTACCTGGAACCGCCCGAGCTCGAGGGCACGCTGAGCACCCTGAGCACCGGCCTGATAGCCGGCGCGCGGGTGGTGGCGGTGCACTGGCGTCCGGCCGGGCCGGAGCGCCCGTACACCGCGGCCGAGGTTCATGAGCGCCTGCGACGCGAGGACTGGCTGCGCCTGCTCGCCTCCGAACCTACCGGCGATTACCTTCTCGACGTCTTCGAACGGCGATGAGCCAGCCGTACGCCCTGCTGATCGTCGGCGGTGGTCCGGCCGGGCTCTCGGCGGCCCGGGCGTTCCGTGTCGCCGGCGGCACCGGACCGGTGGCCATCGTCACCGATGAGCGCCGCATGCCCTACAACCGTCCGCCCCTGAGCAAGGACCTGTTGCGCGGGGAGACCGCGGAGGAGGAGCTGCTGATCGAGGAGGAGGCGTGGCTCGAGGCGAGCGGGGTCGACCTGGTCGGCGGGCGCGCGGTATGGCTTGACCCCTCCGCACACCGCGTGCGCCTGTCCGGCGGTCGGGAGCTCGAGTACCGCACCTGCCTGCTGGCCACCGGAGCCGAGCCCACCCGGCTCCCGATCCCCGGCGCCGACGATCCCGGCGTGCGGACGCTGCGCTCCCTGGATGACCTGCGCGAGCTGAAGCGCCGGCTGGCGCCCGAGACGCCCGTGACGGTGATCGGCTCGGGGTTCATCGGATGCGAGATCGCGGCCTCGCTGCGGATGCTCGACCATCCCGTGGTGCTCGTCTCCGACGAGAGCGCCCCCAACGTGGCGCGGCTCGGCGAGCGGGCCGCGGCGGCGATCGGCGCCTGGCTGACCGAGCTCGAGGTGGAGCTGGTCCTGGATACGGCGGTCGAGGCGATCGAGCGCCGCGCCGGCGGCCTACGGGTGCGGGGCGCGGGCCATGTCAGTGACTGCCAGGTCGTGGTCATGGCCACCGGCGTGGCGCCCCGGGCGGAACTGGCGGCGATGGCCGGGGCCGAACTCGAAGCCGGGGCGATCTCGGTCGACGCGGGGCTGCGCAGCTCCCTGGACAGAGTCTGGGCGGCGGGGGACGTGTGCGCCGCGGTCAACGCCGCCGCCGGCCGCCGCCTTCGGGTCGAGCACTGGGGCGATGCCCTCGGCCAGGGCGCCCTCGCCGGCCGCGCCACCGCCGGCGAGAACGTCCGCTGGTCCGAGGTCCCCGGCTTCTGGTCGACCATCGGCCGCCGGACCCTGAAATACGCCGCCTGGGGCGACGGCTTCTCGGAGGTCCGCTTCGAGCCCGGTGCGGCCGGCGCCTTCACCTGCTGGTACGGCCGCGACGGGCACGTGGTCGGAGTCCTGACCCACGAGCACGACGAGGCCTACCAGCGAGGCCGCGAGCTGATCAAGGCGGGAGCGCCATGGCGCTAAGCGACCGCGACGCGACGCCGGCGCCGCTGTGCGTGGTCGTCATCCCCGCGCGCGATGAGGAGGCGAGCATCGGCGCCTGCCTGGGCGCCCTCTCAGCGCAGTCGATCGGCCGCGGCGGCTTCGAGATCATCCTCGTCCTCGACGCCTGCGTAGACCGGACCGAGCGCGTCGCCCGCCGGGTGGCCGGCGAGCTGGGACTTACCCTGGACACCATTCCCGGTGCCGGCGAGGGCGCCGGCGCCGCCCGCCGCCTGGGCATGGAGGCTGCGGCCGCGCAGCTGATCGCCGCCGGGCGGCCGGACGGGCTGATCGCCTGCACCGATGCCGACTCGCGACCCGCCCCGGACTGGCTCGAGCGTCAGCTGGATCACCTGCGCGGGGGGGCGCGCGCGATCGCCGGCCTGGTGGAGATCGATCCGGACGAGCTACAGGGGCTGGCCGCGGGCGTGCGGCGCCGCCGCGAGCGCAACGCCAGCGACCGGCTGAGCCGGGTGCGGCAGACCGATCCGGCCGCCGCTCATCACCACTTCGCCGGGGCCTCGATCGGCATCACCGCCGGGACCTACCGCCAGGTGGGCGGGCTCGAGCCGCTGAGCGCGCTTGAGGACCAGGCCTTCGCCAGCCGGCTCGACGCCCACGGGGTCCCGATCCTGCGCGCCGCCGATGTCAGGGTGCTCACCTCGGCGCGCTCGCGCGGGCGCGCCTCCCGCGGCCTGGCCGTGGACCTCGAGGTCTCCAGCTGGCTCGAGCACCGCCGCTACCGGGCCGCCGACTTCCCGGCCGAGCGACTGGCGGCGATCAAGGGCAGCCGGTCAGTCAGCGTGGTCATCCCCACCAAGAGCTGCGCCACGACGATCGGCGCGGTCATCGGGCGCACGGTCGCTCCGCTGGCCGAGCACGACCTGGTCGATCAGCTGCTGGTCATCGACGCCGACTCCCCCGACGGAACCGCCGAGGCGGCGCAGGCGGCCGGGGCCCAGGTGCTGCAGCAGGACGAGGTCCAGCCCGAGCGCGGACCGGCGCTCGGCAAGGGCGACGCCATGTGGCGGGCGCTCTCGGTGGCCACCGGAGATCTGGTCTGCTTCCTGGACGGCGACACCGGCGACCCTCATCCCCATCATCTCCAGGGACTGCTCGGTCCCCTGCTCAGCGATCCCGAGCTGCGCCTGGTCAAGGGTTCCTTCGCACGCCCGCTGAGCTCTGGCCCACACTCGCTGGCCGACGAGGGCGGACGGGTGACCGAGCTGATGGCCCGCCCGCTGCTCAATCTCCACGAGCCCCGTCTGGCCGGCTTCACCCAGCCCCTGGCGGGAGAGTTCGCAGCCCGCCGCGAGCTGCTCCAGGCCCTCTCCTTCCCTGTCGGGTACGGCGTCGAGATTGCCATCCTGATCGACGCCCTGCGGCGCGAGGGCCTCGACGCGCTGGCTGAGAGCGACCTGGGTCAACGCCAGAACCGGCATCAGCCGCTGCGCGCCCTGGGCGAGATGGCCTATGCGGTCCTGGCCGCGGTGGAACGGCGGCTGCCCGCGGGCCGGAACGTGATCGGTGGGGCCTATCTGCGGCCCTGGGAGGATGGTCGCGTCGTCCCCGTCCCGGTCCAGGAGCGCCCACCGCTGGCCAGCCTTCCCCACCGGCAGGGCCTGTCCGCCGGTGTGCGCTAGCCCGCGGGGCACTGGAATCCGGTCAGTCTGCGGTGGCGCGCCGCGCAGCCCAGCGCGTGTGCTCAGGCACACTCAGCGCAAAAACCACCTGCTATTGGTAGCCATGTGCCCCAACCCCGAACCCTTCGCAAAGACGGCCGCTTCCGGCGGCGCTCCCGCATTCGCGGCGCGGGTCAGCCGTTCGTCAGCGCGCTCGAGCACCCCGCCGACCGCACCGAGGCCGAGCGGGGTCCGTTCGACCGCTTCTCCGAGCGAGCGTCGTTCCTGGCCAGCTCGCCGCTGTTCTTCCTGATCTGCCTGATCCTGATCGTGGCCTGGCTGTCCGGGCTGATCCTGGGGGCCAGCGATCGCTTCGAGGCGAGTGCCGCCGGAGCGATGTCCGCGCTCACGCTCGTCCTGGTCGCGGTCCTTAAGAACTCCGAGCTCCGCGCCGAGCGCGCGCTGCAGACCAAGCTGGACGCGATCGCCGGCGCCCTGCTCGAGGATCGCCGTGGCCATCGCGGCGATGCTGAAGAGGCGCTCGAGCGGTCGATCGGCGTCCACGAGGAGATCTAGCGCGGCTCGGGCGCGGGGCGGCGAGCGTGCCCGGGTAATCCTGCGCGCACCTCGGATTTCCGGCCGCGGTGCGCGCCCCAGTGGTCGGTTTCCGGGTAATCCTGCGCGCACCTCGGATTTCCGGCCGCGGTGCGCGCCCCAGTGGTCGGTTTCCGGGTAATCCTCCCGCGGAATCAGCCGTTCAGGCGGCGCCGGGCTCCGGGTCGGGCTGCGGGGGCGCCGGGCCCGGCGCGGGATCCGGCGCCGGCGCAGGCTCGGGATCAGGCTGGGTGGGACTTGGGCCCGGATCGGGATCGATCGGGGTGGCCGGCTCGTCAGGGGGGGGCACGAAGCCCGGCTTCTGTGGGCTGGCCGGGGTGCCCGGGTCGGGATCGATCGGGGTCACCGGAGCATCGGGAACGACCGGGGTGGGCGCCTCACCGGGCTGGGGGACCTCGAGCTGCACGGGGAACGGTTGGCTTGTCGTCATGACATGGGCCTACCCTCGCTGGCCACCCTCAACCGTGGCCGGACGGCGCCGCTGGTTGGCGTAGGCTGCGGCCGATGTCCATCGCCGCGTCAACCTCCGCCGAGTCCGCCGCCCCGGTCCGCCCCGAGCTGTCGGTGCGCGTGGCCATCGCCCTGGCCTTCGCCGATGCCTCGGTGGCCGTGCTGGCGCTCCCCCAGATCGTGGTTCGCCTGCATACGTCGATCTCCCACGTGACCTGGGTGATCACCGCCTACAACGTGGCCCTGATCGCCAGCACCCTGCTCGTCTTGCCCGTGGCGGCACGGCTGGCCCGGCGGGAGTGGCTGGTCGGCGGGCTGGCCCTGTTCGGGCTCGCGTCACTGGGTTCCGGGGCCGCGGGCGACCTGACCGTCCTGATCGTGTTTCGCTGCCTCCAGGGCGTGGGCGGCGCGGTGCTCCTCTGCTCCTCACTCCCGATGTTCGCCCGCGGGATTCACCGTGACGGCCGGGTCCTGCACAGCTGGGCGACAACCGCCGCCTTCGGCGCCGGCGCCGGACCGGCGATCGGTGGGCTGCTCACCCAGGTGTTCGATTGGCGGGCGATCTTCTTCGCCCAGGCCCCGGTGGCGGCCGCCGCGGCCCTCGCGGCGCTTCGCACCCGCCACCCGGGCGAGGCGGCCGCCGGATCCACGGCCGATGAGTGGCCGGACCTCGCTCCGCCGTCCGGGACGCGGGGAGTGTCCGCACCGCTGGCCAACGCCGCGCTGCTGCTCATCTCGGCCGGCCTGATCGGGGCCCTCTTCCTGTCGACGGTGCTGCTGATCAACGTCTGGCAGGTGAGCCCGCTCGGCGCCGCGGCCGTCCTGCTGGTGATTCCCGTCGCCACCGTGATCAGCGGTGAGCTGATCCGCGAGCGGCGGCCCGAGATCGGCGGTGCCGCCGGCGCGGTGGTGCTGGCCGCCGGCCTGTTCGGGCTGTCGCTGATCTCGCACCGCGACCTCGTGCTGGCCGTGCTCATGCTGGGTCTGTGCGGGGTGGGGCTGGGTCTGGCCTTCCCGGCTCTGACCCATCGCGCGCTTGACACCCACGGCTCGCTGGTCGCCCGTGCGGCGCGCACGGTCGCCGCGCGCGAGGGCGGCCTCGTCCTCGGGCTGGTCCTGCTCACGCCGATCCTGGTCCACCAGCTGAACGTCGCCCCCCGGCAGGCGGTGCCCGTCATCACCCGGACGATCATCTCCGGGCCCGGCTCACTGGTGGACAAGGTCCGGCTCGGGGCCGGTCTGATCGCCGCCGACCAGCGGGCCCCTCAGAGCCAGCTTCCCGACCTCACCCCCGCCTTCGCCGCCGTCGAGACGGGCGCCGACCCGGCAACCCGGCGCCAGTTCGTGGCCCTTCAGGCGCAGGTGCAGGCGCTGATCGTGCACGCCGTCACCGGCGCGTTCACCACCCCGCTCGAGATCTGCGCCCTGCTCAGCCTCGCGGCGCTGATTCCGGTCGGCGTCGGCTGGCTCGCCAGGCGACCGCCCCGCCGGCTGGCCTGAGGCGGCCGTCCGCCCGGCGGACTGAGACGGCCGCCCAGCCCGAGGGGCTGAGACGGCCGCCGAAACCAGCCCGCGATTCTGGAAGGCCCCTAGAGCGAACCGGTTCCGTTCGGCTCCTCCTTGCGCTCCTCCTTGGCCCGGGCAGCCGCCTCGCCCAGGCGCTCGGCCTCCTGACGACGGGCCGTGGCCAGCTCGGCTGCCTGCAGAGCCTGGGCCTGGTCCTCGACGGCGGGCAGCTCCTGCCGTGCGGTCTGGGTTTCGATCTGCTCCTCGGCCTGGGCCTCCTGCCGGCGATTGGCCTGGGCGCGCCGGCGTTCGGTCTCGGCCGCCTGCCGCGTCCGGGTCTGCTCCTTCTGGGTCGCGGCGCGACGCCGTCCTCCGGCCTCCTTCTCCGCCTGGCGACGGCGCTGGGCGGACTGGCGGTTGCTGGTCTGCACGCGCGCCTCGGCGCGGGTCTCCTGCTCGGAGGCCTGGCGCCGCAGCTCAAGCGCATGCTCGCGCTCGTCGGCGGCGGCCTGACGGCGGCGGGCATCGACGGTCAGGTTGACGCCCAGCGTGGAGGCCAGGCTCGCCCGGGTAGCCGCATCGACGCGCTCGACGGTGATCCGGGCCACGGCTCCGGGTCCCGTGCGCTGGCCGGGCAGCAGGCGGACGATCAGGTCGGC
Source organism: Solirubrobacteraceae bacterium (assembly GCA_036392135.1). Lineage (GTDB taxonomy): Bacteria > Actinomycetota > Thermoleophilia > Solirubrobacterales > Solirubrobacteraceae > Palsa-465. The sequence goes on from DASVYO010000120.1 coordinate 8,584, forward strand.
CGGCCGGCGCAAAAGCTTCAGGTAGCTGTCGACGGCGGCGGTGCTCAGGTTGCGGGCGTTCATCGCTGGTCCTCCTCGGGATCGAGTTTCTCGGCGCGGCGCTCGGCCTCGCTGGCCTGACGCTCGAGCCGGTTGGCCTGCTCGGCAGCCGCCACCCGGCTCTGCTCGGCGCCCTCCACGGTGCGCTCGGCCTGAGCGCGCTCACGCGCTTCGGTGCGGTCGGCGGCCTTGCGCTCCTGGTCGGCCTGCGCCTCAGCGCTGGCCTGCGCCTGACGCCGGTCGCGCTCGATCTGCTGCTCGCGCTGCTCGGCCGCCACCTGGTTGCGCAGCTGGTCGCGCTGGCCCTCCACCTCCACCTGACGCTGGCGCGTCACAGCGTCCTGCTCCCTGGCCTGCGCTTCCTCGGCCTCGCGGCGGGCGGCCAGCTCGGATTCCGCCTGAGCCTGCTGCAGCCGGCCCTCGCGGGCCAGGTCATCCTTGTCGACGGCATGGCCGACGGCCTCCTTGGCCCGGCCCATGAACTTGCCGACCAGGCCTCCGGTCGTACGTTCTTTCTCAGTCACGCTTGCTCCTCAGATTTCGTGGGTCTATTGGTGCTACCCGCCAGTACCCGCCACTCTGTGAGCGCGGTCACACATATGTCATCAGAGTATGTATAATGTCCGACGGCAAGCAGACGCTCGCGGGCGTGGCGCTATGAGGAGCGTGTTAGCGCCGTTTCCCCGACACGCGGACGTGGGGGGTGAGTTCGGGCAGGATCTCCTGGCGGATGAACGTGAGCGTGTTCTCAACGAACTCAACGATCGGTACGTTCATGGTCCGACCCTGCGCGTCCTTCATGGTGGTGCGGATCACTATCTCGGGGGTGCCGTAGCTCTCCACGTGCACGGCACCCTGGGGAACGTTCTTGATCTCTGCCTGGTCCTCCAGAAGGTTCCCGGGCCCGGGGAAGCCGACGCCAGCGCGGAACTGCCCGTCTGGAAACTGCCACTTGATCATGATGCCCTGGACGCCGTGTGCGAACAGTGGAAGCTTTGTGTGACGGTCGGTGTTAGAGAACTGGTTGAGGAGCCGGAGAGCGTGGGGACTCTGTTCGTTCGATCCTTCG
>DASVYO010000121.1:0-19422 GCA_036392135.1 Solirubrobacteraceae bacterium
GGCGCCAGGCGGCCAGGACCCGCTGCGCCATGGCGTCGGTCGAGTAGCGCTCGGCGGCGGCCCGGCCCGCCACGCGCGGGTCGGGGCTGGCCAGGTGAGGGGCCAGGGCGCGCGTCCACTGGGCCCGCTCGTACGGCGCGCAGAGCACGCCTGGCACGCCGGTCAGAGCCTCGGGGGCGATGCCCACCGGCGTGCTCAGGACCGGCACCTCACAGGCCAGGGCCTCGAGTGCGGCCAGGCCGAAGCCCTCTCGGTCGGAGGGAACGAGCACGGCGTTGGCGGCGTTGACCCACAACGGGACCTGTTCGGGGGCGATTCCACCCAGGGTGTGCAGGCGCACCGGCCCGGCCAGCTCACGGGCCCGGTCAACGCGCTTTTCCGGGCGCGCCGGATCGGCCGGGAACAGCAGGCACGGCTCCGCCGGGTCGAGCCCGAGCGCCGCCCGGGCCGCCGCGCGCGGTTGGGGCCGGAAGCGGTGCGTGTCGACGCCCACCGGCAGGACCGCGGCCGGACGGCGCAACGCCCAGCGCGGGATCTGGGCCGCGAGCGGCGCGGACACGGCGGCGACCAGCTCGAGCCGTCTGAGCCCGGGCAGTGTGATGGCCCGCGAGCGCGGGTGAGCCAGGTCGGTGCCGTGCAGGGTGACCGCGTGGATCCGGCCCGCGGCGGCCAGCCCAGGCCACAGCGAGAGGCCGAAATGGGCGTGGACCACGTCGAAGACGCCGGCCCCGTGACGGCGGCGCAGCCGGCCGGCGGCCCGGATATAGCCGAGCGCCCCACCGGGAGAAAAGGCAAACACCTCGAGCTCGACCTCGTTGATGCGCTGCAGCGCCTGCACCTGGTCGCGTACGAAGCTGCCCAGCGCCGGTCGCTCGGGGCTCGGATACATATTGGTGACGATCAGCACGCGCACGGCTGGGGCGAGCGTACTTGCGCCGAGCGCTCTGCCACCATGAGGGCCATGTCCGTGCAGGCGCAACTGCCCGTGGCCGTGTTCGACTCCGGCGTCGGGGGTCTCACCGTGCTGCACGAGCTGCTGGTCTCGCTCCCCACCGAGGACTACCTGTATCTCGGCGACACCGCCCGGCTGCCGTACGGGAGCCGCAGCGCTCGGGAGCTGAGCGCCTTCTCGATCGAGATCGCCGACCACCTGCTCGAGCAGGGCTGCAAGCTGCTCGTGGTGGCCTGCAACTCGGCCAGCGCCGCCGCGCTGGGTCCGCTGCAGGAGCATCTGGGGCGCTCCGGCTCCGGCGTGGACGTGATCGGCGTGCTGGGCGCCGCCACCCAGATGGCGGTGGCGGCCAGCCACACCGGCCGGATCGGGGTGCTGGCCACCACGGCCACGGTGGCCAGCGGCGCCTATGACCGGGCCGTTGCCGCCACCGACCCGCATGTCCACCTGGAGAGCGTGGCCTGTCCGGACCTGGCGGCGATGATCGAGTCCGGCTTCGAGTTCAACCAGCAGCTGATCGAGACGGTGCGCGGCTACTGCGCCCCGCTGCGCGCGGCGGACGTGGACACGGTCATCCTGGGCTGCACGCACTACCCGCTGATCGCTCCCCTGCTGCAGCGGACCCTGGGTCGCGGGGTCACGCTGGTCAGTTCGGGCCGCGGTGTGGCGCGCAGCGTCGAGCGCGCCCTGACCGCCCGTGGCCGGCTCAATCCCCAGACCGGCGAGGGCAGCTACGGCTTTCAGTGCACCGGCGACGTGGACAGCTTCCGCGCCCTGGGGACGCGCTTTCTCCAGATGCCTCTGGGGGAGGTGAAGCACGTGGAGCTGGGCGCCCGGCTGGCCGCATGACCGCCGCCGCGACCCGCAGCCACGGACGGGCCGCCGACCAGTTGCGGCCGGCCGTGATCGAGCCGGGGTTCGTGCGCACCGCCAACGGCTCGGCGCTGATCTCCATGGGGGAGACCCGCGTGATCTGCACCGCCTCGGTCCAGGAGGGCGTGCCCCGCTGGATGGCCGGCTCGGGCCGGGGCTGGGTGACCGCCGAGTACGGGATGCTCCCCGCCTCCACCACCGAGCGCAAGTCGCGCGACGTCAGCCGGGGCCGCGCCGACGGGCGGACGGTGGAGATCCAGCGTCTGATCGGCCGCTCGCTGCGCGGGGTCGTCGACTTTGCCGCCCTGGGTGAGCGAACCATCTACATCGACTGCGATGTGCTGCAGGCCGACGGCGGCACGCGCTGTGCGGCGATCACCGGCGGGATGGTGGCGCTCCGGCTGGCCTGCGAGCGGCTGGTGGCTGAGGGCAAGCTCGAGCGAGCGCCTCTGACCGGCTCGGTGGCCGCGGTCTCGTGCGGAATCGTCGCCGGCACGCCGCTGCTCGATCTCGACTACTCCGAGGACTCGACGGCCGAGGTCGACGCCAATGTGGTCATGACCGGCGGCGGGGGCCTGGTCGAGGTCCAGGCCACGGCCGAGCGCACGCCGCTGTCGCGCGCCCACCTGGACGAGCTGCTCGCGCTGGCCGCCGGGGGGATCGACGCGCTGCGAGCGCTGCAGGACGAAACCGTCGTTCCCGTCGAGCCCTGAACGCGGATGAGGCCCATGACCTCGTGGGGTCAGCGCCGATGAGCGGAGTTCCGGGCTCCGTCGTGCTGGCCACCCGCAACGCGCACAAGCTGCGCGAGTTCGGGCGTCTGCTCGCCCCGGCCGGGATCACGGTGGCGCCGCTGCCCGACGATGTCGAGCTTCCACCCGAGGTGGGGGACAGCTTTGCCGCCAACGCGCTGCCGAAGGCGCGCGCCGCCGCCGCGGCCACGGGCCGGGTGGCGATCGCCGATGATTCCGGGATCGAGGCCGATGCTCTGGACGGGCGCCCCGGCGTCTACTCGGCCCGCTTCGCCGGTCCGGAGGCCACCGACCGGGAGAATCTGGACAAGCTGCTCGCGCAGGCACCGGCGGGCAGCGGCCTGCGCTACGTGTGCGCGCTGGCCCTCGTCGATCCCGACGCCGGCGTCGAGACGGTCGTCTTCGGCCAGTGCCGCGGGGTGGTCGCTGCGCGGGTGGCTGGTGACCGCGGCTTTGGCTATGACCCGGCGTTCGTGCCCGCCGATGAGCCCAGTGGCCGCACGATGGCCGAGCTCAGCGACGCCGAGAAGGACCTGATCAGCCACCGCGGGCGGGCCGTGCGGGCGCTGCTGGCAACCCGGGGCGCCGCCTGATGCCGGCGTTCGACACCGGCCCGGACTGGGGCCCGGAGGGGGAGCTCAAGCAGCGCTCGGCGGCCCTGTCGGTGGTCTCGAACTCGGCCCTGATCCTGCTCAAGGTCGTGGCCGGGACGATCACCGGGTCGGTTTCGCTGCTGACCGAGGCGGTCCACTCGAGCATCGACCTGGTCGCCTCGATCGTGGCCTTCTTCTCGGTCCGCAAGGCTGATTCGCCCGCTGATGAGTCCCATCGCTACGGCCACGAGAAGATCGAGAACCTGGCCGCGGCGATCGAGGGAATCCTGATCCTGGTCGGCTCGGCGGCGATCGCGTTCGAGGCGGTGCGTCATCTGGTCGGCCATCACCGGGTCCAGACGATCGGGTTCGGTATCGCCGTGGTCGCCGTCTCGCTGCTGGTCAACGTCGGGGTGTCGTTCCGTCTCACCCGCGCCGCCCGGCGCACCGATTCGCCCGCGCTGGCCAGCGATGCCGCCCACCTGGGCACCGACGCCCTGACCTCGGCGACCGTCCTGGTCGGCCTCATCCTGGTCGCCGCGACGGGCGCGCAGTGGATCGATCCGGTGGTCGCGCTGGCCGTCGCGCTGGTCATCGTCACCACCGGCGTGCGGCTTCTCCTGCAGTCCTTCCGCGTGCTGGTCGACGAGTCCCTGCCGCCCGCCGAGGTCGAGGCGATCCGCGAGTCGATCGCCGCCTTCGCCGGTCGCGGCGTGGTCGGTTACCACGAGCTGCGCACCCGCCGGGCGGGCTCGCGCCGCTACGTCGACCTTCACGTCCAGTTTCGCGAGGGTACCTCGCTCGAGGCGGCCCACCGGACCGCGCATGAGCTGCAGGACATGATCGGCGGACGGCTGCGGGGCGCCGACGTGCTCATCCATCTCGAGCCCGAGGATCGTGTGCGTCCCGGTGAGGTTCTGCTCACCGAGCACCGCGAAGCCTGACCTGCCTGCGCCGGCCTCAGGTCAGGTTGAAGGCGGCCGAGACGGCCACGGCAAAGGTGACGAGCGCGTAGCCGTAGTAGCCCTGCACGAGCAGGATGAGGACGGCCACCAGACAGGCGAGCACGGTCACGATCCATCCGATGCGGGCGAGATCCACGCGCCTATTCTGGCCGCTGGTGGAGATGGCGGGCCCGCTCGCCCCGGGTCCGCACCCGAAGCCGGCGGCGGGTGCAAGCGCCGTCGCGGCCCGGCGGAGCCCCGACGACTCGCGCCGCTACGGTGCCCATCGGCTCGGGGACGGCTACGGTTTTCTCGCTATTTGCGGGATTCTCCCGCGCGATGGGTCTAAGCCCCGAGGTTGCTGGCAAGACAATGGGACTGGGCCGGTGGGAACGGGCGCCACCGTCGTCCGCAGACCGTGTTAGCGTCGATGATTCCATCCAAGTTGAAGGAGGAGCAGTGACGAAATCTGAATTCGTAGATCAGGTAGCTGATCGTGCCGGACTGAGCAAGAAGGACGCCGGCGATGCCGTCGACGCCATGCTCGAGACGATCGAGAGCGCACTCAAGCGCGGCAGTGATGTGACGTTCTCCGGCTTCGGCAAGTTCAGCGTCTCGCAGCGGAGTGCTCGCGAGGGTCGCAACCCCGCCACCGGCGAGAAGATCCAGATCGCGGCTTCCCGCGTTCCGCGGTTCACCGCGGGCGCCGGCCTCAAGAAGGCCGTCAAGTAGTCCCGCTCACGGCAGCGCCAGGGCGCGTCACCGGTCCGTCCCGTACAGCGGCGAGTCCGGTCGCGCCCGCGCTGGTGAGCCGCGGCCGTCCCGTCCCCGTGAGTCGTGAGGGCGTGAACCCCCGGAGTTCGACGTGAGTGATCCCGGGGTACTGGCGAGCGAGCGCCTCGCCTCCACCCCTCCCGGTCACGGCGGTCAGCGCTTTGGCGAACGCCTCGCCCGGCGGGTACAGGAGCGGGAGTCCCAGCTGGTGCTGGGTTTGGATCCCGATCCCGCCCGGCTGTGGCCGGCCGCCCTCGACGCCGCCGGCGATGGCTCGGCGGCCGAGCGGGCCGCCCGCGCCGTCGCGGCTCACTGCCGGCTGGTCCTCGACGCGACCGCTGAGCAGTGCGTGGCCGTCAAGCCCCAGGTGGCCTGCTTCGAACGGCTGGGAGCTCCCGGTTGGTCGGCGCTGGCCACGCTCGCCGCCGACGCCCGGGCCCGGGGCCTGCTCGTCATCTGTGACGGCAAGCGAGGGGACATCGACGTCAGCGCCCGCGCCTATGGCCAGGCCTTTTTCGGCGCGACGGAGACACCGTTCGGGTCCGTCCCGGGGCTGGGGGCCGACGCCCTGACCGTCAACCCGCTGCTCGGCCTGGACTCACTGCGGCCACTGGCCGAGATCGGACGCAGCGCCGCGGCCGGCCTGTTCGTGCTCGTCCGGACCTCGAATCCCGGCGCGGCCGATATCCAGGACCTCGAGCTCGCCTCGGGCGGCACGGTCAGCGACCGGTTGGCGGAGCTGGTCCGGACGCTCGATGATGAGGGCGGCCGCACCGGACTGAGCGACGTCGGGGCGGTGACCGGCGCGACCGCCCCCGAGCACCTCGAGCGGCTGCGCGCGCGGATGCCGACGGCGCCGTTCCTGCTTCCCGGAGTCGGAGCCCAGGGCGGGCGTGTGCAGGATCTCGCCGCCGCCTTCATGCCCGGGCCGGCGGGCGGGCTGGTCTCCTCCTCTCGGGGAATCGTGTTCGCCTACGAGCGCTCGGGCCACGGGCCGGGCTCGGCGGCGGGCGATGAGGCCGCCCGTCTGCGCGAGCTGGCCTGGAAGTTGTCGCACTAGACACACTCGGCGAGGACCGTCGGCAGGCGCCGGTATGATCGCCGATGCGATGGTGGCTAAAAGCGCGCGCTACTTGGCGCCGATCGCCCTCGCCGCCGTGGCCGTGGCGACGTACCTGATCGTCCAATCCGGCCTGGAGTCGCACCCGCGCGCAGCATCGCCGCCCGTCGGAATACTGAGCAGCGGGAACGGGCATCACCAATCGCGCAGGACGCCGCGGTTCTACGTCGTAAAGCCCGGCGACACGCTGAGTCAGATCTCCATCAAGACCCACGTCAGCTTGTTTCAAATCACCAATCTGAATCCCAATCTGAGCCCCAACAGCCTTCAGACCGGGCAACGATTGAGGCTGCGCCGGTGACTTGGCCAGCGGCCGCCAGCCGCGTCCGCAGCGCCGCCGGTGCCGATCGGCGGCTCCTTCACGCGCCGCGCCGAGTGCCGGCCCGCCGGCCCGCGCTCGGGCCTGCCCTGGCGCTCGTGCTGGCCCTGGCGGTGGCCAGTGCGTGGGCGCCCGCTCGGGCCGCGGCGGCGCCACCGGTCCTGACCGCGCGCGCCGGGGTGTTGATCGCCCCGCAGACCGGGCAGACGCTGTACGGCGCCAATGCCGACAGTGAGTTGCCGATCGCCAGCACGACGAAGCTGATGACCGCGCTCGTCGTGCTCCAGCACGTCCACGATCTGGGCACGGTGTTCAGCGCACCCAACTACTACGCGGCGCCCTCCGACTCCCAGATCGGCCTCGTGCCCGGTGAGCGGATGACCGTGCGAGACCTGCTGGTCGCGCTGATGCTGCCCAGCGCCGACGATGCGGCCGAGGACCTGGCCTACAACATCGGCCGGGGCCCCGGCTACGGCTCGCTGGCGGCCGCCGTGGCCCATTTCGTGAGCATGATGAACGTGCAGGCACGGGCGCTGGGGCTGCGCCAGACCCACTACTCGACGCCGAGCGGGCTCGACACGCCGGGGAACTACTCCACGGCGGCCGACCTGGTCAAGCTGGCCACCTACGACATGACGCATTCGCCCTTCCTGGACCAGATCATGGCGCTCCCGCGCGCGGTCCTGCAGTCAGGCAACCAGGTCCGCGACGTGATCAACCGCAACGACCTGGTCGGCCGGTTCTCCTGGATCGATGGTGTCAAGACCGGCCACACGCAGGCCGCCGGTTACGTCCTGGTCGCCTCCGGCGAGCGCGAGGGGATGAGACTGACCGACGCCGTGCTCGGCACCGCATCTGCCTCCAGCCGTGATGCCAACGCCTTGGCTCTGCTCGACTACGGGTTCGCGAACTTCCGTCTCCTGACCCCGGTCCGGAGCGGTGAAATCCTGGCCAGGCCCTCGATCCAGTACCGCTCGGGCCGGCGCGCGCCGCTGATCGCCGCCGGCGCTGTCCGCCAGGTGGTCCCGCGGGGCGCGGCGGTGCGGCTGAAGGTGAGCGCCCCGCAGCAGCTCACCGGCCCGCTGCCCCGGCACGCGGTGCTCGGCACGGCCACCGTGTTCGTCAACGGTCGCGCGGCGGCCCGCGTCCGCCTGCTGCTGGCCCGGGCGCTGCCCGAGGTCAGCCCCCTCAGCATCGCGGCCGGGTTCATCTTCCGGCCCCTGCCGCTGCTGGTGGTGATCCTGCTCGCCGGCGGTGGAGTCGCGCTAGCGTTGCGTGTGCGCCAGCGTCGACGCACGAGGGACAAGCGAGGCCTGAGACCGGCATGATCATCACCGTCACCCTCAACGCGGCGATCGACAAGACGCTCGAGGTGCCGAGCTTCACGCCCGGGCGCCGGCACCGAACCGTCGATCAGACGACGATGGCCGGCGGCAAGGGCGTCAACATCGCCCGGGCGATCAAGGAGCTCGGACAGCCGGTGATCGCGACCGGACTGGCCGGCGGCGCGACCGGCACGCGGATCGTCGAGGCGCTCGGTGAGGAATCGATCCTCAACGACTTCGTCCGCATCCTGGACGAGTCGCGCACCAACACCGTCGTGCTCGACCCGACCACCGGCCTGCACACCGAGATCAACGAGCGCGGACCGGCGGTCTCCACCCAGGAGCTGCAGCTGTTCCGGGAGAAGCTGCTGTATCTGGCCCAGGGCGCGAGCATCTGCGTGTTCGCCGGCAGCCTGCCCCGCGGCGTCGATCAGGGCGTCTACTTCTCGCTCATCCGCGAGGTCCGGCGGCTGGGGGTGACGACGATCATCGACACCGACGGCGAGCCCCTGCGGCTGGCCATCCGCGCCGAGCCCGATCTGGTCTCGCCCAACGAGCTCGAGGCCGAGGAGCTGGTCGGCCACGAGTTCAACGACGTCGACGATCGGGCCGGCGCCGTCTGCGAGATGATCCGGCTCGGGGCCAGGGAAGCGATCATGACCGTGACCGACGGGTGCTACGCGCGCCTGATGGAGAACGGCACCTCAACGCTGTTCCGCGTACAAATCGAGGAGCAGGAGGCCCGCTCGGTGGTGGGCTCCGGCGATGCCTTCCTGGCCGGTTTCGTGGCCTCCCGCTATCAGGGCCAGACGCCGATCGACTGCCTTCGCTTCGGCGTGGCCTGCGGTGCCGAATCGACCCAGCATTTCGGGGCCGGCATCATCGACGCGACCCGTGTCGAGCGTCTGCTCGGCGAGGTCCAGGCCGAGCGACTGGGCCTGGCCGAGATCGGCTGACCGCGCTCCCACGTCCGGGGATTGGCGGGCGGGCGCAGAGGTGGTGCTCTGGGTCCGCTCGATGCGGCTTCTTGATGCTCTGCGGCCGGGGACGGGCCGGTGGTCACTGCTAGCATCGAAGCCCGCATTGGTTGCCGCCGTGCGGCGTCCCGTTCGTCCGACCCGAGGTCTACGCTGCAGCGATGGAAGTAGAGATTGGAAGAGGCAAGAAAGCCCGTCGAGCCTACGGTTTTGACGACATTGCGATCGTGCCCTCGCGGCGCACTCGGGACCCCGACGACGTCGACATCTCGTGGACGCTAGGGCCCTACCGGTTCGAGCTGCCGCTGCTCGCCGCGGCCCTCGACGGGGTCGTCTCCCCTGACAGCGCCGGTCTGATCGGGAAGCTCGGCGGCCTGGCCGTTCTGAACCTCGAGGGGATCTACACGCGCTACGAGGACGCCGACGAGCAGCTCGAGCGGATCTCCACCTTCTCGCGGGACATCGCCACGCGCGAGATGCAGGACATCTATCGCGAGCCCGTCAAGCCCGAGCTGATCGCCAAGCGGATCCAGGAGATCAAGGCCCACGGCGTCGTGGCGGCCGCCTCGCTCACCCCCCAGAAGGTCCGCACCTACTACGAGGTCGCGCTCGAGGCGGGTCTCGACATCCTCGTGATCCAGGGCACGGTCGTCTCCGCCGAGCACGTCTCGCTCGACGAGACCCGGCCGCCGCTGAACCTCAAGGAGTTCATCCGCGAGCTGGCGCCGACGCCGGTCGTGGTCGGTGGGTGCGCCAGTTACCACACCGGCCTGCATTTGATGCGGACCGGCGCCGCCGGCGTCCTCGTCGGGGTCGGTCCCGGAGCGATCTGCACGACCCGCGGCGTGCTGGGCATCGGCGTGCCGCAGGCCACGGCGATCGCCGACGTGGCCGCCGCGCGTTCGCAGCACATGCTGGAAACGGGGGACTACGTCAAGGTGATCGCCGACGGCGGAATGCGCAACGGCGGCGACATCGCCAAGGCGATCGCCTGCGGCGCCGACGCGGTCATGCTCGGCTCGGCGCTGGCGCGCGCCTACGAGGCCCCGGGCCGTGGCTACAACTGGGGGATGGCCACCTTCCATCCCACGCTTCCGCGGGGCACGCGGGTCGTCACCACCCAGAACGGCACGCTCGAGGAGATCATCAAAGGCCCGGCCCGCGAGAACGACGGCACGTTCAATCTGATGGGCGGCCTGCAGACCTCGATGGCGACCTGCGGTTATCGCGACATCGCCGAGTTCAACCGGGCCGAGCTGATGGTGGCGCCCGCGTTGCAAACGGAGGGCAAGCACCTCCAGCGCGAGCAGGGTGTGGGCATGGGCGCGCGGGCAGCGGCGGTCGGTGTCGCCGCCGAATAACGGCCCAGCCGTAGACGCAGAGCTCGTAGCCCCCACGGGCTCCACCTCGGAGGTGCCCGTCGAGGACGTGCGCCCGGACGTCCCGGCCTCCACCGACGAGGTCGTCGTGCTCGATTACGGCGGTCAGTACTCGCAGCTGATCGCGCGCCGGGTGCGGGAATGCGGGGTGTTCTCGGAGCTGCTGCCCCATCACGTCGGCGCCCGGGAGGTGGCTCGCCGCCGTCCGCGGGGCGTGATCCTGTCCGGAGGGCCCGCGTCGGTCTACGCCGACGGGGCGCCGCCCCTCGAAGCCGAGCTGCTCGAGCTCGGCGTCCCCGTGCTCGGCATCTGTTACGGGATGCAGTTGATCGCACTGGCTCTGGGGGGCGAGGTTCAGGGGGCCGAGGTGGGGGAGTTCGGGCGTTCGCAGCTGACCGTCGGCGAGGCCGGACGGCTCCTGGCGGGCACCCCGCCCGAGCAGTCGTGCTGGATGTCCCATCGGGACACGGTGTTCGCACCGCCACCGGGATTCGCCGCGCTGGCCTCCTCCACCGCTTCGCCGGTCGCCGCCTTCGAGAGCACCGAGCGCGGCATCTACGGGATCCAGTTCCATCCCGAGGTGGTCCACACTCCGTATGGCCAGCAGGTGCTCGACAACTTCCTCAAGGAGATCTGCGGTTGCCCGGGGACGTGGAGCGCGGCCTCGGTGATTGAGGACCAGATCGAGCGCATCCGAGCCCAGGTCGGGGAGGGACGGGCGATCTGCGGCCTGTCCGGCGGGGTGGACTCGAGCGTGGCCGCGCTGCTTGTCCACCGGGCCATCGGTGATCGCCTGACCTGCGTGTTCGTGGACCACGGCCTGATGCGCAAGAACGAGGGCGAGCAGGTCATCAGCGCCTTCCGCGACCACTTCAAGGTGCCGCTCGTCGCCGTCGACGCCGAGGACCGCTTTCTGGCCAAGCTGGCCGGGGTCTCCGATCCCGAGCGCAAGCGCAAACTGATCGGGGCCGAGTTCATCCGCGTGTTCGAGGAGGAGGCTGCGCGCCTCGATGATGTGAGATTCCTGGTCCAGGGGACCCTGTACTCCGATGTGATCGAGTCCGGGGGCGGTACCGGCACCGCGACGATCAAGTCGCACCACAATGTGGGGGGCCTGCCCGAGGACCTCGAGTTCGAGCTGGTCGAGCCCCTGCGGGCCCTGTTCAAGGACGAGGTGCGGGCGGTCGGCGCGCAGCTCGGGCTGCCCGAGCGACTTGTCTGGCGCCAGCCGTTTCCGGGGCCGGGTCTGGCCATCCGCGTGGTCGGCGGGGAGGCGACCCGCGAGCGCCTGGACACGCTGCGCGAGGCCGACGCGATCCTCCAGGACGAGATCCGCAAGGCGGGCCTGTATCGCGAGCTGTGGCAATCATTCTGCGTGCTGCCCGACATTCGCACCGTCGGCGTCCAGGGTGATGAGCGCACCTACGGCAATGTGATCGCGATCCGGGCGGTGACCAGTGATGACGCCATGACCGCGGACTGGGCCCGGCTGCCCTATGACCTGCTCGAGCAGATCGCCTCGCGGATGATCAACGAGATCCGCCCGGTGGGGCGGGTCGTGCTCGACATCACGAGCAAGCCGCCGGGCACGATCGAGTGGGAATGAGCCCGGCCCGGCGGCCGGCGCCCAGACCCACTGAGTAGGGGACTCCGCCGCGGACTGGGCTCAGGCGGGCCAGCGGCGAGCTTCCGCTGAGCAGCACCTCGGGCATGCCCTGCGGCGTCCAGTGCAACGGGGCGATCCGCATCGTCCGCTGGCTCCCGCGCGTGTAGCCGGGCAGCGCGCTCCAGGCGGCGAAGGCGAGCCAGTTCCGTCCGCCGGGCCCGGTCAGCACGGAGCCGCCGCCCGGCGCGGGCAGCTGGGCCGAGCCGCTGAGGATCGGAACCGGCGCCGAGTCGAAGTACGGGCCGAGGGGGAACCGCGACACGGCGTAGGCCATGCGGTAGTCGGCGCTCCACGAGCCGGCGGAGTAGAACAGGTAGTAGAAGGCACCCCGATGCAGCGGCCAGGGTCCTTCGACGGTCCTGGCGCGCAGGGCCCCCCACCGCGGCGACACACTCAGGATCGTGCGGGGCGGGCCGATCACCCGAAGGCCGTCGGCGCTCAGCCGCAGCGCCGAGATCGAATGCCGGGGGCGGTCGACCGAGAAGAACAGGTACGGGCGTCGCCGCGGGGCGATCAGCGGGGCGGGGTCGATGTAGCCGCGCTCGCGGCCCGACCGGCAGGCCAGGCGACGGACGGTCTGAAACGGGCCCTGCGGTGTGGGGGCGGTGGCCACGGCCAGGCAGTGCAGGCCGCCGCCGTGGACCCGGGCGCTGTAGAAGAGCAGGTAACGGCCCCGCCAGGACAGGACGCTCGGGCCCCACAGATCCCCCGAGCTCCATCGCGGAGGGCTGGTCAGGCCGTCCCCGACAAAGCGCCAGTGCCGCAGGTCGGTGGAGCGCAGCACCGGAAAGGCATGCCCACCGGGCTCCCAGCCGGTGGCGCTGGCGTACGCATACCAGGCACCGCCGGCCTGCAGCACCATCGGATCGGGGAAATCACAGGGGAACACGGCCAGCGCGAACGGGATCACGCCCGGCACGGACTGATCGGCGCAGCTCGACGGCGGCGAACGCGAGGGGCGCGGCGGGGGCGGGGTGGCCGGGCTTCCGGCCGTGGAGCCGCCCGATCCGGGCGCGGGCAATGGGGCCACCGGGAGCGGCGGAAGGGGCACGGGCAGGGGCGGGAGGATTCCGGCCCCGGCCGCCGGGACCCAGGCGGCGCTCAGCCCCAGCACGGCCAGTCCCAGCCGCAGCCGCCTCATCGGCGACGCTCGCCGAGGAGGGCCGCGGCGTACAGACCGAGCGGATCGGGCAGCGCGCGACGGGGAAACCAACGTGTCTCGGCCAGCTCGGCCGCGTTCGGGGCCACCGTCCGCGAGGGCAGTTCGGCCCGGAAGCAATGGATCGTGTCCCGCCGGAAGCTCTGGCGACCGTGGATGGTTCCGGCGGCCTGCCAGTCGGCGTCCGCAATGCCGAGTTCCTCCGCCATCTCCCGCCCGGCCGCCGTCAGCGGCGGTTCGTCACGTTTCACCGCGCCGCCGGGCAGATCCCACACCGCGGGTCCGTAGGTGTGCTGCACCAGCAGCACCTCCTGACCATGGGTCAACAGGCACTTCACACCCTCGGCATCCGGTCGGCGCACGAACCACCAGGCGGTCAGCAGCCGGTAGGCCAGCCGATAGCCGAGGCGGCGCAGACGGAGCGAGGCGGGCACCGATGGCAGCCTACGTCCTCGGGCCGGGCGGCGCTGGAAATTGCCGATCCTCGTTTACCCGCGGGGATTGACTATCATCGAACCCGGCCGCGCCCTTTTCTGCGCGGCTTTGTGCGTGCCATGAAGACCTACGTAGCCAAACCTTCAGACCGCGAGCGCAACTGGCTCGTCGTCGACGCCACCGGGCTGACGCTCGGCCGGCTGGCGACGCAGATCGCCGATGCGCTGCGCGGCAAGCGCAAGCCGACCTATACGCCGCACGTCGACACCGGCGACTTCGTGATCGTCGTCAACGCCGAGAAGATCGCCGTCACCGGGAACAAGCTTCAGGACAAGCGCTACTACCGCCATTCCGGGTACCCGGGCGGGCTCAAGTCCCGAAGCCTGAACGACATGCTCGAGCGCCGGCCCGAGGAAGTCATCCGGCTGGCCGTGAAGGGCATGCTGCCGCGCAACCGGCTGGCGCGCCGGCAGATCACCAAGCTCAAGGTCTACGCGGGTCCCGACCATCCGCACGCCGCCCAGCAGCCGCAACCGATGGAGATCGCGTCTTGACCGAAGTCGACCCCCCCGAGGACGAGCAGCGCAACCCCGAGACCGCCGGCGAGGACGTTACGCCCGAGACGGTGGAGCCGGCCCCGGCCGAGACGGCCGCGCAGACTCCCGCCGAGACGGCTGAGGAGGCCGCGGCGGCTGAGCCCGCCGCGGAGGCCGCGCCGCCCGCAGCCGATGCCGCGCCCGCAGCCGAGACTGACGCTGTCGCCGCTCGGTCAGCCGAGCCGGAGGACGACCAGGAGGAGGAAGAGGAGGCGCCCGCCCCCCGCCAGCGCCCCGAGATTCCCGGCGCCGACCTCATTCCGGACATCGTCTCCGAGACTGCCGAGTTCCTGGACGCGGAGGCTCGCGCCGCGGCCGAGGCGGATGCGGAACTGGCCGCTCTGGCCGGGGATGAGGACTCCACCCAGGAGGCTCAGCCGATCGCCGACGCGGCCATCGACCTCGCCGCGGGCGCACGCTACACCGCCACCGGCAAGCGCAAGACCGCCGTCGCCCGCGTGATCATCAAGCCCGGCACCGGGTCTTACACGATCAACGGCAAGGCCCTGGACGCGTTCTTCCCCCGCGACACCCTGCAGCGGGTCATCCGCCAGCCGCTGGAGACCGTGGGCTATGACTCCCGGATGGACGTCGTCGCCCGGATGCACGGCGGCGGGGTGGCCGCCCAGGCCGGCGCGCTGCGTCACGGCATCGCCCGCGCCCTGATCGTGGCCGACCCCAACCTCCGTGGTGAGCTCAAGCGCCGGGGCTTCCTGACCCGCGATCCGCGCGTCAAGGAACGCAAGAAGGCGGGCCTGAAAAAGGCGCGCAAGCGCCCGCAGTTCTCCAAGCGCTAGGCCGCCTCGTCCGGCATGCCGCGCCAGCTCTTTGGCACGGACGGCGTCCGTGGCCGCGCCGGAGAATTTCTGACCCCCGAGCTCGCCCTCTCGCTGGCCCGCGCCGCTGTCGCCCACGGGGGGCACGAGCGGCCCCAGGTCCTGATCGTGCGCGACACGCGGGAATCGGGTCCGATGCTCGAGTCGGCCATCGCGGCGGGCGTCACCGCTGCCGGCGGGGATGCCCTGCTCGCGGGCGTGCTTCCCACTCCGGCCGCGCCGCTGCTGGTCCGCCGCCATGGCCTGCAGATGGCTGCCGTGATCTCGGCCTCTCACAATCCCTATGAGGACAACGGGATCAAGCTGTTCGCCGCCGACGGGTTCAAGCTCGACGATGACACCGAGCACGAGATCGAGAGCGCTCTGGGGACGCCCGCAGCGACGCCGCCGCGGATCGGTTCCGTGGACGTGCTGCATGGCGCGCTCGAGGACTATCTGCGGGAGCTCCACGGGCGCTTCCAGGACCTGGACCTGGCCGGGCTGAGGGTGCTCCTCGATTGCGCCAACGGGGCCACCTACCGGGTGGCGCCGGAGATCTTCCGCCGCCTGGGGGCGACCGTCGAGGTGATCGCCGATCAACCGGACGGACGCAACATCAACGCCGGCGTGGGCTCGACCCATCTGGAGGCCATCGGCGCCCGCATGCGCCAGGGTGATCACGACATCGCGTTCGCCTTTGACGGCGACGGGGATCGGGTTCTGGCCATGGATCGCCGGGCGGAGGTGGTGGACGGTGATGAGCTGATCGCCATGGCTGCGCTCCATCTGCACCGCCACGGTCGCCTTCCCGGCGACGGCGTCGCGGTCACCGTGATGACCAACTTCGGCTTTCACGCCGCGATGGCCAAGGCCGGGGTGGAGGTCGCCAGCACCGCGGTCGGCGACCGCTATGTGCTCGACGAGCTCCGCCGCCGCGGCTGGGCGCTCGGCGGTGAGCAGTCCGGCCACATCATCGATCTCGGCTTTGGTCCCTGCGGGGACGGCATCGCCAGCGCCCTGCTCACGCTCGAGGCACTGGCCGGGCGTGACCTCAGCGAGCGGGACGCGATGGAGAAGCTCCCGCAGCGCCTGGTCAACATCCGAGCCGCCGACCGCCAGGCGCTCAGCACGACGATGCAGTCGTCCGCTCTGCTGGCGGCGATCGAGAGCGGGCAGCAGGAGCTGAACGGCCGTGGGCGCGTCCTGGTCAGGGCCTCCGGGACCGAGCCGCTGATCCGGGTGATGGTCGAGGCGCCCAGCGTCGATGAGACCGACGCGGTGTGCCGGCGGCTCGTCGACACGGTCCAGACCACGCTCGGTCCGAGCCTGATCCGTTAGCGGCCGCCACCCCCGGCGTGGGCCGGCCCCGGCGGAGGCGAACGGGGCCTGACGTAGAATCGTCTCCTGATCCATGGCTCGGCCGGCGGCGTTCGACCGGGGGCCCGAGTTGACAGGAAGGCATTTCGGTATGTGTGGGATAGTCGGCTACGTAGGTCCGAAGGCAGTCCGGCCCCTGCTGCTCGCGGGGCTCGAGAAGCTCGAATACCGTGGCTATGACAGCGCCGGGATCTCCGTCCTTGACGGCGACCGGATCGACGCCGTACGCGCGGTCGGGAACCTGGACGCGCTGCGTTCCGCGATGGCCGGGCGTGGCGCGGCCGTCCCCGACCCCGCCGGCGTGGTCGCCACGGCCGAGGCGCCGCAGCCCCAGACCGGCATCGGTCACACCCGGTGGGCCACGCATGGGCGCGTCACTGAGGAGAACGCCCATCCACACTTCGACACCACCGACAGCGTCCACATCGTGGTCAACGGGATCGTCGAGAACTACATCGCGCTGAAGGCGCGCTTGGTGCAGGAGGGCGCGGTCTTCACCTCGGAGACCGACGCCGAGGTGATCGCCCATCTGGTCGCTCATCTCTATCAGGGCGACCTGTTCGAGGCCGTCCGGGCCGCCTACGGCGAGCTGCGCGGCCATTATGCCTTCGTGGCCATGAGCGCTCACGAGCCGGGCCTTCTGGTCGGCGCCCGCCGCGAATGTCCGCTGATCATCGGCTGCGGCGAGGGCGAGCAGTTCATCGCCTCCGCAATCCCGGCCTTCCTCGGCCACACCCGGCGGGTGCAGTACATGTCCGACGATGAGATCGTCGTCCTGCGCCCGGAGGGAACCGAGTTCTTCACCCCGGCGGGCGAGCCGGTCGAGCATGAGGTCGTCGAGATCGACTGGGACGCCGACACGGCGGAGAAGCAGGGCTTTGACACCTTCATGCTCAAGGAGATCCACGAGCAGGCCGACGCCGTGGCCGAGACGATTGGGGAGCGGGCGGCGCGCGGCTGGGGGATCGACCTGGGCGACCTGGGACCGGTCGACGATGCCCTGCTCCAACGCGTCCGGCGGATTGTCATAGTGGCCTGCGGAACGGCCCATCACGCCGGCCTGATCGGCCGCTACGCGATCGAGCAGTGGGCGCGGGTCCCGGTCGAGGTCGACGTCGCCTCCGAGTACCGCTACCGCAACCCGGTGGTCGGTCCTGACGACCTGGTCATCGGCATTTCCCAGTCCGGGGAGACCCTGGACACGCTGGTGGCCATGCGCACTGCCCGCGAGCGGGGCGCGGCCGTGCTGGCGGTGACCAACGTCATGGGCTCGCAGATCACCCGCGAGGCGGACGGGGTCCTGTACACGCGGGCCGGTCTCGAGATCGGGGTGGCGGCGACCAAGACGTTCGTCAGCCAGATCACCGCCATGTACCTGATCGCGCTGCGGCTGGCCGAGGTACGCGGAACCATGGACCGGACCGAGCTCAAGCCCGTCATCTCCGAGCTCAAGCGGCTGCCGCACATGATCGCCGGGCTGCTCGAGCGCGACACCTCCAACATCGAGACGATCGCCGAGGCGCATCACTCGGCGCCGTTCTTCCTCTACCTGGGCCGCCACATCGGGCTCCCGGTGGCCCTCGAGGGAGCGCTGAAGCTGAAGGAGATCTCCTACATCGCCACCGACGCCTATGCGGCGGGGGAGATGAAGCACGGTCCGATCGCCCTCCTTGACGACAACACCCCGGTGGTCGTGGTGGCCAACGAGTCCCCGGTCCGCGACAAGGTGATCTCCAACATGCAGGAGGTCCGCGTCCGCGGCGCCCGGGTGATCGCCATCGCCACCGAGGGCGACCTCGATATCGGCGAGCACGCCGACGAGGTCATCCGGATCCCGCGCACTGACTGGATGCTGGCCCCGCTGCTGGCCGTGATACCGCTTCAGCTGCTGGCCTACCACATCGCCCGTCGCCGGGGGTTGAACGTCGACCAGCCCCGCAACCTGGCCAAGACGGTCACGGTCGAGTGAGGCCGGCGGCTGGGGTCGCTGCGGCGTTGGCTCACCGTTCGGTCGGCATCGACCTGCTCGAGATCGAGCGGCTGGAGCGGGCCCTCGAACGGCGTCCGGCTCTCGCCTCGCGCCTGTTCACCGACGGCGAGCGCGCCTACGCGGCCTCGCGGGCTCGGCCCGGACAGCATCTCGCCGCCCGATTCTGCGCCAAGGAGGCGGTGGCCAAGGCGCTCGGCCTGGAGACCTGGGACTTCCGGGATGTCGAGGTCATCTCCGACGGTGGGGCACCTCGGGTCCGCCTGCATGGGGCGCCCGCCGCGCGGGCGGCGGAGCTCGCCGTCGAGGTGAGCATCTCTCTCACCCACACCCGGCGCGAGGCCGGAGCGGTGGCGATCGCCTGCGGTGAGGACTGATCCGCCGCAAGCCGGGGACTCAGCCATCGTGACCCCAGCCCCGGACTGGTTCCAGCCTCTACCCGACGCCGAGCAGCAGCGGGCCACTGACGCCTGGGCGATCGAGCGACTCGGCATCCCCGGAGTCGAGTTGATGGAGCGGGCCGGCGCCGGTCTCGCCGCGCTGGTTCAGGCGCGGGCGCCTGAGGGCCGCGTGGTCGTGGTGTGCGGCAAGGGCAACAACGGCGGCGACGGGCTCGTCGTGGGCCGGTGTCTGCGCGAGCAGGGCCGCGAGGTCAGCGTGCTGCTGCTGGCGGCGCCGGGCGAGCTGCGCGGTGATGCCCGCGCCAACCTCGAGCGGTTGCCGGGTCCGGCGCCCGAGCCGTTTGACGCCGCCCGGCTCGACGGGGCCGGCGCGGTCGTCGACGCGATCCTCGGGACCGGCTTCGCCGGCCGCCCGCGGGAGCCGGCGGCCGGGGCGATCGACGCCATCAGCGCCGCCGGCGGCGCCGGGGCGGTGGTCATCGCCTGCGACATCCCCTCGGGCGTCGACGCCTCGACCGGTGAGGTGGCCGGGGCGGCGGTCAGCGCCGCCGCCACGGCGACCTTTCACGCCGCCAAGCCAGGGCTCTGGATCGCCCCCGGGAAGGGCCGCGCCGGCGACGTCGAGGTGGTCGATATCGGGATCCCCGCCGGGGCGCCGGTGGCTCCGAGCATCGGCCTGATCAGCTCCGCGATTCTCGACGCGATTCCGCGCCGCGGACGCGAGTCGACCAAGTTCGCCGCCGGCAGCGTGCTCATCTGCGGCGGCTCGCTGGGCTTGACCGGCGCACCCTGCATGGCGGCCGAGGCGGCGATGCGGGCCGGGGCCGGCTACGTCACCGTGTTGGGGCCCGAATCACTGAACCTGGTCTTCGAGCTTCGGCTGGTCGAGGTCATGAGCGTGCCGCTTCCCGACGACGGTGGCGCGCTGCTGCCGCCCGGCGCCGGCGCCGTGCGCGCGCGTGCCGCCCGCGCCGGGGC
>DASVYO010000122.1:0-3472 GCA_036392135.1 Solirubrobacteraceae bacterium
CGGTCCGGCGCCCGCAGCTTGAGCTAGCGCCCGGATTCGGGCAGGAGACCGCGGATCTCCTGCTTGGTGAACGCCGGCGCTCCGCGCTGGCGCAGCCGCGACAGGGCGACGGCCAGGGCGAAGGTCCCGGACTGAAGGAGCTTGCGGAGGAACGCGTCCTTGCGCTGGCTGTTTTCGTGACACCAGGCAAAGCGAGCCTGCTCGCGCTGCCAGGCCGACAGGTGCAGGACGCGATTGGCCTCGAGTCGGGCCAGCACCGGGTTGCGGTCCCACGGGGCGAGGATCTCCTCGAGCCGGCCGGCATACGAAGCCGACCGGTCCCAGATCACGCCGAGGCCGAAGAAGGCCGGCACGATCGCCAGGCGCAGGTCGTCGCGGTCGGCCAGGAAGTCCTCGATCGCGGTCAGGACGCCGTTGGCGGGCCCCCCCTCCCGGCGGGCCGGCCATTGATAGATGAGCCCTCCGTCGTGAGTGCCCTCCACCCCGGGGAACAGATACGCGCCCTGCGCCATCGGCTGGCGATGCTCGGGCGGAATCGCCTCCGGCGTGTAGTAGCTGTCGCGGCGGGCGTGGGGCCAGCCGACGTCGTGGCAGATCAGCAGCGGCATCCGCTCGCCGGCGGCCTCGGCGATCAGCCGCAGTTCCTCGGCCACCGTGTAGTAGTTGTGGTCACCATCGACGATGTACGCGTCGGCGCCGGCGATGTGGGGCAGCGCGTCATGACTGGGCTGGCGAGCCAATTCGAGCTCGTCGCGCTCGGCGGCCAGGGCCTCGAGCGCCGGCTGGGGCATGGGGTCGATCGAGACGAGCTTGACGCCCGAGGTCGTGTCCGCCCAGGCCAGCAGCATCCGGGTCAGATCGCCCGCGTAGGCTCCCACCTCCACCAGCGATCGCGGGGCGGCGGCGTCGAGGCACGCGAACACGAGCTCGGCCAGGTTGCCCAGCGAGTGACCCCAGCGTCCGGGGTCGGTGGCCATCGGGTCATAGTGGAGCTCGAAGGGGGACACGGCGGCGGAGTGTAGTGCGGTGGCGGCTAAGCCCCGGGGGCTGCCCCCCGGCACACCGCGAACGGCGCGGAGGAGCTCAGCCGGACCCGCCAGGGAGTCGCGCTGAGGTCCGCGCGCACCGACATCGGGGTGAGTTCGTCCGCCGGCAGGCGTCCGAGCGGCGTGACGCTGGGAGCGAAGCGCACGACCCCGACCGTCACCGGCCTGGTTCCTGCGCGCACCGTCATTCCGGTCGGGGGCAGGGTGAGGAGACGCGTCCCGGCCGGCACGGGCAGGCAGCCGGGCGCTGTCCGTCCGGCCGGATGGGGGCGCACGGCGAGGCCCTGGATACGGATCAGCTGACCGTCGGCGGCCTGGCGCGCGTTGGGGTCAAGCTTGGGAATCGGCCCGGGAATGACCGCCGCCGAGCCGAGTTCGTGCTCGGCCGAGAACCACGGTCCGGCGGTGAGGATGCCGAAGATGAAGCCGTTGGAGACGAACGTCGGGGCGACGATCCGCTGGCTGATCTGCAGGCCGGCCAGCGCTCCCTCGGTCTGGTCGGTGGCCTGATGCAGGAAGGTCGAGCCGTCGTGCAGCGTGCCCAGATTGGGGACGAGCGTGGCCGCGACCGCGAGGCCCAGCACGGCGGCCACGGGCAGCGACGGGCGCCAGCCGCGCAGCAGCTCGACGGCCAGCAGGACCACGAACACGGCGCCGATATACAGGTAGCGGCTCGCGTTGCTGGGAAAGCTGAACACCATGCCGTTCACGGCGATATAGGCCCGGCTGGCGCCGGTGATGACCCAGAAGGCGAGCGGGATCACGGCCAGCGTGACCACTCGCGCTGGAATTCTTCGCAGCCGCACGAGCCGCCACACGCCAAGCGCCACGGCGATGATCAGGATCGGGATGCCGCGGCTGATGAACGCCCCGTTCCCGGTGCTGACGTTGATCGCGGCCACGCCGGCCAGCGAGCTGAACACGCCCGCCGCGGCATGCAACACGAACGCGGGCAGGCGGGGGACCGCGTGGATGTCGAGCGAGCTGGTCTCGTAGAAGACCGCCCACAGCGCGTACAGGGCGATCGGGACGCCGGGGATCCACAGGTCGCGGGGACGGCGTCGCTGGATCACGTCGACCAGGACCCCGACGGCGACGGCCAGGGCCGGCCCGGCACTGGCCAGGCCGACGATCAGCAGCGCGCACGCCCCGATGTCGCCACGCCGGTCGCGGCGATCGAGCAACAGCAGTGCTCCGACCCCGGCCGCCACCGGCGTCAGCCAGCCGATCTGGAAGGTCCAGAGGAGGTCCTGCCAGCCGGGCCCGAAGAACATGATCATGGCCGCGGCCAGCACGGCCACATAGGCCCCGACCCGCCGGCGGGCGTAGATGAACACGAGGGTCACACAGAGCAGCTGGTCGGCGATCAACAGGGCCCGGTAAGGCCAGTAGTGGCGCAGGCCGACGATCGCGAACAGCGCCTTGTAGATGGCAATCGGGACCAGCGAGAGATGCGGGTTGTGTGGCGCCAGGTAGGTGGCCAGACTCGAGCCGCGCCGGTGGAGGATCCACTCCCACTCATCGGCCCAGAAGGTCAGGCCGCTCGTCAGGTGCTCGAGCACGAGCGCGCCGAGCAGGAGCAGCGCCGCGAGCGCGAATCCGCAGACCCATCGGTGAACGGTCACCGACGCCAGGGCGGGGACAGTGGCTGGCCGGTGCTCGATCAGCCGCGTAGCACGTAGACGGTCACCGGCGCCAGCCCGGCACTGGTGTGGCTGCTGACGAACCGCAAGCGCGCCGGCAGCGCGCCGAGAAAGGAACCGAGATAGCCGAGGGTGCTCGCGGTGCTGTGCAGATGGCGGTGGCGCACGGCCTCCAGCACCGTGACCGGGACCGCGCTCGGCAGGATCAGGAAGAGCGGTCCCCGGCCGGCGGCCACCGCCGCCTCGCGGGCGATCGTTTCTCCCGTGGGCGCGCTGAGCGCAGCATAGGGGGGCGCGGATAGCACCTGGCGCAGGGTCGGCGTACCGATCCTGAAGACCGGATGCTGGGCGGCCACGCCGGCCAGTGCGAGCGCCGCCTCGGTCTCCTCCAGCGGCCCCGGCGTCGGCCCGGGCAGGTCGGCCACCGGTCCCCCGTGCGGATCGATGCGGTTGAGATAGGCGACGGCGCCGTGGTAATCAGGACGGTGCACAGATGACGAGAGCATCGTGACCCCCCCGATCGCGAAGCCGGCCACGAGCAGGCCGCTGGTGAGCAGTCGCAGCGGCGCGCGGGGGCAGCTGACCAGGGCGCCCAGGCAGACGGCGAATGCGGGCCAGGAGGAGATCACGTTGCGCGCCCCCCAGACGCTCGGACGAAACAGGCTGTACAGGATCGCCCCCACGGGTGCCGCCACCGCCAGGAGGATGACCAGAGCCTCGGAGGCCGTCGGCCGCCGGAGCTCGGCCCGGCCGCGCGGCTCGGCGCCGAGCTGGGGGCCGGCG